>JALEGQ010000124.1 GCA_022763385.1 bacterium
GAGGGTTCAGACTGTGTAATACGACTTTCTTTCGTCATCGGAACTGCCTTCGTACAGACTTCTCGGAACACCCAAAAGCCTATCGCCTGTATTCGCTCTGCCGCAAGTCCTCGCCGGAAATCACTGCGGAAAGTTTCTCCGAAACGGCTGCCGGAGAGATTAATCGCATGCACGCCCGGTCCAACCCCGGACACCGACGGCGGGCGCACGGTCTACACGGAACCAGAGACGAGAGTTGCAGCGCTTCCGTTCCGAAAGGAGCAACCCGCCGCGGATCCGTCGGACCAAAGAGGCCAACATACGGTGTTCCGACGGCACTCGCGAGGTGCCCCGACCCGGTATCGGGACCAAAGGCACCTTCCGCGGAAGAAAGCGCTCCAATAAGCTCAACGAGTGAGGTCTCTCCAGCAAGACTTCGAATGCGACTCGTCTCAACTTCCGCCAGACTCCTCCCCACCGAAACCTGAGAGGAATCACCGAGTAAGAGGATCTGATGCGTTGGGTTCCTCCTGAGAAAAAGACGAAGGGTCTGTGCATATCCCTCAAGAGTCCAATCCTTTGACTCCCAAGAGGACCCAAGAACCGCCACGACATACCGCTGCTCCGGGGAGAGCGGAAGAGACAGGGCATGACACCGCTCTTGAAAGGCGTGCTGTGCTCTCTCCCGATCTAGCGCGAACCGTTCCGGAAGACCCGCGAGCTGCTCACGAACCCCTGAATCCTCTCCCTCCAAGAGCTTCTCGACAAAGGCACGGTAGTGAAAGACCTTTGACTCCTTCATGTTGCACGGCGAAATAAAGTCCGTTTGAAAGAGCCAATTCCCCTCCTTTCCGTCACCCTTCGCAAAACCGATGCGCCGCGGTGCACCACTCGCATAGGTAAACGCTCCACTCTTGAGGTGCCGTTGAAGATCAAGCGCACAGTAAAAAGGAGCTTCCCGACGAAGCTCCCTCCACAACCGTGGCATTCCCCACCACGGGTCACGCCGATGGTAACTGATCACGTGATCCACCACCGGAGAAAGCGCTACCACTGAGCGCCACTTCTCTTCTACCAGCCAGGACACCGAAAGATCACCGCGGACTTCCTTCAGCAAACTCGGAACAACAAGCCCCCGGGCGATATCACCCAGCGAACCGGTGAGCACCACCAGTACCCGAGCCCCCTCTGGAATCCTCTCCCGCTCACCCATGATCAGGACTCCTCCTCCCCAGCTTCCTCTGCTTCTCTCGGCTCACGCGTTCGGAGGAGCGAACAGAACACCTCCGAGAGAAACTCTGGCAGCTCGTGCTTAATCACCGCCCTTCTCCACCGTCGAATATACCGTTCGCGAAGCTGTTTCGGAGACTCAACCACCCTCTTAGCGTGGTCAAAGTCGATGATATAGGTAACCCCCTGCTGGGAGCGAAGAACATTCCCGGGGTGAAGATCCACGTGCAAGATCCGAGCATCAATAAGGATCTCTATCTGTCTCACCACCTCTTGAAGCGTCAGCTCCACAAGGTCCTCACTCCCAACGGAACTCTCGCGCCCCATGTTCCCCCGCCCACACAGTGACGCAAGGGTCTCATGAGGAGGCAAGGTCTCCATCGCAAGCCACTCCCGACGAATCCGACTCCCACGCACTAATGTGCCAAAAGCTGTTGGAACAGTGACTCCAAGATGCTGAGCAGTGAGCATGGCACGCCACTCTCTATAAGATCGCTCCTCGCCACATCCGAAAAAGACTCCACGGGGAAGGAGGTGACGAAAAAATCCACCTCGTCGATACGACTTGAGCACATACTCCTTTTCACCCCGAAGACCTCGAAACGAAATCAGAGTTGCTCTTCCCCCAAGCGCCTGCTTTACCGGCTCCGGCTTCTGACGCGAAGCCGCGACCATGAGCTCAAGAGACTCCCGCGACTCGTCAGGAGAGCAACTGTTAAACCGATACTCACCGAGGGTGTACTCGAAAAATGGCAAGAGGAGATCTGGGTCATGGAGCGCGGGGCACTCCCTCTCTCGTCGCGAAAATGACCCCCTCTCCCCCCTCGAAGAAACTTCTGCTCTTTCCTCGTGCTGACTCCTCATATCCCCCCCAGTGATCGGCACGCACTATCCGGAAGGCGCACCGCAGGAGAAGACGAAACCGCACGAAAAGCTGAGAACACCTCCGGTGGAGAGAGATCGCGCATACAGCTCTCACTCGCGGTCGGACACCGTTGTTGGCCGTGTCGAGAACACGGCTTACACCACAGCCCCTGCTTCTCGACCGTCACCGCCCGCGGATTCTTCCACGGGCCAAAACCGAAGGAGGGAGAGGTCGCACAAAAGATCCCAACCGTCGGGACCTGAGCCTCAGATGCGACATGAAGAGCAAATGAATCATTACAGATCACACCAGCAGCACGCCGAACGAGCGCGACGAATCCCTGCAAGTCCACCGCTCCAGCGACCACCGCAGCACGCGGCTCCGCTGCATGAATCCGTTCGCAGAGCGAGCGCTCTTCCCGGCTTCCTGCCAACACGACCGAGTACCCAGCGTCACACAGTAACGTTGCAAGAGAGAGGTAATTTCTCCAGTTCCACTGTTTCGTCTTCCACGCGCTCCCCGGAACGAGCACGACCGGCGAACCTTGAGTCAGTGACACCTCTCCCGGATCTGCTGGAAGTGAAAGTCCCCTCTCATACAATTCTTCGATAGGACTCCCGCTCTTCCGCCACTCAGAGGCGAGGAGAGAGAGAAAACGGAGCACCGCGTGCTCTTGACGCTCTCGTGGCTCTCGTTCCGTATAGAACCACGGTGCCGCCGCATCGTGAAATCCAACCCGCCGCGGGATTCGGGCGAGAAAGAGCAGAAGCGCTGTCCGAAACGAACGGTGAAGACTAAAAACAACATCATACCGCTCCTTCCGAAGAAGCCGCGCCAGGGCGAAGGTAGCGTGCACCTTTGCCTTCTCCTTTCCTTTTGGAACCGTGTGGATCGTGTGGAAACGAGCATCTCCGGTCAGCAGCGCTCGTCCACCAGCCGTAGTGAGAAGATCCACCTGAGCATCCGGGTACAGCTCTCCCACGGCATCAAAGACCGGGGTTGAGAGCACGATATCACCGAGAAATGCCGTTTGAACGAGGAGAATCTTCACCGACGCAGATCTCCCCTACGATGCCGAGTCGGTGAGCAACGCCAAGTTCGACTCCACCCACTGAAGCTCTCGCTTCAATCCCTCAAAGACCGAAACCTCTGGAGAGTAATCGATCTCTGCTTGAGCCCTGGTGGTATCAGCGCTCGTGTGACGAGCATCCCCCGCCTGCCGCTCCTGTCGTGAGATCCGAAGCGGCTTTCCAATGAGCTCCGAAAGATGACCGAGGACCTCGTTCACCGTCACCACTTCACCCCCGCCAACATTCAGCACAGAGCCCGGCTTCCCCTTCTCTGCTGCCCGAATATTCGCCTCGACGATATCACTGATGTAGGTAAAATCTCGCGACTGCTCTCCATCACCGTAGAGCGTGATCTCATCGTCTCGCAGCGCCGCCTTACAAAAGCGGTGAAAGGCCATATCCGGGCGTTGTCGTGGCCCAAAAACGGTAAAATAGCGCAGTGAAACCGTCGGGACCCCAAACTCAGAGGCATACAAGCGACAGAGGTGCTCTGCGGCGAGCTTCGTCACCCCATACGGACTCACCGGAGATGGAATAACTTCTTCTGAGGTGGGGTAACACTCGGCGTTACCGTATACCGAAGAGCTGGAAGCATAGACGAGCCGCGTTCGCCGCTCCGGATCGTGTTCCCGAAGATATTCAAGAATTCGCTGAGTAACGAGGATATTATTCCGGGTATACGTCTCGAAGTAACTTCCCCAACTCGCACGAACTCCAGCCTGCGCGGCCTGATGAAAGATCCAGTCGTATCCCCCCTCATCCTGCGTCAGCTCAAACTGAGCGAGGTCTTCCTCATAAAAAGTAAACCGTTCGTGATCGAGCAGCTCTGTCAGATTCTCGTTCTTAATCGAACGAGGGTAGTAGTCAACAAAGCAGTCGATACCAACCACCTCATGACCATCAGAGAGTAAGCGTCTCGCAATCGACGACCCGACGAACCCCGCAGCTCCCGTAACAAGACACCTCATCTCCTCTCTCCTCTCTCTGCTCGCCTCAGGGGACACTTGAGGCTCCGATACACCCAAATCGGCACCATAGCACAGTGCCTGTCCCCAGAGACACCGTACGTACCCCACGGAGAAGCGAAAAGGCCCGTTCCGGTTGCTTCAGACGGGAGCATATCGAGCGGTATGAATATTGCAAACCCGTAAAGGGACAGGAGGAAGAGGAGTCAAAACCGAGGCATACCATTGAGATCCCGAAAGAATCTCAGCTGGAGGAAGGAACATTTTCATCCCCAGGGGCTTTCAGTTATGGCCGAAGAGCAGTTAGCATGTAATACCGAAGTACCCCATGAAACGAACACTCCCGAATCTCTCCATAGCGCTCTTCACCGCGAGCGCCATCGATAGACAGGTCACCACCGCCTCTGGCTCAGAGTCCCTCCAGGAGCTACTTGCAACAGAGGTCAGCACCGTGCAGACGGTCAAGAACCTCGAGGAACTCCGATACCTGGAAGATGTGGAGCTGAAGAGCTTCAACGCCATCGTCTTTGCACCGAACTTCGGCACCACGGGAGAGGCCCAACTTGAGGCGATTACCGAGATCCGAAACCAGGGAGATCTCGAGGACATGCCGGTACTCGTCATCTCTGGCGGCGCCCGATCACACTTCCACTCACGACTCTACGAAGTCGGCCTCGACCTCCTCCTCCCAGAGTTCACCCCTCCGGAAGATATCATCCTCGCCCTTCAAGGCCTCTTGGACCGGAGACGGCGACGGAGGAGCCTCCTCGAACAGGCAAGAACCACACTCGAGAGCGAAACAAGCATCTTTGAAACGTTCTCACTCGCCCCTCAACCGATACTCGTCCTTTCGGAGCAGGGAACCGTCCGGTGGCTCAACGCTGCCGCCTACGAACTTCTCGGCCTAAAGGGGGCTGACGACGGAAGGGTAACCGAATATTGCCGCAACCTCTCGTCCCAATTCGCCGCCCTCCCTGAGCTTCATGCAGACTCCTGGAGAGAGGGCAGCAGCGCTCCCCAACCGCTTTCAAAACCGATCGCTCTTGAGACCGCCCACGGCCTCCAGGATCTCTGGGATGGAAAGATCAGTCGATTCCTCTCTCCCTCCGGAGAGGTCCGCGGATACGCACTCCTCCTCTCTGCCCAGATGAAGAACCGATTCCTCCAAGACCGCATCTCTCGCATCACCCAATTAGAATCGATGGCGCTCCTCTCTGCGGCGAGTGCGCACTCGAACCTCCAAAAAACCTCCAACGGAATCGTTGTTGGCCCCTACCGCCAGATCGAGCGGCTCTTAGGAGAGAACTCCCCCCAGGTCACCCTGAACGCCGTCGTCACCTCGCTCCTTGAGTATCTCGATCCGGTAACCCCTCCGGAACTCTCCCTTCGGATCAACATTCCCGAAGAAGCCCAAGCTGCCGTTTCTTTCGGTGATATGTTTCAGCTCGTCGGCCACATGCTCTTCTCCCTGATCGGCTTCGTTTCCGGCAACGGAGAGATCCTCGTAGAGGCCTCTTCCGTCTCAACGGCAGGAGGCGAGGAAGAACTCCGCCTCACCATGAGCGCCCACTCCGTCGCCAGAGCCAAGATGCTCCCCCTCCTCGACCTCGACTCACAACGAGAAGAGAAACAGTACGGCGAACCGAACCACGCCGAATCAGGACTCCAACTCAGCAGCCGATTCGACCGAATCCGTGAGATCACCACCCGCTACCACACCGAACTCCAATACCAGAGCGCTGGCCAGGAATCGCTAAAACTGAGAATCTCCTTGCCTACTCGGTAGAGCACCAGCACCGCATTCCAAAAAGTGTATTACTTATGCCGCTTCAGTCCCCTCGATCTTAAGTGAAAGACTAAGCTTCTTACCAAGAGTAGCCCCAAGTGCATCCAAAACACTTGTTAGATTTGCAATCGTAGGATTTCCATCTTCAGATAACATTTTGTACAAAGCCCTGCGTGAAATATCGGCATCATCAGCAAACTGAGTCAAACTACCGTAAGCTTTAGCAACGTCACGTAGAGCAAGCAGAAAGACATCGAAGCCCTCTTCAAGACAGGCCTCTAAATATCCTATCGCCTCTTCAGGATCTTCTAGCTGCTCCTTGAGAAAGTCCTCATAATAACGTGTCATCTTTCTTCTCCTTATATTTTTTCCAATATTGCTTTGCTAACTCAATGTCTTTTTCTTGAGTGCTCTTATCGCCACCGCAAAGCAAAACTACTATCGTATCTCCATACCTTCCAAAATAGGAGCTTCGCCAGAATCTGTGGGTGTAAATTATAGAAAAACCTCCTGATCGTAGTAAGAATGTCATTGCAAGATGATATTCAGATCAGGAGGCCA
>JALEGQ010000012.1 GCA_022763385.1 bacterium
CGCAGACGAGCCGACACTTTCCGTTGTCACCATTTCCCGCGTACTCGTCGAGGACGTCGAAGAAAAGCCCTCCGCCTGAAATGCGAACACCTCGCCACTTTCTCGCATCACACTCGTCTTTCTTTTGAAGCACTACTGCGATCCGAGCCGTGCGAGCTCGTAGGCCTGCACGTATTTGCTCTTGTTGGCGTGAGATACGAGTAGCCCTTCGTTGTCGAGCTCTTCTTTTACTACCAACATAATCGCTTCCTGATCCCGAAGAAACGCATCTCGCACGGCTTGGAGCTGCGCTCTCTCTTCGCCCTCCGTTACCGCGATCTTCTTATCAAGTACGTCTGAGACATTCCGTTCAAACTCCACCTCAATCTCAACGATTGCTCCGAGACTCGCTGGCTTTCTCGTATACTTAATCCCCTGATATTCATCTTGAAGATACTGAAGATACCGCTTCCCTTCATACACCCGGGATTTATCAAGGCTGATGATAAAGGACTGCTCCGGGTTCGGTCCCGAACCGAACTGCGAAGGAATGTTCAGGTGCTGACGGAAACGCTCGGTCACGAGTACAAGCTCCGGCTGAAATTCGAGCGTCTCTCCCTCGAATTGATCGGAGAGCACTCTCATCACCTCTTGCGCGGGGTAGGTCGTCATCCCCTGGTATCGACCGGACTCAAAGTACCGAAGAAACTCACTCTCTCGCCACGGAGCATCAGGAGGTCGCTTTGTTGGACTAAAAGGCGACGACGCATCACGAAATTCAAAGCGAGCTTCCTGAACGGTGCTAAAGCCTCCCCCCAACTCTTTTCGATCGACCTTCGCCTGAAACTCGAGTCGGTACGGCCACAACTCCGGCCAATCTTGGTCCTTGATGTGCTTCTTATACCGCTTCCAACTCTTGTACCGATTGCGGTACCGATAAGAGATACTGTTTTTGTAGGCCAGTCCTTCCTCGGTATCAAAATAGACATCCCGAAAAAGAAAATCCTCCGCATCGTCGTCAACGTAGTAATCTCCATCAACCAACCGGGGAGCATTCCACACCGAGCGATCGGAGCCTCGACGTTCGAGGGCGCTCCGTATGGCTTGCGCCACATCCATCAGGTCGCGCTCCGAACCATCAGCTGAGCGGACAGAGAACTTATACTCACGTTCCGCCCGCTTCGGTGTTCCCACCCCAGGTTCGGTGAGAAGAGCACGGGAGTGAAGAGCTGGTGTCCGCTCATGGTTCACCTCGATCTCACGGACGATGGCGTTCTCAGCTTTCACGACAAAAGGAAAGGGAGAGCGAACTGTTGAGTTCCGAATGGTCAGCCGACCAGACTTTGCGGAGAGGTAGTTGCCCTCAGTCTCAAGGTACTCCGCGAGTACCTCTCCTCCGTGCACCGCCAGCAGTCCCTCGTACCGCACGTGGTCAAAGGTATCAAAGGTACCTCCAGAGAGCTTCACATGACGAAACTCGCCCTTCGGCACATCACGGAGGGCAATCGTACCCCACCGTTTTCCCTCAACGGCTGACCTTACGGTAATCGGACGGGATTCACTCCCCTCAAACTGAACCGAGGTTCCGTTCAGGTAGAGCGAGACCCCCTCTCCGAGCAGGAGCTCTGTTCCAGCAGCAACAACGAGCGAATCACGGGGCCCAAAGACCCGTGATTGCTGGAGACGGACCGTTCCGGACCACCGCACCTCTTCTCCGGCAGCAAAGGTCTCAGGATCCCACCAACTCGCAAAGGGCTTACTACCAGCATCTCCTGCGATCTCTTCCCCACTTGCGGCTGGAATGACGACCTTCTTTCCCGAAAAGGGGTGGGTTGCTTCAAGTTCAACCTGAGCGGTGCTCGGAAGGCCCAGGATGCGGTAGCGGTACGTTGCAGGCACCACCTCCGCAGCCTTTCGCTTTACAAACCGACGCTTTGAAAAGAGATGGTCTCCCAAGACCACACGGTAACTGCCGTCTTCACTCCGCACCGCCGGCACCGCAACGGTCTCGGCGAGACGACCACCTTCAAGGGGAATCTCCCTCACGAGTCGTGGCGCCTGCTTCAGTGGTGAAGCCGAAGAGAGTCGTACTGACTCCAGTTGGGCTCCCACCGGTGAGGCCACTCGAACGAGGAGCGTGTGCTCTCCTGCCCCAACGGAAGAGAGCGTATAACTCGCCTCTGTGGGCCCGAGGTGGGTGCGAATCTTTTCGTCGCGATCTCGTACCGTCTGTTTCAACTGCTCAACGGCCTCATCGAAATCTCTATTCGATAGGTGACGAATCCCCTTATCATTGGCGTGAAGCTTAAACGCAAAGGCGTACATGTCGGGCCGGAGGCGCTCTGCCTCTTGCTCGATCTTCTCAACGATGCTCTTGGCATCAAGAGCATTGCCGCCAACCTGTTCACCGTATACGGCGTTCCAGAGATGGCGATCCTTCATGGCACGCAGGGCTGGGTTCTGGAGTACGACTCGAAAGAGTCGATTCACTCCGATATCAAGGTCAAACGCATTCCCCCACATATAGGCGACAGTATCCCACACGATCGGTTGGAATCGTCCGAGGTGAGGGTGAAAGTAGAGCTTCCCGTTGTGCGTTTCATCGACGTGTACCGAGCCGACGAGTTCGAGCAACGCCATGTACTTCGTAAGGGCTTCGACATCAACGAGCGAACGAAAGGCGTCGTAAAAAGCATAGGGGTCCTCGTCTCGCCGAAGGGTTGCAATAAGGTCCTCGATCTCATCACGAGAGATATCGTTTCCCGGAGCTCGCACGCCCCACCCAGTCGGATCGCTGTAGAGTAATTTTCGCGGAACACCTCCATAGATCTGCTCAGAACCGATATCACCGACGAAGATCTTTCCCGGGGGGAAATACCGCCGACGGAGCATATCTTGGTTTGGCTGCTCTAAGAGGAGGCGGACACCATCGAACTGACGGTTGAGTCGAAAGTGAACGTTCTCGGCGTGAGGAGCGATCAATCCCCCCATGTCCTTTGCGAGTCGGTACCCAAGCCAATTTGCCATCTGGGTCTCTACCCGTGGCACATTAAGATTTACATGCTGCATTCCACGATAGAAATCTCCATCCTTGAGCTCTATCCGCCACGAACGATTCGGGTAGGCCCAGTGGTTGATAGAATCACCGCGGAACCGAACCTTTCCACTAAAGCTTTTGTCTCCAAGTTTTATCTTTGCTTTCTCGGGAGAGACATCGGTATTCGGGAGGGCCTCTGTCAATCGATCCAGCCGCTTCCCCTTGATGTAGATTTCGGCAACGGGAAGTCTTGTGTTCTTCAGGTCTTCCGGCTCAGCAGCAAGCTTCAGCCTCGTCATCTCGGCGACGGTCTCGGCACCGAGCCATACCCGCTCGAGATACTTGTACCCCCGAGCAAACCGTTCGCGAGGCATGTTTGCGAGATAGGACATCGCAAACGCGGTCGTGATACCGACGACCAGCAGAACAAGGATCACCCGCGGAGCTCGCCGAGCCCACACCCGTCGTCGCGCCTTCCGGAGGGCCTGCTGATTATACTCGGATACACCCGATGCGGACGCGCTTCGCGTCCCCCCTTCAGTCGTCTTCTCGTCGCCTCTTTTCATGAGGAGATACTAACGAGAGAGTCCTCACGAAACAAGTCAGGGAGCCCGTCCTGAATTCCTCCTAAATTCCCCCGTGGCGCTCATCCGGGTTTCCGACGCGGAGGCAGGAATTTGTTTTCCACTGAACCCAGACATTTGAGCTTCCGGTATTTGCCCGAGCACGAGCCGCCATCTGTCCACCAGAGAGGCTACATCCACCGACCCAACCGGCATAGTAGTGATCAGCTCCCTTATTCACCCCAGGGATACTACTGGACTTAAAGGTCATCCCACTGCAGACCACATTTCCCTGACTATCGTACACCTTACGCGGCCCCCGAGAGGTCTTGTTCCCTCCGGTGAGGAGGAGTACCGGCTTTCCGCCACGATTATCACTCACATCCGAATCCGGCTTCCAGAGCTTCCCGCCTCCAAAGTCCGAGATATTTGGGCAGACAGAACTTAAACCGGGATTGCTTCCTCCGCCTCCACTTCCACCTGAACCGGCGTTCGCGGAGAACTGATTGATATTCGCCAGGTCAGCCACAATCCCCGACGGCACGGTAATGGTTCCACTCGTGCCTCCAAAGGGAGCAACGACCTGTAGCGACGTGCCATTTTGAACGGCGAACTGTTCGCCGGTAGCACCCGAGATGTAGCTCCCCACAATCACGGCGTTCCCGGAATAGGTGTCGCCGAAGAGGAGATCTCCATCAAGTGAAAATATTCGTACCCGCGCTTGTGAACGAGAGAGCTGCTCGTGCAAGAGGAGTCTCGGCTCGCCGTCGCCTCCCAAGATCTCCACCACTTCAATCAACCTCCCGCGAGGCACTGAGCTCAGTGCAACCGTGCTCTGCGAACCATTCCGAAAGTTGTGGATTCCCACTCGGTACCGCCCGGCCCGTCCCCGGGAGCGGTATGCCACCACGAGGTAGGCACCATCTGAATCAGTGTAATACCCTGCTTCCGCCTTTCCGCCTCGCACCAGGCGGGTCCACCTTCTCGGAAGTCGAAAGCTCTCTACCTGCGAACCTCCAGCGAAGGGATTCAGTATAAACGCGACTCTTCCATTCTTCTGAACGGTTACCGCGTCAGCCCCATCGCCATCGATGTCAAATCCAGCGATCGCCAGCGCATTCCGCGCACCAAAATTTAATGTCTCCGAGTCTCCTCCGCTCTGGACTGTCCACCTCAATTTATTCTGACCAGAGACCCGCCGCACATGAGCAAATTCAACCGCACCGTCCCCGTCCCAGTCCGCCGCCGCAACTCCGACTCCGTTGGTGCCAAAATCATCAGCATCCGAAAGACTCGTCGAATACTCACTACTCGAGGAGAGAAGCTGCCAGTCAACATTTCCCTCACTGTCGATGGAAAGGAGCGTGATCTCTGAAAGCCCATCACTGTCCACATCAAATCGGGCAGCCTGCTGAGCTATCGCTGTGTGGGAAAGAAGAAGCGCAGAGATGAGAACGACGAGAAGCCGAGTAAGCATGGGTAATCTCCAAAAATTCGCAAGTACTCTTAATATTTTACGGGCGACGCCTCTCACGCGCAAGGACCCCGATAATCCCGGGAGCTCCATTATGATGCAGAACGCTACCGCCGTGATTCTGGCACCGTTGGATCGCTTCCGAGCCGCACCTCTTCTCCATCGAAGATACCGTCGCGATCACTGTCCTTCTGAAGGCCATCGCTCCCAACAATGGATTCGGTCTCATCATCGAGCCGGTCGCCATCGGTATCTACGAGGTTCGGATTCAAGCCAACCCGCAACTCGTACTCATCTCCCAAGCCGTCCCCGTCGCTATCTTTTGGGAAATCCGAACTATCCACCACACTGGTCCCCGCTTTCCGCTCACTTCCATCAGAAAAACCATCTCCATCGCTATCGCGAACACCAACCACGGCCCCAAGCTCTCCTTCCTCGCGGTCGAGCAGGCCATCGAGATCACTGTCACTCTGCACCAGCCGAGCTTTCAACTGCGTCCGAGTCACCCCTGGGCGACTCTCAGGGTCCAGCTCGTCACTTCCACTGTCGATCTCAAGGAGATCGCTGTATCCGTCACCATCCTGATCCAGCTCTGCAAGCCCCTGAGATTCTTCTGCATACAGCTCTCCAAGCCAATTACCACCGGCTCCTGGGACTCCCCCCCTGGTGAGTTGATCAAGGGAGGTGAGCTTCGGAATGGTCGTCTGCGGTGAGGCGTCCCCCTTTGCTGTCCGAGAAGGGGAGCGCCCCGCGGCTTCTCGTTGCGCCGCACTTAATTCACGAAGGCCACTCAGGAAGCCTCCTCCGACGAGGCTCTCCGTCAACGACCTCTCCCCTGAAGTGCTCGTCTCATCATCACTGTCATCGTCGTCATCGTTCTCTTCATCATCATTATTCGGCGTTGCCGTGGGTGTGGCGACGGTATCGTCATCCGGAGTGGCGGTGGCAGTGGCAGTGGCCGTTGGGGATGGTGATGGAGTACGGAGAAGTACGTAATCCTCCTGACACTTATTGGTACCACTGAGCAGAAGGGCGATAAAAATAATGAGCGCCAACCGCCCTGCTCGTATCGTTCTCTTCTTCATCGTTTCCTGTTCCTCGCTGCCGTCCCCCGGCTCCTCATGCATATCTATACCAGTGCACCAAAACTTCAGAAAGGTCTCCAAACAGACAAAGAATCCCCGAGACACCGAGAAAGTCTCAAATTATACTATCATATCAACATATTGCCCCGTCCCCCGATTTTATCTGCGGCGACTCCTCCTTTGCGGCAAAACTGCCGATACTCAGCCGCATGTTGCAACGAGCCCTCCTCCACTTTATCGGGTACCGCCAGATCACACAGCTTTTCTGTGCGCTCCGGGAGAATACTCGTGAGTCAGCACGACCAACCGTGCCGTGGAAGGCCGCGCTCGTCGCCCTTCTGATCGGCACACTGCCCGCATTCGCGGCCCTCCTCTCTCAGAACGAGGGGGCTCTCGACGATATCGATGTTCAAACCGTTACGGTCGGTCTCGCCACCCTACTGGCGGTAGCACTCCGAGTACGCTACCAGATCCGCTATGTGGTGACCTCTCGACTCTCACGGGGGCTCTCTCTCACCCACACCTCCTTTGCTCTCGGATGTCTCCCCTTTATCGTCATCCTCTTTCTCGTTCCGACAGAGAGCTACACGGTCGTTCAGGAGAGCTCCGCCGGCTCCCCCCTTCCAGCCCCAACCTTCGGTGAGGCCGTGCGCTTCGTCTTCCTCGTCTCTTGCTGGGCAGCTCTTACGGAGGAGTGGATCTACCGTGCCCTCATAATCGGCTTCCTCCGCCGCATCCCGGCGTTCACCTCACAACGGTCTCGAGATACAACTGCCGTTACCGTGAGCGCACTGCTCTTCTCTCTCGCCCATTTCCACACCTGGGGACTCCTCCTCACGATTGGGCTCTTCGGGGTTGGCCTCGGGTTCGGAACCGCGTACATCGCCACAAAGGAACGGCTTGTTCCCCTCATGATCTACCACTTCCTCTTCGACGTACTCAGCCTCTCAGTAGCACTTCTCCGTTCGACATAATGAAATACAGGCACGTATAATTTCCGGAATGAAGCAGCCGACGCCAGAGAAACGAAGGGAGTGGGAACACCGAGCAGCACAGAAGAACGCTATCGTCCCCTACTACTTTGAAGTTTTTCCGCAAAAAGTGATCATCCTCTGTGGGGAATGCCACGTAAAATATCAGCGTCCGCTTATCCCGAATCTCGATGAACCGACCTTCGTCTGTCCAAATACCGAATGTCGCGCCCGAAACTGGATACCAGTGCGATATAATGTCAAACTCCGGTAGCTCTCAAGAATCCTCGTCGTACGCCCATGAAACGCTTTCTCCAGACTTACGAACTCTCGGTCAACGACTGCGAACAGAACGTGTACGATACCGCTCGGATCCAACTTTCAATCGGACCGGAAGAAGAGGACTTCTCACGAACTCTCTGCACTGTACTCAGTTACGCCCACTGCCTCGCCTTCCAGCCAGCTCTCGGCGATGGCCTCTATGATGTGAAGCAACCGATGATCTCGGCGAAGGATACGCAGGGAGAATACGAGCTGTGGGGGTACGTTGGAGAGGTTCAGAAGAAGGCCCTTAAGACGATTCAGAAACTCGAACACATTCCTCACGTACGATTTTACTTTTTCCGTCCATCTCAGAAAGATCACTTCTGCCAGCTTTTAAAGGGGAGCAAACAGAACTGGGTGCGAAACTACCGTTTCTTCCTGTTTGACGAACGTTTTCTCGAAGGTCTCCACCATCAACAAGAAAATCGACGGAATCAGTGGGACCTCAGCTTTGTGGAAGGAGCACTTTACCTCACGATCGGAGATGAGACTCTTGAATCGCAGGTGGAAGAGATTGATATTTGGAAGACGTATCAGACTCACCTGAGCAGTAAGGAGGATCGATGAAGACAGAAAGTGCTCTACAGACCTTACAGGGTGTGTTCGGATACTCCGATTTTCGGGGAGATCAACATCGCATCATTAATCACGTGATCGAAGGAGGCGATGCCCTCGTTATCATGCCGACCGGTGCGGGGAAGTCGCTCTGCTACCAGATCCCGTCGATGATTCGTCCCGGAGTCGGTGTCGTGGTCTCGCCTCTTATTGCTCTTATGAGAGACCAGGTAGAGGCCTTACGCCAACTCGGTGTCTCCTGCGCCGCGCTGAATTCAGCGTGCACTCCCGAAGAGAAAAGAGAGGTCGAAGCCCAACTTCGAGCGGGAACCCTTGATCTGCTCTATGTCGCCCCGGAAAGACTCCTTTTGGAACCAACTCAGGAGCTCCTAAAAACAGTCCCCCTCGCGCTCTTTGCCATAGACGAAGCTCACTGTGTTTCTCAGTGGGGGCATGACTTTCGGCCTGAATACATGCAGCTCGACATGCTCGCCGAGTCATTTCCGGATATTCCACGAATAGCGCTCACCGCCACGGCAGATCAACCCACCCAAAACGAAATTGTCGAACGACTCCACCTGGGGCGAGGAGAACGGTTCATCGGTGGCTTTGATCGGCCAAATATCTCATACGAGATCGTACTCAAACAGGGACTCTTTCAACAGCTCCTTCAGTTCCTTCGAAAACAGGAGTCGAACTCCTCGGGGATTGTGTACTGCCTCTCTCGAAAGAAGACTGAAGAGATCGCGCACAAGCTCCAGGAAGAAGGATTCACGGCACTTCCCTATCACGCCGGCCTTGACTCAACGATTCGTTCCAGACACCAAGATCGCTTTCTCCAAGAAGAGGGAGTGATCGTGGTCGCTACCATCGCCTTCGGGATGGGAATCGATAAGCCTGACGTGCGTTTTGTCGCCCACACGGACCTTCCAAAAAGCGTTGAGGCCTACTACCAAGAGACCGGAAGAGCGGGAAGGGATGGGCTTCCCGCCAAGGCGTGGCTTGCTTACGGAATGGGTGATATCAGCCAGATGCGCAGCATGATCGACTCTTCAGAGAGCGAACCGCGCCGCAAGGCCGTTGAACACCGAAAGCTTAACGCCCTCCTCGGATACTGCGAGACCGTAAAGTGTCGCAGGAGTGTGATCCTCAAGTATTTCGGCGAAACTCCGCCGGAGCGGTGTGAGAATTGCGACACCTGTCTCCAACCCGTTGCAACGTGGGAGGGGCTGCGAGAGGCACAGCTTGCGCTCTCGGCGATCTATCGCACCGGACAACGGTTTGGAGCTGCGTATCTGATCGATCTCCTCCGCGGAAACGCCACCCCTCGGCACGAACAGTTCGGCCACTCCCAACTTCAGATCTTTGGGATGGGAAAAGAGCGGAGTCAACGAGAGTGGCACTCCATCTTTCGACAACTTATCGCAGCGGGACACATTACGAACGATATCGCGAACTTCGGTGGACTCTCGCTCGCAGAAAGCTCGAAACCGATTTTAAAGGGGGAAGAGAACTTTACCTTCCGACAAGATCCTGAGCGGAAGCACTCTCGCGAGCGAAAGAGGGACACGCCTCGAGAAAAACGAGCCTTCGTTCCCGAAACGCTCCGTTCGGAACCAGAGCGGCTGCTCTATGAAGAACTTCGGAAGAAGAGAACCGCCCTTGCCAAAGAGCAGGGCGTTCCACCATACGTCATTTTTCACGACAAAACCCTGATTGATATGGTCCTCGTTCGACCGAGCAATGAAACTGAGATGCTTGAAGTGAGCGGCGTTGGAGAGAGTAAGCTGAAACGCTACGGGAAGGCGTTTCTTGAGGTGCTCGCTGCTGGAGAAGAGATTCGGGCCCTCCCCAGCAGCGAGTAAACCCCGAAGGTTACTTTTTGGGGTAATTTTTATCGAGTACGGTGTTCCACTGCGTTACTTTTTCAGACTCGGCGCTGAGCACCGCTTCGGCGTCTCCACCGACAACAGAGGCCTTCGTGATGACATCCCCCTGCTTAATGGAGTTGACCACCTCCATTCCTGAAGAAACCTTCCCGAAGACCGTATGCTTTCCATCAAGCCACGGAGTATCTTTATGGGTGATAAAAAACTGGCTTCCGTTGGTCCGCGGACCTCTATTGGCCATGGAAAGTACTCCTGGTCCGTCGTGTCGCAGATTATCACGGAACTCATCCTCAAACTCGTATCCAGGACCACCAGCACCAGTTCCGTTTGGGTCTCCCCCTTGGACCATAAAGTCATCGATCACCCGGTGAAAGGTAAGCCCATCGTAGTAGCCTCGTTGAACGAGATTCACGAAATTTGCGACCGTCACCGGCGTTTCCTGGGGGGTGAGGTCTAGAACGATATCTCCCTTGGAAGTCTCAAACTTCACC
>JALEGQ010000125.1 GCA_022763385.1 bacterium
GCGTGCAGAAGCCCCAGCTTCGTAACGCTCCCCAAAGGGACAACTAACTATTAGACCGTTATACCTGCGTGCCTTCATACTCCTCGAACCCATCCCACGGTCTAATCCCGCTGCGTGCAGAAGCCCCAGCTTCGCAACGCTCCCCAAAGGGACAACTAACTATTAGACCGTTATACCTGCGCACTTTCATACTCCTTAAACCCATCCCACGGTCTAATAGTGACACGTCGCGCAATCGATACTAGATCCCTGCTGCCGGTGGCAATCGATACACCATCCCATCTTCATCGAAGACACCCGCTCGACCACCTCCATCTCCGGAATCTGACCGTGACACGCATGACAACTTACCCCAGCCTTCACGTGCCGCTTGTGGTTAAACTTGATGTAGTTCGGCATCGCGTGCACTTTTTGCCACGGGATCGGCGCACCAAGCCCAGACTTCTCACCATTTTCCCCGTACGGCTCTCCAGAGTTATCCCAATACGTTCGCAACTTCGTGATCCACTCCTGCTGCTCTTCCGTTCGTCCCGAAATATACCGGTGACACCCCATACAGGTCTCGACCTCTGGTATCGCAGCATACGAAGATTTCTCGACAGACCAGTGACAGTACTGACACTCCATCTGATTCTCTTTCACGTGGGTAACATGGCTAAACGGAATAGGTTGTTCCGGCTTGTACCCTCGGGCTCGCTCTGGTGCTCCGAAGTATCGGAAGTGATCGATAAGGTGCAGATCCCAAAACACCGCCTGCCCCTCATTCCACACACCGGCAGCAATCCCCTGCTCGGGATACTCTTCGCCCCCCTTTCCCGCAGGAGCAGGCTGCGAGGAATCCTGCGCGAACACCGCTGGCGCAAGCGCTGCATCTTTCTGAAAAAAGGCGACACCTTGAAAAAGGACAAAGACGGTGCAGCAGGCGAGGGAAAACAGGAATACTTTTCTTAACACGATATTTTCTTCTTCACATTAGCGACCACGC
Organism: bacterium; assembly: GCA_022763385.1. GTDB lineage: Bacteria > Bdellovibrionota_C > UBA2361 > UBA2361 > RFPC01 > RFPC01. Next base: position 986 of record JALEGQ010000125.1, read on the forward strand.
ACTGAGGAGGATGAAACTCACTCCGCCCTCGAACAGTACCGTATTCGGAGGAAAACGATAAGTACCTGATCATCACTATCAGCCCCTTTCCGAACACCTTCAAGGAAGTGATCCTCAATCGGCCATCAGAGAGAATGGTGTTCACTCGACAGCAAAAAAATCATTGGAGTTGCCATTGTCATATCCAATGCAGCGAATAGCATCAAGGAGGGAACTGGAAATGAGAGCGATTCCCGACATTTTTTTTCTCGCCAGAACGAGAGAAAGGGAGGAAAATCAGGGCGCGAACAACGGAAAAGCTCCCTGCTCGGTATAGCAAGAAGAAAAATGGCAAATCGAACACCCACATACTCCCCTCCTCCCCTCTGGTCCCCCTCTGCAGAACAGATCGAAAGATCTTATCTTTCAAACTTCATTTTAGAATTGAACCAGGAAGGAGTACACGACCACCACTCGCTCTATGAGTGGTCACTCCGCAATGGCGAGCAATTCTGGCGCGAGGTGTGGCGGTTCTGCGGTCTCCGTGGAAACCTCCCTCCAGAATCAGAGCCGCTCCTCAGAAGAGCGACCCCGTTTCAAAAAAGTCAGTGGGGAGTCGGAGCAACTCTGAACTTTGCCGAGAACCTCCTCAACCAAAAAAGTGACGACGAGGCGGTGACCTTTTACGGCGAAGACCGGGTCCTCCGCCGACTCACTTGGAATGACCTGAATCTGCACGTCTCTCGCCTCCACTCATTTTTTCGCGATCGAGGAGTCACAGAGACAAGCCGCATTGCAGCCGTTACCGCAAACACACCGGAGGCGATCGCGGCCATGCTTGCTGGCGCTTCTCTGGGTGCGGGGTGGTGCTCTGTTGCGCCTGAGTTTGGGACAACAGGGATCCTAGAACGGTTCTCACAGATCGCACCGGAGGTAGTGATCATCACCGATCGGTATTTCTACAAGGGGCGAGAGTTCCCCCTCACCGAAAAGGGGCGAGAACTTCTCGCCGCACTCCCCTCCGTACACACCGTGATCGTTACTGCGTACGATCCAAAAGAAGAGCACTCATCCTCCGATGGAGACCAATATTTCTCATACCAGGAGATCGTTTCGAAGGGGAAGAACGAGCCGCAAGAGATCGACTTTCAACCGTTTCCCTTCAAACACCCCCTCTACTACCTCTTTACCTCTGGAACGACCGGAAAACCGAAGGGGATTATTCACAGCGCTGGAGGCACCCTGCTCGAGCATATGAAGGAACTGCACCTTCACACCAACATCGGAGCAAACGACGTTGTTTTTTATCAAACGACCTGCGCCTGGATGATGTGGAACTGGCTGATCTCTTCCCTCTCACTCGGTGCGCGCGTCGTGCTCTACGATGGCTTTCCCCTGCTTGATCAGGGGAGGTCTCTTTTAGAGATGGCCGAACGTGAGCAGGTCTCTGTCTTCGGCACCAATCCCGGATATCTCCGCGCCCTGACGGAAGCCGCGATACCAGTACGAGAAGAATTTCACCTCCCATCACTTCACACCGTACTCTCAACCGGCGCGCCGCTGCTTCCGGAGCAGTTCGATGATTTCTCTTCCCGTTTCCCGGAAGGTGTTCGACTCTCATCGATCTCAGGAGGAGCAGATATCGTCGGGTGCTTTGCCTTAGGCTCTCCTCTCCTTCCGGTATATCGAGGAGAGCTCCAGTGTCGGAGCCTTGGCTACCACGTGGAATCCTTTGATCCAGACGGCAATTCAGTCACGGAAGAACAGGGCGAACTCGTCTGCACCGAACCGTTCCCCTCTATGCCTCTCGGCTTTGTTGAAGACCCAGATGGGGAGCGATACGCCTCAGCGTATTTTGAGACCTATCCAAACGTATGGCACCACGCAGACCGAATTACGATCCGAGAGCACGGCGGAGTCGTCGTTCATGAGCGGTCAGATGATGTACTGAATGCTGGCGGAGTACGAATAGGTCCCGCCGAGATCTACCGTCAAGTATTGCAGTTTCCCGACATCCGAGATGCGCTCGCTGTGACAATTGTCGAAGATGGTGATGAAAAGATCATTCTCTTTGTCACCCGACCAACCGAGGCCCCCCTCTCAGAGGAGGATATTCGAGAGATCTCACACCGATTAAAAACAGAAGAGAGTCCGCGACATGTCCCCTGGAAGATCTTCGTTGCTCCAGAGTTCCCGAAAACGATGAGCGGCAAAACCTCAAGTGCTACCGTTCGAGCGGTACTTCGCGGACGAGCCGTTCCAAACCGAGAGGCCCTCTCAAACCCCAACTCACTCACCTTTTTCGAAGAAATTCGCGCTGAGCTTACCCAAAAGAGCCCCACTCGCGGATAATCTCAACGGCCTTCTCCCGGGGAACACAGTAGTGAGAGCGAGAAAGCGCGCGGGCCTCATCTCCGTATCCTCGGTCTTCCACCGCGAGATCCTCTGCTGAAAAGAGCTTCCCCGAAAAGACAGGCTGTGCCTCGGACTCAACGGACATCTTCATGTAGAAGTTCCCCTTTGAAAGACCGATCAGATCTCGCTTCGCGACTAATGGCTGGAGCTCACTCGCGACGATCGGAGCATCCTCTTCCGTCAGTGCAAAAGAGATCAGGTTCACAATATTGGTGAAGAGGGTTCCCTTTACCCGAGGGGGCAGGGTCGAGAGCGATTGGGAAGAGAGGGTGAGATTGAGTCCGTATTTCCGTGACTCACTCAGCACCTCTTCAAAGCTCTCCGTGGCAAACTCATCAAATTCGTCTATGTACAGCGAAAAATCTCTTCGTTCTTCCAGCGGGGTATCTGCACGAGACATCGCTGCCTGAAAGATGCGGCTCATGACCATCCCCCCAAGGAGCGCAGCATTGGCGGCACCGAGCTCTCGTGCTGGAATCTTTACGAGGAGAATCTTTCCCTCATCGAGGATCTCCCGAAATTGAAACGTATTAAAGGGCTGCCCCAAGCAGTGGTACAACATCTCACTCGCGGTGAAATCCTCAACCATCTGTATAATTGGCTTTAGCACCCGCTCCTCCCCATCCTCGAGAAGCCTCGGGAAGATCCCTCGCCAGAAAACGATAACATTCTTGTCTTCAAGGCTCTCAACCACCCCCTCTCGGTACGATTCATTGAGGAGCATCCTCTTAAGAGCGAGAACCGTGGTAAACTTTGTGCTCAACAGGGTCAGAAAGAGATAGAGCAACACCAACTCGATCTCTGAGGACCAACTCTTCGAAAAACGCCGGCGAAAAAGCTCAAGCATCCCCGTAGCGACCTGCATACGGGTGCCCTCCTCAACCCGGTCAAAGGGATTCAAGCTCGCCGGAAAATCGATATCAGTCGGATCGATAATCACCACATCCTTCACCCGGTGCGCCGGGAGGAGGGCGAGCACCTCCTCCACAAGCTCTGAGCTCGGAGCAATCAATCCACATCCATATCCCTGCTCCACGTCGCTCCGCAGGAGGGTCTGGAGCATTCTGGTTTTGCCCACGCCGCTCCTCCCACAGATCAAGAGGTGTCGCCTCCGATCCTCTCGGTGAATGCCGAAGGGATAGCTCTGTCCCCGCCAATCTGTCATCCCAACGGGGCTGACCCGCTCTCCATCCCTCAGATCGGGAAGTTTCGGCGGTGCACTCCACTTTCTCGCCCGAACGCTATACATCGAGATCGATTCGTTTCGTCGCGGAAGGTGCCACATCGCCGCCTGTTCGTTCATCGACATCTGCATCCAGGGGCGACGTTTTCGTACTTTTCGCTCCCACAGTCGTGAGAGCTGTTGTCGGCCGTATCCAACCTTGGAGAGGACAAACCAGTTCCAGTCAATCTTCTTGAGGATACTAAAACCGCCAACGAGATCACTGAGATGCCGCTTCATCTGAGACTGGGCCACGTTCGGCGCTAACTCGCCCTCTGGATCATCAATCACCACAGCAAGGTGAACACTCGCCCACATGAGGTTTGCACGACTCTTTTCATCGATCCCTTCAGCTTCATTTTGCCGAACCTCTCGCTTAAACCACGCCTTTGGCCGAAAGAGAGTCTTAAAACGGTGCCACCACGTTGAGATCTCAAAACCATAGTACGTTCCTTGAACCGAAAAATGAGTCCGACTCGTCATCTGAAAGAGAGCTCGAACATTTGGAGGCATCTCGATAAGGGTATTCAGAAATGGATGGAGCGGGTCTGCCTTAATCGCACGGTAACTTAAGACGGGGAAGATATTTGCCCGCTTGTAGGTCATATTGGCGACGGCTACATGGGAGCTCTCGGGAAGATCCGTGAAGTGATCCGGGATCTCCTCCACGATAGCATCGGGATAGATCAGATGGACGATGGAGGTAAGGGTCGTGATATTATGCCCCCGCGCCGTGTAACAGAACTGTATCTCGCCGTTCTCGCAGTAGATTTCGAGGGAGTACGGATCGGGTCGAGAGTCCATCATATTCTGGGAGGTCTCTGACCACTGATGAGACATCGTCATCCGAAAATGGGTCTCATAGATCGCATCAGCCGAGGTATAATCCACCCGAGGAAATGCAATACGAAAGGTTTTGTAGCCCGCCTCCGGCGGATATGCGATTCCCATGCTACCCCTCCCCCTCAACAGAGCCACCGAAGTGTACCTTCGTCCGCGAGGCCGCGATAATCTCTTCACGGTAATCTTCCTCAAACGGAGTGACCTCTTCGGTCTCGGCAGAAAAAGGCGACACCGGCTCTCGGTTCAGCGTCATCCGGATATAAAACCGGCGAACATTCAGGTGCATAACATCATTGGCCCCAAAGCTCGGGGACAAGGCATCACTCATAGCAACGGCATCAGACCCCCCGAGCTGGAAGGCGATCAGGTTCTTGAGAGACTCTCTCAGACTCTTGAGCAACTCCTCATCGAGCTGTCCCAACGTTTGGTGTGAGATCGTGTAACTCAACCCTCGCTTCGGAGCACTCTCGAACCAACTGACCAGTGCGGGCGAGGCAAAGTTCTGAAACTCATCGAGGTAAACGAGGAAAGAATCCCGTGAAGGATCTACCAATCCCTTCTCTCGACGGTACTCTGCAATCGTGTGCACGAGGAGTAAGAGCAACGAGCCAACAAACCGCGTGTTATCATTTCCAAGAGTCTGTTTCGGTGCCCGGATGATCAGGATCTTTCGCTCCTCAATAATCTTACGGAGTGGAAAGAGATCTTGCTCCTGCTGAAACACATCTGAAATGAGATTCGCCGCAAGTAGGGTGCCGAGTTTCTTCTTCAGTAACTGAATCTCTTCAAGTGCCAGCAGATTTTCAACCTCACTTCGGTGAATAGAAAAGTACTCCCGCGCGGCACTGACGAATTGATCGCTGCTCGAACGTGAGAGGAGATTCTCGATCAGGAGTTCTCGGTACTCATGCTGCAAAAGAAAGGTCAGGATCTCAGCGAGCGTCGCTTTCGGTTGCTCCGCAATAAGCACTACCACCTGCAACAGAAACCTCTTTGCCTTATCCGAAGGTTTCCCGCCATCCTGTTGGCGAAGGAGCTGATTCACAAAGAGCGGAAAGAAGAGTTCACGATACTCTCCCCGAGCATAGATCATCGGGTTGATCTTCGGAGGTGCTGCGCGGTCGGTAAAGTCGAGGAGATAGACATCGTCTATCCGATCGCGGGGGACCGCACGAAGGAGGTCATCCGTCAGATCTCCGTGACAATCAAGAAACGCAAATCCGTATCCATAGCGGAGATCCTCACGCACGAGCAGCTCAAGGAGCTTTGACTTGCCCGAACCAGACTTTCCGATGATATGAAGCTGCCCCTCGCGGTCCGTCCGGCTTATGCCGAATGGAGCGCTCTCACCCTGGTGCTTGGTCACCCCGATAAAGCTCCACTGCGGCCCACGAGGGGTCCCGATCAACCCTGGAGGGGCAGCAGCAGTCCCAGCGAGCAGGTGCTTGAGGTTTGAGTGATTGTGGACAAATACCGGGTGATAGAACGTCGCGAGCTCATCTCCTGAGAGCACGTGCGGCTTGGTGAGGTGACGCTCCTGAAGCGGAGGAAGCGCCTCCAACCCGGTCTTCGTTCCGACCCGAGCGGTGATACCGAGGGCGTGCATATCGAGGAAGCGAAAGGTGCAGTGGATGCAGTCCATAGAGTGCTCGAGGGCGGCGAGCTGTGCCTGCTCAATCTCAGGATCCCCCTCACTGAGATCCTCAGACCACAGCCCCACCCGGAGGCTTGCCCAAAACATGGGACCCTTCATCCGCTTATTCCCCCAGAGATGACGCTCGTAGGTACCGGGCCAAAACCACTGGTACGGATTTCGGATAAAAACCGAGAGCCAATACCACATGCTCATCCGGAGGTAGAAGTTCCGTTTTGGGTCATCCGGAAAACGCTTCACCACGAACTGAACCACCGCGTTCTGTTCCACGGGAAGGAGAGAGAGCACATTGAGAAGCGGAGCCATCACCTCCATGACGAGTTCATTAAAGGTGAGGTACGGCATGGCGTGTGCGCAGAGGGAGCGGAACTCTGAGACCATCACCGTCGAGGTATCGGGAACCGTTCGGGTGTAATCCTCACGAACCTCCATCCAGGCTCCTCCGAGCATCACCTGCAAGCCACTGGCGATCTTGGGGAAGTCTTCTGGCCGGCAAGCAAAACAGAACTCAATGATCTGGCGGTGAAGGTATACCTCGAGTGAGAAGATATGGTGAATCTCCTCGTAGTACATCCGCACCGCTTCCGTGAAGAGCCCCGCCTTCGTCACCTCCGTCGCCGCATTCCACGTCGCCGCTACGTCATCAATCTCCTCCCGTGAGAAGAGTAAAGAATAGGTTTGAAGTGCTGAGCTCACGAGTTCATCGTCTCCGATACAGAAACCGATATTCTCTCGCGATACGGAGCTTTACTCAATGGAGAAGAAGAGGGATAGAGCCTCGTAAAAAAACATTGTTATCTTCCCAAAGGCATAATATCATTGAAAGAGATGTCACAGTTCATTGAAAGAGATCCCGAAAAGCTTAGCGGCGCCCCGGTGTTTAAGGGGACACGTGTACTCGTGCAGTCCCTCTTCGATTATCTTGAGGGAGGTGATTCTATCGATGAGTTTCTTTCCGATTTTCCTACCGTATCTCGAACTCAGATAACAGGGCTTCTGGAAGAACTGAAACTAGAAGCTATTCCTGATCCTGTTGTTTCTGAATCTGAGGTGGCGTGAAAATACTTCTTGATGAATGTGTGCCACAGAGATTTGCAGATCTGATAGAAGGTCATGAGGTTCGCTTGGCACAAGAGATGGGCTGGGCAAGTATCAAAAACGGGGAACTCATGGCTCTTGCATCTCAAGCTTTCGACATAATGATAACTGTCGACAAAAAGATGGCGTCACAACATGACTCTAAGACTCTCAAAATGCCTGTGATAATCCTCTCGGCAAGGTCCACCCAATACAAGCATATCAAATTATTGGCACCGAAACTTACTAATATACTAAAAGAATCTCCTAAAAATGGCTTCCACTTCATTCGAGGATAAAAGCCTATTCATTTCAGCAGGGGATTCGGTACGATGTCCTCTATGGATAATGACAACCGAGCGCTGCTTCTTGAGGCTACTCGCTTTCTTGCTGACGAAGGGCTTGCTCCAGCGACTGGTGGCAACTTTTCTGTTCGGGATACGGCTGAGAGCTTCTTTATCACCCGCTCAGGGGTGGATAAGCGGAGGCTGACAGGGGAAGATCTCCTGCTCTGCGATCGAGACGGAACACCCAGGGGTGCTGGCCTCGCCCGTCCTTCTGCCGAAACAGCGATTCATGCGGCGCTCTACTCCCTTGCCGACCCTCCAGAAAAGGTCGCCGCGGTGCTTCACACCCATTCGGTGCCCGCGACTGTGCTCTCGAACGGCGTGCCGCTCTCGAAGGATGGAGCTGGTGAGATTCGATTTTCTGGGTACGAGATGCAGAAGAGTATCGCCGGGTGTCACTCTCATCTCAGCGAACTCGTCCTCCCGGTGCTGCGAAACTCTCAGGAGATGGAGGATATCGTCTCTCTGCTCCGAGAAGACCCGGCTCGGTTTCTTGCGGTGCCGGGATTTGTATTAGCGGGCCACGGGCTCTACACTTGGGGGAGCTCGGTGGCCGAGGCGAGACGTCACTGCGAGGGGTTTGAATTTCTCCTCAACTGCGAACTCCACCGGAGAATGGTGTTCCGAGAGATTCCCGGAGGAAATGGATGACGATTCAAGTGGTGCTTACCGATATTGAGGGGACAACGAGCTCCATCTCTTTCGTCCACGAGGTGCTTTTTCCGTACAGCAAGGAGGCCCTGCCCGGCTTTCTCAGCTCTCAGTGGGAGGACCCAACCGTTGCCACGCTCGTACAGGAATGCCTCGCTCTCTCAGACCATGAGGGAGAACGCTCTCCGAGCTCCGTTGCCTCACTCCTCACCACCTGGATCGATGAGAACCGCAAGACAACCCCTCTCAAGACCCTCCAGGGATTGATCTGGAAGGAGGGATATCACTCCGGAGCCCTCCAAGCTCACCTCTATCCAGAGGTGCCGGAGAACCTCACCGAATGGCACCGAAGGGGAATGACGCTCGCCGTGTTCTCCTCCGGCTCTATCGCGGCACAACAACTCCTTTTTGCCCACACCACCGCGGGAGACCTTACTCCGCTCTTCTCGCACTATTTTGATACGACTTCCGGTCCGAAACGCGAGGAGGCCTCCTATACCGCGATCGCCTCTGCGCTTCACACTCCCCCCTCTTCTATTCTCTTCCTCTCGGACATCGCCGAAGAACTTGATGCGGCGCACAAGAGTGGGATGAAGACGGTTCAACTCGTTCGAGCACAAGATGGAACGATCCCGGCTCCCCACCACACCCAGGCAAAAGATTTTTCGGAAGTACACGAACTCTTTTTTTCAGGAGCACCACATGAGCAATCTCCGCATCTACCGTGAAGATACCCCCACCGATATTCTCCGTGAGACCTCTGCCGGAGAAGAGATCTCCTCCCTCCTCAGGGAACACGGCGTTCGTTTTGAACGGTGGGAGGCAGCAACACCTATCGCCGATACCGCGACTCAAGAAGAGATCATCGAAGCCTATCGAGCTCAGGTTGACCAACTCATGTCTGAGGAGGGATATCAGAGCTACGACGTGATCAATATGTATCAGGACCACCCCGAGAAAGAGGCCTTTCGCTCAAAGTTCCGTGCAGAACACACCCACAGCGAAGATGAAGTTCGCTTTTTCGTGAAGGGCAAGGGGCTCTTTACCCTCCATATCGGGGAAGAGGTCTACGAGGTGATCTGTGAGAAGAACGACCTCATCAGCGTTCCGGCAGGGATTCCACACTGGTTTGATATGGGGAATGCACCATCGTTTACCTGTATTCGTCTCTTTGATTCAAAAGATGGGTGGGTTGCACACTACACCGGCTCACCAATAGCTTCTGAGTTCTCCGCACTCGAAACCACCGGATAATGCGCCGAGGAGGCGATTCGGCAGCAACATCACGAAGAACTGCTCGCCGCTCGTCGCTTATCAAGCTCTTCCCACCGATCATAGAGTGCTTCTACGGCTCGCTTCGCATCCGCAAGCTCTTCTGAGATAGCGATACTCTGCTCCGGGTCCTCGTGGAGTTTTGGATCAGCCGCCCGCTCTTCGATCGCCACAAGCGCTGCTTCTGCCTTTTCAATTTTACGCTCAATCTTGCTGTATTCCCGTTGATCATTGTAGGTAAACTTCGGTGACGAGGGGCTCGCCTTCTCCGAAGCCGCCACTTTCTCTTTCGGTGCTGACACCTCTTGTTGGCGTTCTTGCTCGGCAAGCCACTGCTCTCGATCGGCAAACTCTCGTACTGTTCCTTCCTGAAGAAATCCGAGGAAGCTCGTACACACCTCATCCAACATAAATCGGTCGTGGGTAATGAGTACCACAGCGCCCGGGAACTCCAGGATCATCTTCTCGAGAGCCTCAAGCATCGGGATATCGAGATCATTCGTCGGCTCATCAAGCAGGAGGAGATCTGCTTCCTGACGAACCAGCACGGAGAGGAGCGCACGAGCCTGCTCCCCTCCGGAGAGCGTGCTGAGAGGCTTTCGGTGATCTTCCGCTTGAAAGCCGAACCTCGCCCCCCAGCCGATGACGTGACAGGGACGTCCCCCATAGACCACCGAATCACTTCCATCACCGAGCAGCTCTCCAAGAGTTTTCCACTCTCGGAGCGACTCACGAAGCTGATCGAAATACACAATCCGCAGCCCAGCGACCTGCTTTACCTTCCCCGTATCCGGGGTGAGCTCTCCTCCGATCAGGCGGAGAAGGGTCGATTTTCCCTGCCCATTTGCACCAAGAATCCCAAGGCAGCTCCGATTCCTGAGGGTAAAAGAGAGTTGTCGAATGAGTGGCGTTTCATCAAAACCAAATGTGACCTTGATAAGCTCGACAAGCTCCTTACTGCCCCGCTCAGAGGATTGAAAGGCAGTAAATTTCTCCGGGTCCTGCTGTCGAGAACGTGCACTCCGAAGCTCCTCCTTCAAGCGAGCAGCCTCCTTCAGGCGAAATGAAGCCTTTCCGGTTCTCGCCTTCGGACTCCGCGATGCCCACTCCAACTCCCGCCTCGCCTTGTTCGCAAGCGAAGAGGTTCGCTTTGCTTCCTGTTCAAGAAACTCCGCTCGCTTTGCACGGTACTCTAAAAAGTTTCCCGAAGACTCAAAGAAACCGTTCGGGAAGATCGGTGAGATCTCCATGATCTTCTCAACCGTCTCATTGAGAAAGTAGCGATCATGGGACACCATCACCCAGCCGAACGAGGCTGTTTGAAGATACCGTTCGAGCCAGAGCAGGCCCTCTCGATCAAGGTGGTTCGTTGGCTCATCAAGCAGGAGCAGTTCCGGCTCTCTCGCCATGGCAGCGGCGAGCGAGAGGCGTTTTTTCCATCCTCCAGAAAGCTGCTTGACCGGAAGAGAGAAATCAGAGAACCCCGCTCGGCTCAGTGCTTTTGCTCCCGCCACCTCCGGGTCAGCGTGGTGCACTCCCTTTAGTCGAGCGCTCATCGCCTCGCTCACGGACTGATCTTCATCGAACTCTTCGTTCTGAGGGACGTACGCCGTTCGGAGCGTGCTCTCCACAAGCACCCGACCACTATCTGGAACAAGGAGCTCCGCCATCACCCGCAGGAGAGTAGATTTACCGCTGCCGTTCGGTCCGACGATACCGATTCTCGCGCGCTGTGGTACCGTAAGCCGGAGATCTTGAAAGACCTGCTTCTCCCCCAATTGAACCGACACACTGTCAAGCTGCACTAAGGCACTCATAACGGGGGCGCCCACTCCGCCGCTCCGCCAGAGGGCTCAGGGTGTTTCTCCGGTGGAAGCTCAAAACGTCCCTCCTCGGAGGCAAGCACCACTCCCCCATCCAAGATCCACCCCGTTATCAATGCAGCCGGGGTAACATCAAATGCTGGATTCGAAACGGGAGCACTCTGTTTACTCCAGAGAAAAGATCCCCTCTTCGGGGCTCCATCAGAGAGCACTGCGCCGGCAAATCCCCGCACCTCATCCTCGTGCCGTTGTTCGATCGGAATCTCTACTCCTGACGAACACTCCATATCAACGGTCGTTCTCGGGGCCGCAACGTAGAAAGGTATTTTATGATACTGCGCCAACACCGCGAGAGAATAAGTCCCGATCTTATTCGCGAAGTCCCCATTCGCCGCGATCCGATCTGCTCCGACAATAATGCAATCAACCTCACCTCGAGCCATCAGTGCTCCAGCCATATTGTCGCAGATGAGCGCATACGGAACGCCGCTCTTCTCGAGCTCCCACGCGGTCAAACGTCCCCCTTGGAGAAGAGGACGGGTTTCATCAACCCACACCTGAACATCCATTCCGGCCTCATGAGCCTTCGTACAGATGCCAAGCGCTGTCCCACGACCTGCAGTGGCAAGACTTCCCGTGTTGCAGTGGGTGAGAATTCGAGATCCGTGCGAGAGAACCGTAAGCCCAGCAACGGCGATCTCTTCACAGAGCTGCACATCCTGAGCAAAGATTCGGAGCGCCTCTTGCTGGAGCAGCTCCTGCCAGTTGTCCTCGGGCAGGAGCTGCTCCAGACCATCAAGGGCGTGCATAAGATTGACCGCCGTCGGACGAGAGCTCCGGAGAAGCTGAAGAAGGTTCCGAGTCTCTTCCCGAGAGGCTAGCCCCCGAGCGATCTGGGTTGCGACGTAGAGTGCTGCCGCAACCGCGATCGCTGGAGCCCCTCGAACCTTGAGCTGAGTAATCGCTTCCAAGACCTCGTGGTCTTCACGACACGCCACCCACTCTTCCTCATGAGGAAGGCGTTGTTGATCGAGCAGGAAGAGGATCCCACCGGTCACTCGAATGGAAGTCGCCGCAACGTCTCTCACACCGTTCTCGTCGAGTGATCTACGAGCAGTCAATGAGGATTTCAGCCGGGAACTCCTGCTTCAAGACCTCATCCTGGCGAGCAAGGTTTCGACGACGCCTTCCGAGCCGTCGAATTTTTCGAGCAACTCGCCCCTTCCTCCTCGCCATTCGCTTACCACGGCGTTCTATTCGGCGACCAATCTGAGTCAGCAGATCAGAATTGGCTGTGTAATCGATAAATCGAGACTGAGAGTTCACCGCCACACAGGTTGGGTTGTCACACGAAACGACAACAGAACTCCCCTGACTCCAGATATCAATCCAACTGGCTTGATACGCTTGCTCACTCCGAGAGAGCGCTGAACCGTAGGCCGTCTTGTCCCCCGAAAGATTCCGGAACGCCCGAATCAACGCTTTATTAACGTTAAACTTATCAAAGGCGAGTCCATCAAAAGCAAAGAGGTCCGATGAGATATCGGTGTCTTGGCAGTCATCAAAGCATACGGAGTCATCAGCACCGCAGATGCCACACACATTCTTGCTCTCGTTATTTCCAAAGCAGACTCCGCAGTCATCTTTTGCTTGATTGACGTTGAGGGGGGACACACACTCTCCACACTCATCAATCACCGCATCACCGTTCGGGTTACTGAGGCAGTCAACACAGGTGGAGTTGTTTCCGAAACAGACCCCGCACTCATCCTTCGCATCACCGTAGAGGTCATCTCCAGGACAGAGCTCACAATCGTCCTTCCCAACGCCGTACCCAGTATCTCCAGGACAGAAGCCACACTCATCCTTCCCAAGTCCGTACTCATCCTCGTCTACCGGACAGAACCCACATTCATCACGGCCCGGCCCGTTACACACGCCGCACTCATCAAGAACACAGATCTGGCGACAGTACTTGAGCTCGGCGACAGAACCGGAAGTGTCATCAAAGGTAAGCTGAAGTCGCTTTACCACCGTTCCGTGATACGGCATCTGAATCTCTGCAAAGGAATTGTCTCCGAGCGCAGGTGAGCTTGGTGGAGCAAAAGCAACATCTCCATTGGGCTTAAAACCGATTACTTCGATCTGTTCCGCAAGGCCAGCCTCTACCTCAACATCGAGGAACTGAAGGCTCTGTACCTGAACGGGTGAGCTAAACTCGAAATTAATGATTCCACCACTCGCACTATCATCTGGCTCATCGACGATACCGTCACTATTCGCATCGATAGTGTTCTCAGGGATGATAAGGATATTTCCGAGCGGGGTGCGGTTCGAAGCCCCCCCGACTCCTCGACCTGGTCCCCCATAGATCTCATTCGGAGAACCGAGATCGGGATCACCACCGGAACAGTCCGCCGGATTAGAACTGCCGCCACAACTGCTGTCGAAGATAATCGGCCCAATGATGTTCGCGCCGATACCTGACGCTGCTGGAGCCGAAAAACTCGTAGCGCTAATCTGCACTCCTTGTGCGCTATACTGACCCCTAACGTACTCCCCTGCCGTCATCTTCGAAGAGGAACCAAAGGTCTCATCAAAGTCAATCGTAACGAGATTACCGGGAGCACACCGGAACCGGTCAGGACCAACTGGTGGGACTGGGCTTGATGATGGGTCCGCCAACACCGGCACCGGCTTGGTAGAATCTGCCTCTGGTCCCGCATCATCACCGATAGCATAGAGATCGGTTGGGAAGATCGCGGCCACAGCGATGAGCGCGATACAGAGAGACGAGACCACAAGAGCTCTCTCCTCTTGGTCAAACAGGCGTGACAAACCAGAACGATGTTTCATTATCTTCTCTCCTCCCGCTATGGGTGAATTAAACTGCGTACTCTCTACTTGTTGTTATAAGAGCAGCGTGCTCGATGTTACGTGAAAGAGTCGAAATAGTCATCCTCTCCGAGGCATGCGTACTGCTCGGATACGAAAAAATCGTGCTACTCGACTGAAAAGCGGTTATCGATAAGGGTATCTCGAAGATATTCTTCGTCTTTTTCTGGGTAGTCCAAGGTATAATGAAGCCCCCTACTCTCTCGCCGGAGAAGGGCCGAGCGGATGATGATATCAGCAACGAGATTTAAGTTCCTGAGCTCGAGGAGGTCAGTACTCACATAAAAATCCCAGTAGTATCGCTCGATCTCTTCTCTGATCAGTTCGTTTCGTCGACGAGCTCGCTCCAACCGTTTCGTGGAACGAACGATGCCGACGTAGTTCCACATCAGCCGACGCACCTCTTCCCAGTTCTGGAGGATAACGACCTGCTCATCACTGTCCGTCGCCCTCCCGGTATCCCACGGCTTTATGGCCGTATGCGGGAGCCCCCTGGGAAGATCTTCAAGACTCTTACGTGCCGCACGCGTTCCGATCACCAGCCCCTCCAAGAGAGAATTTGAAGCGAGGCGGTTCGCCCCGTGCAGACCGGTGCACGCCACCTCTCCAGCGGCGTAGAGGTTTCGAATATTTGTTGCTCCATCCCCGTCAGTGATCACTCCACCACAACAGTAGTGTGCCGCAGGAACCACCGGGATCGGCTCTCGTGAGGGATCAAAGCCGAACTCGAGACACCGTTCGTAAATCGTTGGAAAGTGATCCTGAACGAACGAGGCACCTCGATGACTAATGTCGAGCAGAACATACTCCTCTCCGTGAAGCTTCATCTCCGCGTCGATCGCTCGAGCGACGATATCTCGAGGAGCAAGCTCTCGCCGCTCGTCGTACCGGTGAAGAAACGGCTCTCCATTTCCCCTCGTGAGAAGAGCCCCTTCACCTCTCATCGCTTCGGTGATCAGGAAATTTTTTGCCCTCGGATGAAAGAGACAGGTGGGGTGAAACTGGAAGAATTCCATATTGGCGATCGGAACCCCAGCTCGATAACACATCGCCAATCCATCGCCCGTTGCAACATCAGGGTTCGACGTATAAAGATACACCTTTCCCGCCCCACCGGTAGCAACGAGCACTCGCTTTGCAAGATAGGGAGTGATCTTTCCCCCCTCGGAGAGAACATAGGCGCCAAGTACCGAATTCGGCTGGTCGCGACCGACGGTGTGCTTGTGGCTGGTAATGAGGTCGATGGCGAACCTATGTGGAAGAAAGGTGATGTTCTGGTGCTCTTCCGCGGCAGCAAGAAGCGCCCGTTGAATCTCGTAGCCGGTAGCATCGGCAGCGTGAAGAATTCGTCGAGCCGAGTGCCCTCCTTCTTGGTGCAGGTGATATCCGTCTCGGTACGTATCAAAATCAGCCCCACGACGAATTAACCGCTCCACACATGCCGGGCCTTCCCGCACGATCATCTCTACTATTGAGCGATCGCACAGCCCAGCCCCCGCCGTGAGGGTATCTTCGATGTGCGCCTCAAATGAATCTCCCGCGTCAGAAACCGCGGCGATCCCCCCCTGCGCCCACGCCGTCGAAGAGTGCGAGAGCTCTCCCTTAAAGAGCACTGCAACGGTTCCATGCTCCGCCACCTCCAGCGCGTAGGTGAGTCCCGCGACACCACCACCGATCACGAGAAAATCAACTCTCTCTGAAGAGGTGCTGCTCACTGGTTCTGGGCCTTGTGTCGGAGGAGATGATCGAGAATCACCAGTGCCGACATCGCCTCTACGATCGGCACCGCTCGCGGAACAACACACGGATCATGACGCCCCGCCGCAGAGAGCTTTACAGACTCCCCTTCGGTCGTCACCGTCTCCTGCTCGTGTTGAATCGTAGAAACTGGCTTAAAGGCTACCCGAAAGTAAATAAGCTCTCCGGTGCTAATCCCTCCGGTCACCCCTCCCGCATTATTCGTTCTCGTCCGAATCGTGTTCTTCTCTACCGCGTAGAATGGGTCATTGTGCTCGCTCCCTCTCATCTCGACTCCGGCAAAACCAGAACCGATCTCAAATCCCTTCACCGCATTGATGCTCAACATCGCCTTTCCGAGATCGGCGTTCAACTTGTCAAATACCGGCTCGCCGAGGCCGGCGGGGACCCCTCGGATCAGGCCACAAACGACTCCCCCGATGGAGTCTCCGGCGTCACGTACCTCCTCTACGAGCGCGATCATCTCCTTTGCTGCTTCCTGATCGGGACATCGAATGATATTCGACTCTACCTGCTCCTGAGAGAGCTGCTCTCGATCCACCACCGATGAGATATCCCCGGTCTGCTCTACATAGGCGAGCGTTTCGATCTGGTACTGCTCTCGGAGGTATTTTTTCGCGATCGCGCCGGCCGCTACTCGCGCCAGTGTCTCACGAGCAGAGGCCCTTCCACTCCCCCTCCAATCGCGAATACCGTACTTCTCGCTGTAGGTATGGTCAGCATGCGACGGCCGAAGAACCCCAAGAAGGTCGTGATAATCCTCAGAACGCATATCCTTGTTCTTCGCCAATAACATGATCGGCGTTCCGGTCGTTCTTCCCTCAAAAACGCCGGAGTGAATTGAGATCTCATCGGTTTCCTTGCGAGGGGTTGTAATTGCGCTCTGCCCCGGGCGTCTCCGATCGAGCTCCGGTTGAATATCAGCCTCAGTGAGCGCAAGCCCCGGAGGGCACCCATCAACGATAACCCCAACAGAACCGCCGTGAGATTCTCCAAACGTTGAGATTCGAAAAAGCTCTCCAAAACTGTTTCCTGCCATACTTCTACCTCTTTCGCATGCGCTCTAGAATAGCGTCAATCTGCTTTTTCTCCTCAAGTGCAAGCTGTCCCGATGCCGTTGCAACCGGCGCCTCGCTCTCAGATGATAAGACCGTGAGAAAGGTGTACGCACTTCCAAGCTGCTCAGCGAATATTCGGGTCATCATACCGTACTCACCCATTCCGAGTACAACAGCGCTCTTTCCCGCACTCCGTAGCTCTTCAGCGAGCAAGAGGAGACGAAGGGCATCTCGTTGATTCTCACAGAGACAGGCGAGCTTTACGGTATCTGGTGCATACTGCTCCATTCGCGCCACAGTCTCTCGCAGGTCACGATCTGAGGGAGTTCGGGTGTAGTTATGATACGAAACGATCAGCCCAGCGGACCGAGACTCAGCCCGGTAAAAATCAAGCTCCTCTTCCTGAACCGTAATATCAAAGTCCCATACGATCCGATCACGTTGAAGCGATTCGATATACCGTTTTCGCTCCTTAAAGGGGGTCCGAGAGGGAGAGAGATCTTCCCGTCGAAAGAGGAGCAGAAACGAGGTTGCACTCTCCTCGATAAATGACACTACCTCCGCTTGCGAATCTCCCTCAAGGTAATCCAACCAGATCTCAAAGAGATCAAAATCCTTATCGTACCGTTCAACGGTGGCTCTTACGTTCTCGAACTCAGCAGTCCGTATGGGGAGACAACACTTCATCCCTCTTCCTCCATCGCTTTTTCAAAGACTCGCACCGGTGGCACTTCCCCGTTATGAAGGTGATACTGAGCCCTCGCCTGGGCGATGAAGAGCTCTTCACCACCGATGATCTCTGCCCCGCCCCGCTCCGCTTCCAAGAGAAATCGAGTGCGAGGTGGAGTATAAACCACGTCCATGACCACCATTCCCTCCCGAAAGGCAGCTGCCGTAAAGAGAGAGACGGGGTCATCATCCGAAGATTCCTCACTCACCATTCCGACAGAAGTTGTTTGAATGACTCCATCAAACTCACGGAGGTCCGACACCTCTGCCAAAGGACGAAAAGGAACTCCGAGCTCTCTCGCCAACGCAGCTCCCCGCTCTGGGGAACGGTTTATGATGGTCCCTTTGCCACCGAGATGCCGCACTGCGTAGAGCGCAGCTCGTGCGGTTCCCCCCGCCCCGAGCACCGCGATACTCTTGCCAGATACTCCCCCCCTCTCCTTCAGCGGATTTGAGATACCGAGCCAGTCAGTATTTTCACCGGAGCAGCACGGAACAGAACCTGCTCCCTCCCGTTTTACCACCGTGTTTACCGCTCCGAGCTCCCTCGCATGATCAGAAAGCTCGTCAAGAAGAGGAACGACCGTCTCCTTGTGCGGAATCGTTACCGCAAGGGCTTGCAGTGCGGGATTCTCCCGAAAAAAGCGGAAAAACGGTTTGAGATGGACCACTCGCACCCCGAGAAAGAACCGCTCATCCTCGCTCAACCGCAGGGCGCTGTTGTGAAGCCGAGGAGAACGCGAATGCGAGACGGGATCCCCAATAACGGCCCTGAGCCGAACCGAAGAGCGTACCGCGCCGACGAAAGAAGCGATCACAAGTGCTAACTCCGCTACCGAGTGGTGCTCGGTCGGGACGATAATATCACTGAGCTCACGGTATCGGTGGAGCCGAGCCCGGTACCGAAGCTCGAGCTGCTCCCGGAGCTCAACTCGGTCCTTCGCCCCCTTCGCGAGGGGCCGCTGGTCTCCACTCTCACCGTCAGAGAGGATTCTTGCGAACAACGTTTCAAAAGGGGTGTCGAGAAACACTCGCAGCACGCCATCTCGTGACGTTTCCTCCTGCTCCCAAAACACGGGATGCTGAGCGAGGAACCGGCAGCTCTGATCCGACTCAATGATACCGCCTCCGGGAGAGAGGATCGTAAATGAGGATGACGATTCAGCTTCTAGCTGCTCAGCAAAGAGTTCTGCCTCACGATTTCGAAACCACGGTTCTCCCTTTCGGTGAAAGATCTCTTCTATCGAAGTATACGAACTCCGACTCACGAGCTCCTCATCGAGCTCAACCGTGGTGGTATCGAGGTGTGCACCCTCCAAAACACGGGAGAGCTCCCGAGCGATACTACTCTTTCCACTTCCCATAAACCCGAGCAGTACGATCTTCATCTCTTCATCCCCCCGACTGAAGATCCCGACCTCGTTGAAACGGATATCCGAGTTCAGCGAGTCGTCCCCAGAAATCGGGAAATGATTTTGCAACGACATCGCCATCTTCGATAACCAGCGAAGGAAGAAACTCCGAAAGGAGGGCAAAAGACATCGCCATCCGGTGATCATCATAGGTGGCGATCTTTGCAGGCGAGAGCTGCTGCGGGAGAACTCCGTGTACCGTGAGAGAATCCTCGGTTGATTCGGTCCTCACCCCAACTTTCTCTAACTCCGCCTGGAGTGCTGCGATACGATCGGTCTCCTTAATCCGTAAGGTCTGCAGCCCAGTTATCTGAGTGCTCCCCTCTGCAACCGCCGCTATGACTGCCAAGGTCTGTGCCGTGTCAGGCATCTGCTCCATATCAACCCGAATGCCCCGAAGGCGAGCAGCGGCACCGCAAACGGCAATCGCGTGCCGCTCGTCATCTCGAGCAACCTCACACCCCATCTTCACGAGCAGCTCAGGAAAACCGCAGTCTCCTTGTAGGGAGTTTTTCGGAAAGGGCCGGAGCGAGATGGAGCGGCCCGCAAGCGCCGCGATCCCCCAGAGATACGACGCTCCAGAAGCATCCCCTTCGATGAGATACCTCGTTGGAGATACCGCACCGTGCGGCACAGAGAAGACCCCTTCCGCTTCTCCCGCGGCCGCTACACCAAAGGCCTGGAGTGTCTGACAGGTCATCTCCAGGTAAGAGCGAGAAACAAGTGCTCCTTTCGGTACCATACGGAGACCGCGCTCCAAGGAACAACCGACCAAGAGAAGCGCTGAGAGAAACTGACTACTCAGAGAACCATCAACTTCCACCTCTCCACCGGAGAGCTTCCTGCCCCGGATACGGAGTGGTGGGTACCCTTCCCGCTCTTGGTACGAGATCTCAGCGCCAAGTGCCCGGAGAGCATCAACCAGTGGCCCAATGGGTCGTTGGTGCATCCGTGCACTTCCACAGAGCACCACATCCATCCCCTCAGAGACGGCGGCCAGAGCGGTCAGAAATCTCATCACCGTCCCGGCGGGACCAACATCGAGGATCACGGGCTCTCGCTCCCCGACCTCCTTCAGCGGAACCTCCCCGCCCGGTGAAGAAACCGTGACGGTGCCGTTGGTTCCACTGGAGAAACGACAACCGAAGTACTCAAGCAACCGCATCAGGGTGCGCGAGTCATCACTCCAAGAGGGGTTCTCAAGATGCGTCTCTCCTCGGGCGAGCGCTGCGAGAATCAGCGCTCGATTGGTAAAGCTCTTTGACCCGGCCAACGTCATTTCAACGGCCTCAGAGGGATGCTCCGGACGAACAGCGAGCGCTCCATCCCAAAAAAAATCGCCCTTCTCTCTCTTCATCGTCCTCCGCCGGGAACCGTGCGAGAGGAGTATAGCAAGAGCGCCGATCAAAGGGTACAATCGAGGGATGAAGATCATCCCGTCCCCCCCGCAGAATCTCTCACACCTCGCCTCGTTTTTTGGAGTACCCTTTCCCTCCACCTCCGTAGAGGCGAGCAACTTTCACCGCCACCTCGCCTACGGGCTCGCTAAGGGGAGCTGCTTTGAAACCACCTCTGACGAGCCAGGAAGCTCGAAAACTCCACGAGGGGCGCTGCTCCTCGCTCACGACCTCTTTGGCAGAGAACGGATACTCACAGCGAAAGCCCACGCATCTTCCGAAGATTCGCAGCTTCTCCTGCTCCAGGAGCTCCTGACCTTTGCGGTAGACCGCACATCTCCCGCAAAACTCTTCATAAAAGGGGAAACAGGAAACGAGAATCTCATCCGTGTCGCCGAGCAGTGTGGCTTTGTACGGTGCGGTGAGATTCAACTCTCTGGTGAGAGCTCACCCTCTCCTCTATACAGCAGCTAAAGAGAACGCGATGGGCACACTCGACGTACAACACACAGATGATCCTTCAGTAAAGCGAGCCTTTATGAAGGCGCTCCTCGATGATGTTCGAGCCCTTGAGATCATGCTAGAGAGCGACCAGATTGAGAAGGGCAAACGTCGTATCGGGGCCGAACAGGAGTTCTTTCTCGTTGACAAAGATTATCAACCCGCACCACTCGCTATCGAACTCCTCGAGAAACTTGACTGCGACGAGTTCACCACAGAGCTCGGCCAGTACAACCTCGAACTCAACCTCCCACCACTCGCGTGCGAAGGAGGCTGTCTCAGTGAGATGGAGGGAATGCTGGTACGCCGCCTCAATCAGGTAAGAGAAAAGCTCACCGAGCTCGGTGGCCACGTGGTGCTGACCGGAATCCTTCCTACCCTCCACAAATCTCACATCTCCGCCGAGTATATGACCCCGAAACCACGGTACCGGGCACTTGAGGATGTTCTCAAACAGATGCGAGGAGAAGAGTACGAAGTCAATATCAAAGGAGTTGACGAACTCCGACTCGTCAGTGACACCGTGATGCTCGAAGCGTGTAACGCCAGCTTTCAGGTGCACCTCCAGGTTGATCCAGAAAACTTTGCACGGATGTATAACATCGCTGAGCTCGTAACGGCCCCGATTATCGCAGCAGCAACGAACTCCCCTATCCTGTTCAGCAAACGGCTGTGGAGTGAAACCCGAGTCGCCCTCTTTCAGAACTCCATCGACACCCGCCGCTCGAGCAAACACCTCCGAGAGATCCGACCACGGGTGAGTTTTGGCCGCGCCTGGATAGAGAACACCGTTCTCGAAATATTTCGAGACGACATCTCTCGGTTTAAAACCCTCTTTTCCGAGGTAGAAGACGAATCTGCGACGGCGGTGCTCGAACGGGGAGAAGTTCCGAAGCTCTCGGCACTTGCACTCCACAATGGGACGGTATGGAGATGGAATCGGGCCTGCTACGGTGCACACGATGGGGTTGCTCATCTCCGAATCGAGAACCGGATTCTTCCCTCTGGCCCCTCTGTCATCGACGAAGTGGCAAACGTGGCCCTCTGGGTCGGAGTGATGCTCGGCATTGAAGAGCGGTACGGTGATCCTCGTGGCCAGATCGATTTTGAAGATGTCCGAGACAATTTTGAAGCGGCGTGCAAGCACGGGCTTGGAACACAGCTCCTCTGGTTCGGAGAGAAACGATTTTCTGCGGCGGAGCTGATCTTAGAAGAGCTCGTCCCCCTTGCCCGAGAAGCACTGCTTAATGCAAACTTCGCTCCGGGCGATGTCGCCCGTTATCTCGGCATTATCGAAGAGCGAGTATCACTGCAAAGAACTGGCGCCCACTGGATGCTGAACTCAGTCCGCGACATGCCGAAACGAGGCTCTCGTGCCGAGAAGCTCGCTGCGATCACCGCTGCGACCGTGGCAGAGCAGAAGCAGAATAAGCCCGTTCACCGGTGGAAGCTCGCCGAGGTTGAACTCGTGGGGGGAACAAAAGAAAACTTCGTCAGGGTTGAGCAGTACATGACCACCGATCTCTACACCGTCACCCCGGAGGAGAGTATCGATCTCGTGGCCAATCTCATGCACTGGAACGGAATCCGACACGTCCTCGTTGAGGATGATGAGCACCACCTCGTCGGGATCGTTTCGTACCGAGCGCTCCTTCGCCACTTTGTCGACTCTCAAAACGATGAAGCCAAGGACGAGCGGGCAGTGCGCGATATCATGAAGACAGATCCCCGCGCTATCACCCCCGAGACGAGCACCTTTGACGCCCTGACCCTCATGCGAGAAGAACAGCTCGCATGCCTCCCGGTCTTAAAAGAGAAACAGCTCGTCGGCGTCGTGACGGAAGCTGATATCGCAGACCTCGCTGGCGACCTGTTACTGCAGAAACTTCGCGCCTAGCTCTGCTATTGCAATTTTATTGCAACTGATGTAGCGTCCTCCATATGACGAATATGGAGCTATTCCCATGCAAAGAGATAAAAGAAGGCTGCCCGTAACCGTGCTCTCCGGGTTTCTCGGTGCTGGCAAGACCACTTTACTGCAACACATTCTCACCAACAGAGAAGGGCTGAAAGTTGCGGTCATCGTCAACGACATGAGCGAAGTCAACATTGACGCAGAGCTCGTCAAAGGGGGCGAGGCCGCCCTCCTTCGAACCGACGAGAAGCTCGTTGAGATGTCCAACGGGTGTATCTGTTGCACCTTGCGGGAAGACCTCCTCATAGAAGTCTCTCGCCTTGCTCGCGAAGGGAGCTTTGATCACCTCGTCATCGAATCAACAGGCATCTCTGAGCCGATGCCGGTCGCTGAGACCTTCACCTTTGAGGATGAAAACGGGGCCTCCCTCGGTGAGGTCGCACAGCTCGATACGATGGTAACCGTTATCGATGCCCTCAACTTTCTCGACGAGCACCGAAATGCGGAGGCGCTCAGAGAGCGAGGACTTGCCGTCAGTGAGGATGACGACCGAACTCTTGCGAATCTCTTTATTGATCAGATCGAGTTTGCGAATGTCATTATCATCAATAAGTGCGACCTCGTGGAGGAAGACGGTGTTCACCTCCTCGAATCGATACTTCGCTCCTTCAACCCGGAAGCAAAGATCATAAAATCTGAGTTCGGAGTCATTGCCCTGCAAGAGATTATCGGGACGGGACTCTTTGACTTCGAAAAGGCCTCTCAAGCCCCCGGATGGCTTCAGGTCATGCGAGGAGAAGAAGAGTCAGAAGTTGACGAGTACGGTATTGGGAACTTCGTCTTTACCTCCCCTCGCCCCTTTCACCCTGAGCGTCTCTGGAGAGTCCTTCACCACTCACTGGGTGGAGTGTTGCGCTCAAAGGGATTCTTTTGGTTGGCCAGTAGACCTGACTGGATCGGAAACTGGTCGCAAGCGGGACAATCTTTCACGATCGGAGCGATGGGAAAGTGGTGGGCAGCGGCCCCTTCCAGCGAGTGGCCCAAAGATCAGGTAACCCGAGATGCCGTGCTCAAAGATTGGGATGAAACCTTCGGAGATCGCAAGACCGTCATCGTCTTCATCGGACAGGAGATGCCCCAAGAGGAGCTCACAGAAGCCCTCAACAGCGCGCTCCTCACCAAAGAAGAGATCAAACTCCCACGAACCGAATGGGCGAAGTTTGACGATCCCTTCCCACAGTGGAGCACCGAAGCGAACGAAGATGAACTCGCATTAACTGCTTGAGAGATGCTTGATTGGATTATCGTTGGCGGTGGCATAAGCGGCGTTCAGCTCGCACGAAGGTTCGTTGTACTCATTCGGTAGAGCGTTCACCAAAATCAAACACGTGTGAGTGTTTGAGGTACGAAGTGCCGTTGTTTCCGGTGAATGCTCTAAGAGGAACTGCTCACATTCTGGAGAAGTTGGAGTGCTATCTCTGGTTGTTGATTCGCCTGAGCCAGCAGCGAACTTGCTACCTCCGTGCGAATCTGAAGGGTTACCAAACTTGCTGTTTCTTCGGCGACATCAATATCACGGATGCGAGAATTCGCCGCCTCGATCTCTGTCTCTTGAACCGAGAGCAGTCTTCCAGCAGACTCAAGTCGGCTCAAACCGGCTCCGATCTCACCTTGGTAAGCCGAGAGCGCATCGATCATCTCATTCACCTTCTCAAGCGCATTCTGGGCGGCCTCTTGTGAGGTAATCGTGAGTGAACCGAGATTTCCAAGCTCTCCAAGCAGCTCTCCGATCTCAAGATTGATGACCCCTTCATCTCCAGCACCAAGAGAAAACTGAAAGGTCTGATCATCTTGGGTGATATCGAGACGTTGAATCTCTCTACTCCCGAGAGGAACCAGCTCAGAGACGAGATAGGCAGTCGTCCCATCGGCACTAAAGTATCCTCCCATGTCAAAATCCATATCAGTCGTAAAATCCGTGAGCTGGCGCACTTCTCCAGAGATCCGATCAAGCTGAAAGATCTGATAGAAGCCATCCGGATTCTCGCCAGCAACATCGCTCTGAGAAACGAACGTAATCGCGTCCCCTAGGACATTCACACCGAAACCATTATTTGAAAGCGTCACGTCATCGACCAGGGTTCGAACACCAGAAGTATCTGCTTCGAAGATGGAGGTGGTACTTGATTCATAGTAGATAGCTGCACCATCATTCGTAACACCCCGAAGCTGTCGGTTCACATCCGTGGTTGAGACCCGGTTAAAGGATAGCTCAGAACCCGAAGAATCTGCCGTATACACTGCTCGATTCGTTGTTGAACTAAAACCACTGATCTGATTCGAAAGAAATGCTATCTGATTTCCATCGGCTGATATATTCAATTGCAGAGTGGATCCGACCGCCGCATCTTCAGCTACCGAGCGAACCTGTCCCGTTTGGAGATCAAGGACAATGATGCTATTTCCGGACGCATCATTTGAAACGGTGGTATCGTTTGCATCACCAACCGCAAGGTCTGCGTTGGTGCGGAGGAGAAGAGCAGATCCATCAGCACTTACCTTTGAGATGACGGTGACATCATTTGAACTGCTGGTAAAATCTGTAATCTGGGTGGTAGTAGCAGAAGAAATGTCATAGGAAAAAACATTTGAGGAGCTTGCAAGGCCATCATTTTGAGTAAAGTACACTTTGCCGTCATTGGTAAAGGATGCACTTGTGGCATTGCCTGAGAGGCCAGTTAAACTAGAAAGGGATGTCGTGTTTCCGGTATCGGAATCATAAATGACCTGGCCACTTGTTGCGCTCGTTGAGAATATTACATATCGCCCATCAGCAGAAACATCGCCGATCGTTGCTGTGACATCGGAAGCGATAGCGTCTATTCCGTTACTCGATCGCTGCCCACGAAGGAGCTCAATCCCGTTAAACTCTGTGCCACTCGTAATCCGACGGATCTCTTTATCGAGCGCAAAGAACTCCTGGTTGAGACTGCCCCGTTGCGTACTACTGAGAGAGCCGTTCGCCGCTTGACCGGAGAGCTCCGCGAGTCGACTGAGCAGAGTGCCGATCTGCGAGAGCGCTCCGTCAGCGATAGAGAGTGCTGAAGTGGCGTTGCCGACATTCAGTGAAGCTTGACCGAGAATGCCAGAGCGGTTGGTGAGCTGAGATGAGATGGCGAGACTTGCGGCATCATCCGAGGGGCGGTTGAAGCGTTGCCCCGAACTGAGACGCTCAAAGACCCTCCCGAGCTGATCGCTCGACCGATTCAACTGCCGTGCAGTTGAGAGAGAGAACAAATTACTTCCGAGCGAAACTACCATCTCGTCCTTGAAAACTTCTCAGGTCGTACATGACCCGCGAATGAAAGATCGTCAAGAACTGGTATTCTTGTAGATATCACACCGTTTTAGCGTGGCAGCCCCCTGCAAAGAGGGTGAATTGAGAAAAATTCGGATCAGATTCTACTGAAGAGTCAGAAATTCTCGCAGAGGTCACGAACTCACCCCTTCAACATCCGGAGGTGCTCAAGTAGAGCCCCTGCGTCCCGGTGCGAGGGATTTCGCTCAAGCAGCGCTTCGAGATCTCTGATCCCCTCGAATCGCCTTCCAGACTTTGCTTCAAGCAGGGCCCGAGCATACAGCAACTGTTCGGAAAGCTCGTTGGCCTTCTCATACTCAACGATCAACTCCTTCGCCTCGACATAGCGCTGCTCACGCATATGCTGCATGACACGCGATAAGACTTCCCCCTCTTCCAGACGAGGAAGCGCTCTGAACCGCCGCTCATACCACGGCATGAGCGCTGCCAACTGCTCTGATCCCCCACTCCCCGAAAAATACGGAGTAGCAAAGAGCGGCCCCTGATACAGGCACAGCCCCTCCCCTGTTGCTTGGAGCAGGTGTGACAAGAGCACGAGTGATGCTGGGCCGTGAATTTTGGCCTCATTGGTCAGCGCTGCTTGGAGCTTCTCTCGCGACGTAAGAAAGCAATACGAGGTCATACCGAACGACTGAAAGCTCTCCAACTCAGCCAGTGAGAGAAAAGGAGGGATCTCAACCACCCCCTCTGCAACTTCAGTGCTCGTCCGCCCGAGGAACCAGCTACTCACCGCACCATATGCATCCTCATCTCCCTCCCCTCCGTGAAAAAGATGCTGAAGCTGAACAGGTGCTCCGGGCAGGAGATGGGTCCCTGCTTCGAGGTACAGAACATCCCTTCCACACAACGTTGGGAGGAGCTCACGAAGCCCACCAAGCAGAGAGCCCTCTTGAGAACGATGAAAACGGAGTGAAGAAAACTCTTGGAACCATCCCTGCTTCTCAAGGAGCTCTGTGAGCATTCCTCCGCTCGGAGACCTCTCGAGAACTACACACTCACACCCTGAACCGTCTGCATGAGGGAGTGCGCGGAGAACAGTTTGAAGGGACGCCACGGGATCTGCTCCCTCGGTTCCGATAACGACAGAGAGCGACCGAACCTCCTTGCCGGAAGCAAGCTCTTCTGAAAGGCACGCAGCCGTTCGCTCACGAGCACCACCGTCAACGATGCCGACAAACTTCTCTGCGTACTTTTCCGGCTGAGCAGAAGAGAGTTGATGAGACGAAAAGGGAAACCCTTCGTCCTGAACCGCGGATCGGACGGTGTGATCCTGCTGCCGAACCTCTTCATGGGTTCTTGGAGAGCGAAGATACGGGAGAGTATAGGCGGGGATGCCAACGGCACAGGCATCAGCGGAGACACTACTTGTTACGGTAAAGAGCGCATCGATCTCTTCGAGAAAGGCCGCAAGAGACGGACTCTTATCGAGCACAACTCTCCCTCCATAGACAGCAAAGAGCGCTTCATAGCTCTCTCTTCCGGCAGACTCAGGGTGTGGTCGAAAGATCACCGAGATCTCATCACGAATCAGTAAGAGATTTACGATATGTTCATAGAGCGAGAGCTCCTGAACCGCCCACATATCTCCGTATCGGAAGAAGGGTTGTCCAGCAACCCCTACCCGGATCTGACCAGGCGAACGCCTCTCGATGTATCGGCTGAGACACTGAAGGTCATCGTGCTTCATACTCCCCGTAACCGAGACGGTACCGGGAAGGTGGGCTTCTTCAAATTCCCCCCTGAGGTGCTCTGACCAGAGGAGGTACCGTTCGGCTCCCCCCTCACACGGAATGAGTGGCATCAGGCTCGGTTGCCGGAGATCTCTCTCACGACGATTCTTTCGTAGGTTCTGAATGCCATCTTGAAACCGTACTGTTCGAATTCCATATCTCTCTGCCGTTCGAAGGAAGATCTGCTCGATGCTGTTCACATCGTTTCCGACAAAGAGCACATGAATGCGAGGATCCGAGAGATACGCCCTTGCCCACTGCTGAACCTCTTCGTAGATCGGCGCACGCTCTTCATAGCTCCGTTCACACCAATCCTCCAGAGGGTGTGCCACGGGTGGTTCTGTGAACGGATCGCCCTTCTCTCTCAGTGTTGCAGAGGCGCGCTGTCCGTAGAGATGCGCAATGCTCACAAACTCAGAGCTCATCCCAAATCGCTCAAGGACCCGCTGCAACTCGTGTGAGAGAAAAACTTGATTCTCCGTGCTGACGAGAAAGAGGGCGTGGGAACCAGGAGCAATAAAGGAAGGGGAAGAATAGGCTATTTCCATATTAGGCTCTGTCGGAAAAGTAGTCCTACTGCGGTTTCCCATCTGTCCGAATCTGCCGCGCCCTCCTCGTCCCGAGTACTCAGTGGCCTCATAGGCCGCTTCCGTGCTCGCTCCAACGGACTCCTCGCATCTTCGAACACCTGAAAAACCTCGCCACGGACTCCTTTTCCGACAGAGCCTAGCTTATACCAACTCAGCAATAAGACTTCCAGCACTGGCTCCCCCATAGGTTTCGATCGTATCAAGGGGAGTATGAAGGATCTCCCCAAAGCGAGAAAAGACCTGGAGTTGTTCCTCAGTCAGTGCCTCATGCGCCCGTGTCGACAGGAGGATAATCTTCCCACTCGCCCCGTTCAAGTACGCCAGGCTTCCGGAAAACGCCATCATCTGCTCTGCGGTGAGCTCTACCGTAGCCCGGCGAGAATCTTCAATCGCCTCTCGAACCACCGGAAGGCTCTCTTCACTCACCACTTCGGGACACCACACAAAGAGGTCTTCTGAGATCGAGAGAAGAAGCTCCGTATGGATGATCGGGGTCCCATCACCATCTGCGGCATTAAAGAGGAGCAAACGGTACCCCAAGAGCGCCGCCCATCGCTCTGCTAATCGTTCAGAAGACCGTGTCGAGGTCGCCATAAATGCTATTCGCTGTCGGCGATCGAGCACGAGCGACCCTCCCCCTTCCAAGAACTCTTTGCGTCCCTCATAACTCGTCAGATCGACCGTGATCGGATAGCGACGTTTCAAAAACTGAATAATCTCTGGTGACCGTTCTGTCCTCCGTTCAGGTGAACGCATCGGATAGAGAACACAGATTCCTCCAAGCTGGAGATGAGTAGAGAACCAGTGCCGACAAAAAACAACATCCGTACTGGTGCAACCTTCCGGCGGAGAAAAGACGGTGACATTTACTCCCCGCTCACGGAGAAGCGCAACACATCGCTCAAACTCTTGGAGCGCCTGTTTCGCTATGGCTCCCTGAGACTCCTTCTCTGCGGCACGCTGAAAGGTGTTATCTGAAGGAGTGACACTGGTCCCATAAAAATGTAGGGGCTCAACCATGAGCACCCGTGAGGTCGTTCCGTTACTCATATCATCCGCTGCAGACTACTCATCCTCACCCGTGCTTCCTCTCGTCTCCGTCAAGGCAAGAGAGGAACTGTTCAAACACCGCTCTCACGGTCTCAAGAGGCACCCTTTGATCAACATCTCCTCGCCCCATCCCACCGAGGAGGGTCCATGAGATCACTCCACCGCTGTTCTTCTTATCTCTCTCGAGAAAAGGAAGGAGTTCGTCAAACGCTACCTTCTTCGGGAAAATAGGAAGCAAACCGAGCTCTTGAATCCCTGAAAAAAGGAGTTGAAATTCATCCGGTGCAAACATTCCCAACTCCCGAGAGAGGAGTCCCTCAGCCACCATCCCAAGTCCAACGGCTTCTCCGTGCAGCAGAGGAAACTCATCGGCTCCTTCCGGGTGACGATGAGAAAAGCTCTCAAAAGCATGGCCGAAAGTATGTCCAAAATTCAAGAGTTTTCGCATTCCTCGCTCTTTCTCATCTGCAACAACGATATCTCGCTTGAGAACACAGGAGCGGTGAATGAGCTCCTCCGAGATGCACCGTATCCCGTCTTTCTTTACCGACGAGACAACCTCATTGAAATATGACCGATCTCGAATCGCCCCATGCTTTAAGACCTCCGCGTAGCCAGAACGAAGCTCTCGCTCCGGAAGGCTCTCAAGAAACTCCGTTCCGATCAGAACGGCTTCAGGCTGACAAAAGGTTCCAACAATATTCTTTGTTCCCCCGAGGTTAATCCCCGTCTTGCCTCCAACACTCGCATCAACCTGTGCGAGGAGCGTTGTTGGAATATTGAGGAAGCGCATCCCTCGCATATAAGTGCTCGCTGCAAATCCACCGAGGTCAGTTATCATGCCACCTCCGAGATGAATCACGAGAGAACTCCGGTCTCCGCGGTGCTCAAGAAAAAACTGCCAGAGCTTTTCAGCAGACGAGAGCGATTTAGATATCTCACCAGGAGGAAGAAGAACGGTCGGTGCACACCTTACCTGCTCGGGAAGCACGGCAGACCACCGCTCAAGGATCTGTTGCTCGCTGACTAAAAAAATATTGGAGTACTCGGTTGTATGAAGGAAGTGGCGTAACTCCTCAGTTACGGAAGAAGAGATGGTGATCTCATACGAATGTGTTGGCGAGCAACGAACTTCGACCCTCATGGCTCAATCACCTCCCGCAGCTTCCTTATCTTTTCGATGAGCCTCTTCGATTCCTCAAAGTTCAGGGTCTGTTGGCCATCAGAAAAAGCCCGTTCCGGCACCGGTGCCACTTCGAGAATAAGGCCATCACATCCGGCTGCCACCGCTGCAAGCGCGACGGCGGGAACCCATCGCCGAACTCCGATCGCGTGCGACGGATCAACGATGACGGGGAGATGCGTCCGCTCCTTCAGCGCCGGTACCGCATTGATATCGAGGGTATTTCGGTAGGCCCGCTCAAACGTTCGAATACCCCGTTCACAGAGTACGAGTTTTTCATTTCCACTTGAGAATACGTATTCCGCAGCGTGAAGAAACTCATCTAAGGTGGTCGACATTCCACGCTTCAAGAGCACTGGTTTATCCACCTTACCGAGCTCCGCGAGCAGTGTGAAGTTCTGAGCATTCCTCGCACCGACCTGAAACATATCGACGTAATCATGAAGTGCTTCGATCTGCTCCGTTGCGAGTACTTCGGTAATGATCTTAATTCCTGCAGCCTGAGCCTTCTCATGCCACATCCGAAGCCCCTCTAAGCCGACTCCACGAAAAGAGTACGGTGAGGTCCGAGGCTTGTAGACCCCTCCTCGCATCAACGACACTCCGACTGACTGAAGGTGCTCAATCACCTGATCGATCTGATCCTCATCCTCAATCGAGCACGGACCTGCTGCAAGGGTAAGGGCCCCTTCCTCAAAGGAGACGCCATCACCGAGATCAACGGAAGAGGGGGCGACTCTCCACTCTCGAGAGACCAACTTATAGGGAGCAGTAACGCGGTGCACATCACGAACGCCTTCGAGGTGGCCAATCTTACGAATATCGAGATCTTTCGGTGTATCGAGTACGAGGTACCGAGTTCTCTGGGTTGTTACCGGTGTTACCCGACACTGAAGCCCCTCAAGCTTCTTGATCAGCGTTGACTCTTCCGGTGTAAGTTCCACGGCCGGTGGTGAGTCAAGGTGAAGTTGTACGATCATCTGGGATCTCCTTCTCGTATCTCAGCAACAAAACGGTGAATGGCCTCTTTCTCAACTCCGTGCTCTTCTAGTTGTCGGAGAAACGCCGTTCCAACAATCGCACCATCAGCATACCGCGTTACTGCTGTAAAGCTCTCCCGATCGGAGATGCCAAAACCGACAATAAGGGGACTCCGGAGTGAGAGCGCCTCGATACGAGCAAGATACCGATCACGCTCCTCTTTCGCATCGGTGATGGCTCCGGTGATAGAGGGAGATGAAACCACGTACAGAAAAGAGCTGGAAGCCTCATCAAACGCTCGAATTCGCTTCTCGGAGGTGTGCGGTGTGATCAAAAAAACATTCGAAAGTTCTCGCTCACGAAAAAGCGCCTCATACTGCGCTGAATAGACCGAGAGAGGAAGATCCGGAAGGATCACCCCATCGGCACCTGCGTCTGCTATCTCATCGAGAAATCGCTCTACACCAAACTGGAGTACGGGGTTGTAATATCCCATAAGAAAGATCGGCAGATCGCACTCTTTCCGAATCTCTCGTACCTGTTCGATGACCCGAGAAACACACATGCCGTTCTCGAGAGCTCGCATACTTGATCGTTGAATAACAGGCCCATCGGCAAGTGGATCTGAGTACGGTATGCCGATCTCAATAAAATCAACCGAGGCCTCCTCAAGGTGTCGTGCAATTTCAACCGTTGAGCAGTGCTCAGGAAAACCCGCCGTATAAAAGACAGAAAGGAGTGGCGAGGTCCTCTGCTCCTCCTTTTCAAACACACGCATTCTTTTTGATACTCGCACCGTATCCAAGGCTATCACTCCCTGCTTCTTATTCACTTTCACCGAGGCCGTGAGCCATATAGGTCTCCATATCCTTGTCACCACGACCAGAAAGGTTCACCACGATCACCTCCCCCTGAGAACGCTCCATCTTTGCAAGCTCCGCCAACGCGTGAGCAGTTTCAAGCGCTGGAATAATCCCCTCTCGGCGAGAGAGCTGGACCGCAGCTCGAAGGGCCTCCTCATCAGAGATAGAAGCAAATCGTACTCTTCCTGTCTCGAAGAGATGAGCGTGTTGTGGACCGATCCCCGGGTAGTCGAGTCCGGCAGACACCGAGTGAGCCTCTTCTACCTGGCCATCTTCATCCTGCATGAACAGGGTCATGCTTCCGTGAAGGACCCCCTTTCGCCCGAGGGCAGTCGTCGCGGCACTCTTTCCCGAAGTGAGGCCCTCTCCCGCAGCCTCCACTCCAACGAGCCGCACCTGCTTCTCACTCAGATAGTGATAGAAGATACCGATCGCGTTACTCCCTCCCCCAACACAGGCCACAATGGTGTCAGGAGAACTTCGACCGATCTTCTCGGTTAGCTGCTGCTGTAGCTCTGCACTGATGACCGACTGAAAACGAGCAACCATATCAGGGAACGGATGAGGGCCTACCACTGAACCGATAATGTAGTGGGTATCAACAGGATGAGCGATCCAATCTCGCATCGCTTCGTTCGTCGCATCTTTCAGAGTACGACTCCCCGAGGTTGCTGGAATGACATTGGCACCAAGCATCTTCATCCGCTTTACATTCGGAGCCTGGCGAGCAATATCGAGCTCTCCCATATAGACATCACACTGGAGCCCAAGCCGTGCACACGCCGTTGCAGTGGCAACTCCGTGTTGGCCAGCCCCGGTCTCTGCAATGACTCTCGTTTTTCCGAGTCGTTTCGCTAGAAGCGCCTGCCCAATAGCGTTGTTAATCTTGTGCGCACCGGTGTGGTTGAGGTCTTCACGCTTTAGATAGATCTGTGCCCCGAGATCCTCACTCAGCCGCTCAGCAAAATACAGCGGTGTTGGACGCCCAACGTAATCCGCGAGGAAACCTTGGAACTCTCGTTCAAAGCCGGGATCGCCCAGAATCGACAGGTATCTCTCTGACAGCTCTTCAATATTCGGAAAGAGTAACTCCGGGACGAATTGCCCTCCAAACTCTCCGTAATATCCCCGCTCATCTACTCCACAAGCCTCTGGCGATGAAGTATTCGTCCCCTCATCCGACTTCATCCTGCTCCTCCAGAAACACCGAGTTCCTCTAAAAAATTCCGTACCTGAACACTCTCTTTCTCACCCGGAGCGCTCTCGAATCGGCTGTTGAGATCAACTCCCTTCATCTGTGGGAAACGTCTGGCCAATCGAAGCACCTCCTCTGCATCGTTCGGTGAAACTCCACCAGCGAGGAGAAAAGGAACCTCTCCTCGATAGTGTTCCAACAGGTCCCAAGAAAACTTCTCTCCACTCCCTCCTCGAAGCTCCTGCTCTTGACCAGAATCCACCGGTTTTCGCCGAGTATCAAAGAGCAGCACATCGATAATTCCGAGGTACTCACTCGCTGCTTCGATATCCTCTACTTCGGCGACCAGTATGGACTTCCAGAGAGACACTCCCAAGGGCTTCAATGAGGAAGAGAGCTGTCGCACCGTCGCGGCGCTTTCAGAACCGTGTAACTGTACCACATCGAGCGTGAGTTCTCGCACGTAGGAGAGCACCTCCTCCGGGGAGTGATCTTGAAAGACCCCTACGGCCTGCGCCTCCGGTGGGAGTAACGACCGAAGTCGCTTGCCCTTCTCCCGAGAAAGTGCCCGTGGAGAGGTGGAAACAAAAAGGAATCCAAATGCCTGAATCGGCAGCGACCGCATCCGCCGCAAAGAATCCTCTGAGGTATTCCCGCACACCTTAACAAACATGGAGGAGCGCCTCCGCCTGCCGGATAAAGGCCCGACAAGCCTCTTCGGGTCGACTCTCACTCATGAACCGCTCTCCAATCAGAAAACCACGAAATCCAAGTTGTCTGAGCGCAACGAGCTCTGCTGCCGTACGAATACCACTCTCTGACACCGCCACATGAGAGGACGGAATCTGTGGGAAGAGTGTGTACGAGGTCTCAAGATCAACGACAAAAGTCTTCAGATCTCTATTGTTTACTCCGATGGCATCAACCGCTTCAAAGGGGACTCGCTCAAGCTCCTCCTGACTGTGAACCTCTACGAGAACTTCAAGGTTGAGCTCTCGCGCCAACGTACCGAAGCGTTTCATCTGATCTTCGGTAAGCGCAGCAGCGATGAGGAGGATAACATCTGCCCCGATCGAACGAGCCTCAATGATCTGATACTCATCAATGATAAAATCCTTTCGAAGGATCGGACAGAAATTGTGTGAGCGCACATTCGAGAGATCTTCGGCAGTACCCCCGAAAAATTTCTTATCGGTAAGAATGGAAAGCGCTGAGGATCCGGCCTGCATATATCCGCTTGCAACGGTGAGGACATCAGCGAACTCGTGAAGGAATCCGCGCGAGGGAGAGCGGCGCTTAAACTCAGCGATCACTCCGATACGATCTTCTCTTCGGAGGTATTCTGTCAGCGAAACAGGCGGACTGTGGAAATAGGCGCTCTTTTCGAGGAGCTCAATGGGATAAAGCGCTTTGCGCTCGTCGACTTCCCGTCTCTTCTCCGCCAGGATCTCTTCTAGTATCGTCACCTCGTACTCCTGCTCCCTCACTCGCTTTTCTTCACTCACTTCCCGCAGCAGAGATCCGGACCAGCTCGTTAAAGCTCTCCGCCGCCGCTCCGGAAATGAGGGAATCCATCGCAATTCGATAACACTCCGGAAAGGAGAGCTGCTCTCCTTTCCGTTCTCTCCAGAGCTGGATGGCGTATGCGGCGTTGCTCGCCACCACTGCATTTTGCTGCTCTGAACCCCCTCCTTGAAGAACTGTTCGGAAGAGCTGTGCCGCAGCAGTTGGTTCTCCTCCAGTGAGATCCTCAGGGAGAACTCTGCAGAGCCCAACTTCCTCCGGAGAGAGGATCTGGTCGATGCGGCTCCCAAAGACCCTCCACCGACCCGTAAGACTCACTTCATCATATCCATCAAGAGAATGCAGCACCACATAGGCGCGATCTTCTTCACTGAGCAAATAGTGAAACAATCGGGCGATCTCTCCGCTAAAAACACCGATTACCTGAAGAGAAACCCGTGCGGGATTCACCAACGGACCAAGGAGATTGAAAAAGGTCCTCACCCCGAGCGCCCGACGAATGGGAGCAACATTCTTCATCGCCGGGTGAAAGAGCGGCGCGTGAAGATAACAGATATTCGCCCTATCAAGTTGACGTTGAAGGAGCACCGAGTCGCTGGTAAAGCAGACTCCGAGCTCTTGCAGGACATCGGAGGAGCCACATGAGGAGGACACACTCACGTTTCCGTGCTTTGCCACCTTTACCCCAGCTCCCGCCGCGACAAACGAGGCGAGAGTCGAAATATTAAAGGTATCTTTTCCATCCCCACCGGTCCCGCAGAGATCAACGAGATCGGCATCCGAAAGCTCTGGTCGGAGAGAGAGATCGAGCATGGCGTCTCGAAATCCGAGAAGCTCATCAACGGTCACACTTCTCATCCGAAAGACGGTAAGAAACGATGCAACGAGCTCAGGAGCATAATCGCCCTCAGCGATCCCGATCAGTACCTCTCGAGCAGTATCACGAGAAATCGTGCGAGAAGAGCAGAGTTCGTTGAGGACATCTTTCATCGGGCCAACCAATTCCGAAGGATGTCATGACCCATTTCCGTCATAATCGATTCCGGGTGAAACTGGACTCCCGCAATCGGGAGCTCTCGGTGCTCAAGCGCCATTATCTCGCCTTTCGGGCCGGTAGCGGTCACCACAAGCTCCTCCGGTAAGGATTGTGGCTCGACAACCCACGAATGATAACGCCCTACCGAGATCTTTTCGGGAAGCCCGGCAAAGAGAGTGCTCGATGGATCAACGGTGATCTCATGCTTTTTGCCGTGTACAACCGGAGAGATATTCACCAGCCGAGCACCAAAGGACTCTGCTATCGCCTGGTGTCCGAGGCACACTCCGAGCACTGGGAGTTTGCCCTTCACCGCTTCGAGAATTTCCATCATCATCCCCGCTTCAGACGGAATACCCGGCCCGGGAGAGAGGACGACATGAGAGAACGAGGCGATATCTGCCAGTGAACACCGGTCGTTCCGGAGCACGGTAATCTTTTCCGCTCCAACTTCGTGAAGTCGGTGGACAAGGTTATACGTAAAAGAATCATAGTTATCGAGCAAGAGGATCTCAGCTTGTACCGATACTGTCGGGAGAGTCATCGTCGGATCTCCTCTGCAGAAACGAGCGCCTGTTGGAGGGCAGCAAGCTTATTGCGAACCTCCTGAGCCTCCGAGGCAGGAACCGAATCAGAAACCACACCTGCTCCGGCCTGAAAGGTAAGCACCTGGTTTTGAGAAACAAAAGAACGGATAACGATCGCGTGGTGCACAGCACCATCAAATCCGAACATTCCGACTGCCCCTCCGTAAAGACCTCGCCTCCCCTGCTCATACTGATCAAGAAGCTGCAGTGCTCGATATTTTGGGGCACCAGAGAGGGTTCCCATGGGAAAGGTATCACAGAACAGGGCGAGAGCATCCTTCGGGGAACGGAGAGTCCCAACGATCTCTGAAGTAAGATGAATCACGTGGGAGTAGAGCTGAACACCCCGGTAGCTCTCTACCCGCACCGAAGAGCAATGGCGGCTGAGATCGTTTCGGGCGAGGTCTACGAGCATCACGTGCTCTGCGTTCTCCTTCTCATCCTCGAGCAACCGCTTGATGGCCTCTTGGTCTCGGCGAGAATCATGGGTTCGGCGGTACGTTCCCGCGATCGGAAAGAGGGTTGCTTCGCCTCCTCTGACCACAAGCTGCGCCTCTGGAGAGGAACCGAATACCCGAAACCGCCCATAATCGAAGTAAAACAGATACGGTGACGGGTTAATTCGTCGAAGGGCCCGATACACCGAAAAGTCGTCTCCCTGGTATGGCTGATGGTATTTCCTCGAAGGGACGATCTGGAACACATCCCCCCGCTGGATATGCTGCTGACACCGAGCGATAACCTCGAGAAACTCATTCTCGGTGAAATTTGAGCTCTGCTCTCCCTCCCTCCGAAAACGATACGAGGGATAGTCCGCATGGAGGGCGAGAGAGATGACCTGCTGTCGATCAAGTCCTCCATTCCTTCTCTGCCCTGACACTTCCGATTCAAGGACCGTAAGTTCATTCCGGGTCGGATCAAACACCAGTACAAAGCGAAACGCTTGATAGAGAAGCTCTGGGATAAGATCTGTCTCTTCGATCTCCTCTTCTGGAGGACGAAAAGAGATCTCTTCAAAGTACTGCACCGCATCGAAACTGCTGTATCCGAATATTCCTACCGGCACCTCGTTGCTGAATGGAGAGTGAGAACGTACTGACTCGTCATACTCTACCTCAAAGCTCTCGAAAAAATGCTGAAGTTGGACTCGAACCTCCTCAGGAGAGGAACGCTTCCCGCGGCGCGAACAATCGTCAGAGGGGCTCAAAAAAGGCTCACGATCGGAGACTCGAATCTCACCGCGCACCACCGAGAAACTCTTGATCGGATCAATACAGAGAAATGAAAGTGCATTTCGTCCCGGCTGATAATCATTACTCTCGAAGAGGAGGCAGCCAGGAACCTGATCTCGCAATCGGAGATATGCCGCTACCGGAGTAACCGTATCAGCAAGCACTGTTTCTGCCTGGATAAGAAGCTTCATAAGGAACTCTGGGAATCCTCCATCGAGCAAAGTATAGTCTCTTCTCATGCAAGAGCAATCGCCGTCTCATATTGAGCTCCTCTCTCGGTGCCAAGAGCTCGCCCTTCGAGGGCTCGGGAAGGTCTCGCCCAATCCACTCGTCGGGGCTGTGATCGTGCAAGACGGTGCCATTATCGGGGAGGGGTTTCACGGAGAATACGGAGGTCCTCATGCTGAGGTCGCAGCGATTCGCTCCGTAAGCTCGGCATCACTTCTCAAAGGGGCAACGCTCTACGTGAACCTCGAGCCGTGTTCTCACTGGGGGAAGACCCCACCCTGCGTCGAGGCGATACGAGAAGCAGAGATCTCAACCGTCTTCTACTCAATGGACGATCCAAACCCACTCGTGGCAGGAAAAGGGGCGCAAGCCCTTCGAGCAGGTGGAATCACTGTTCACGGGGACCAAGACCGCAGCGCTGCCCGAGAGCTGAACAGACGCTTTCTCGTGAATATGGGAGAACACCGTCCCTATATCATCTTGAAGTGGGCTGAAACTCGGGATGGATACATCGCACGGTCTGACTACTCCTCGCGGTGGATCAGTGGAGAAACCTCACGCCGCCTCGTGCATCAGTGGCGCTCAGAAGAAGATGGCGTACTCGTTGGCACCACCACGGCGGTAGTGGATAACCCGCAACTAAACGTGAGGCACGGCGAAGGCAG
This sequence comes from bacterium, assembly GCA_022763385.1. Lineage (GTDB taxonomy): Bacteria > Bdellovibrionota_C > UBA2361 > UBA2361 > RFPC01 > RFPC01. Next base: position 40,177 of record JALEGQ010000125.1, read on the forward strand.
AGATCCGATACGGATAGCACTTGATCGCAGGGGGCGGATACCGAAGTCCCATGCATTACGAGACCGAAGTCAACGAACTCTTCTCGTGAGCGAACAAGAGGAGAATACCGGGCAGAACCGAGAGATACTCCGGTGGCCGACAGCAGAGAAGCCCTTCTGGCCGACACTCTTCTCAGAACTGTATTCTGCCAAGAAAATCGGATCTCTCATCGTAGAAGGGGGCAGCACCACCATACAGAGTATCATCAAAGCGGGGGTGTGGGACGAAGCACGGGTATTTCAGGCTCCAAATGATTTCGGCGAAGGAATACGAGCACCGACCCTCTCCGGCGAGCAACTCCGAACACAAGAAAAAGTGGGAGTAGATCTCCTCTCCTATTTCCGAAAAGCAAGGTTTTGAGGAGGCCGTCCCGAAAGAAGACCTCCTCTATCCTCAAACGGTGGCCCCATTAAAACGGAATATCGTCATCATCGAATGAAACATCTCCACCACCTGAAAGACTATCTGCTGAAGGGAGGCCACTCAGGGGATCTGGCGAAGCATTGCTGTTTCCATTCCCGTAAGATGCACCACCTCCTTCCTGTCTCGTGTTGGAACCGGAATAGGCATCATCCTTATTCCCGAGGAATTGCACCGTCTGAGCGATGATCTCGGTCGTCCACCGATCACGTCCTTCCTTATCCTGCCACTTCTGTGTCTGGATACGGCCTTCGATATATACCTCTCGTCCCTTCTTGAGAAAGTTCGAGCAGTTCTCCGCCGTCTTTCCAAACACCACAATGTTGTGCCACTCGGTATGCTCGGTCCAGTTTCCACTTTGTGGATCCTTCCGACGCTCACCCGTCGCGAGGCCAAACTTCGTCACCGCCGTTTGAGACTGCGTATACCGAATCTCCGGATCTTTCCCGAGCCGACCAACTAAAATTGCTTTATTCACACCCATACTATTCCACCCTTCATAAAGACAGTTTCACTATTACACATTCTCTATCGGAAAATAAAAGGCGAATGTTTCCTGAAAAACCAAAGAACGGTACCCTATGAAGAGAAAAAGGCCTGGGAAAGAGAAAAATCCGCATGATAGAGATTCGCGTCACTGATATTCCGAGTCGTGGCCTTGAGATAAGTGATCGCCTCTCGCTCTCGGCCCTGAACGCCCGGATGGCGGAGGCCCCTGACAACGACGTCATTTTCACCGAAGAACCCCGATTTTCCATCAAGATCACCCCTGAAATAGCCGGAGCAGAGGTGAAGGGTCAGATATCAACCGCCTATCAACAGCCGTGTGGGGTGTGTCTCGAGCCGCTTCGGGAGGAGCTCTCCCAGGAGCTCCAGATCACCCTGAAGGCAAAAAGTGGACGACCTGGGGTGGACCGTGCAACGAGCGCCACAGAGTGGGAGGATGACATCGGAATCATCTACTTCAACGGCGAGCACATCGATCTCGAAGAAATTTTGCAAGAAAACCTCATTCTCGCCATCAACCCCTTCTCTCCCCGGGAGCACAATTGCCCAGGAATCCCCGCTGAGCATCAGGAGTCCACAGAGCAGAAGAACCCCACCCTCGGCGACCTCATCAAGAATGCTCAGCGATAGCTGATACAGCATAGGGCGCTGGTAAATCAAAAACTCTGCAGGATGAGGCACTCTCTGGTGCAACCAACCGCCATTGGGTACCGTTAGGACCAACATTACATGGAGGTGTTATGAAGCGAATTCTCTTAGGAATACTCTGCCTATTCCTGCTCATCTGTTTTTCGAGCACGAGCTATGCCAAACCAAAAGTCACGACCCTTGACTCAGGACTTGTGATCAAGCAGCTCAAGGAAGGCAGCGGAGCTGAAGCAACAGCCGGCAAGAACGTAGCCGTGCACTACACCGGATGGCTCAACAAGGACGGGAAAAAAGGGAAGAAATTCGACAGCTCTCGTGACCGGGGCACCCCCTTCATCTTCCCGCTCGGTGCTGGAAGAGTCATCAAGGGGTGGGACCAAGGAGTAGCCGGAATGAAAGTCGGAGAAAAGCGAACCCTCCGCATCCCATCAGAACTTGGATACGGAGCAAGAGGAGCCGGCGGCGCGATCCCCCCAAACGCCGACCTCATCTTCGACGTCGAACTCCTCGACGTCCGCTAACCCCCCGCCACCACCCCCCGGGTGCGTGGCACTCCCAATTCCCCTGTTATTCAGCCACCTTACGCGCACGCTCCTCGATATCCTTCCTCGACCACCCCGTTTCCCTCTCAATCGCATCCAACAACGCCCCGCCGCCAGATCGAAGGCGATCATACACCCGAAGCAGTCCCTTTATCCCTCGCTCTCTCGCAACTGCCTCAAGGTATAGCGATGCCCGGGCATAGTCAGCTGCCGTACCACGAAACACGAAGGAACCTGGAGAAACGGAAAAGCTCTCGCGCGCGAGTCGATAGTGCTCTGCGCTGACGGATCCCGTTGGAATAACAGACGAATACTCGGAAGCGAGGCGCTCAAAATAGGTAGCAAACCCTTCGGCTCTCCACCGTTCGCTCATAAAAACCTTTCCTCCGAGGATCTGGGCTTCAACCACGTGCCCCATCTCATGAGCCAAGACCTCTGCCATTTTTGCATCGACCTCTGAGGGCTGAGGTGCCGGCGCACCACCACACCCTGCAGCAACCCGTTGAACGACAACATAGATATTTGCGGGAGGCGTCATCCACGCGGGATGACAATTTGAAACAAGCTGTAGAGGAACCTCAGCAAGAGGAACATCTTCATCCATAAACACGACCTCCCACTCAAGATCCAGCTGACGAAGTTTTGCGGGAAATCCTTCTTGTTTCAGTGCCTTACTGACCATCCGAGCGGCATCAGCCATGGCCCGAAGTGGATTTTTTCCAAGCACAACCTCTGCGGAGCGTGGCCACCGAAGATTGATAGGCCCAACAGAACTTGAAATCCGTTGCTTTCGAAGACGCTTCCCAAGTGAAATCTCCTCAGGAGCCGCCAGAGCAACACCTTGCTCACTTCCCCCAGGCGGCCCCACCCGAAAGCACCGCGCTCTCCCTCGAAGCGAAAAAGGAACTTGCCGAAGAGAGCGTACTGTCCGTTCATCACCCAGCTCATTGCGATATACACACACCTCGTCGGCAGACACCCCACCAACCCAAAGCCCAGCCAAAAAAAACAATCGCCATCCCATACCCCCATCCTACCCCCTGGTGCGTGGCACTCCCAGATCCTAAATGAAACTGGGCACCTACACCTTACTTTCTGCGACTCCCCAACTTTTTTCACTATTCAGGAAACTTTTCTCGAATTGAGACGAGAAGGATATGGGGAGCCGTTTTTCTCGAAAGACTTCTCC
>JALEGQ010000126.1 GCA_022763385.1 bacterium
CATCAGCAAGAGAAGAAGCCGGAAACGCCGCTGCGATGGCGATGAAAAGAGGAATTCCAAAAGATAAGAGGGTCTTCATCAGCATATTTCGCTCGTGCGTTTAAGATTGGAGGGCGGATCTCTTCAGTCTGATCTCAACTTTTTCCAGTTCCTCGTTCTTCTCCTGGATCTCTGCCATATGCCTCTGGATCTTGCAGGTGATCAGCATCCATGATTCCCAACAACCGAACACGGCGATAGGGAGGTCGAATCGGAAAAGATAAAGGCGAATCTTCGGTTGCAGGAGGAGATGCCCTTCTCTCTGCTTCTTGTGCGGTTCGAGCTTGTCTAATTTCCGTCACTTGGGCAATTACCTCAAGCTCTTCGCCATAGTCATCATCTGGTTGTTCGGGGCTGTTCGGGGCGGTAGGTCTTTCTTGCATCATTATCAGCACCACACAAAAAATATTTAGGCCAATCACTGCTGAGCTAAGAGCAGCCAAGTGAATGGCCGCCGATCTGAACGGTATCACCTTCGGAGGGGTGTTTGCACCTCCTCAAGAGGAAATAGCTGCGGGAACCACTCGCTGGCGGCTTGGATCGGGAAGCCGAGTCTGACGCGACCCTTTGGACTATCAGAAACGAGCAGCTCGGCCTTCAGCAGGGAAGAAAGTACGGAACGCGATTGGCGATCTCTGTATCCGGTAATCTCAGCTGCTTTCCCACGCTCAAAATCTCCGTGTAAAAAAGCATAGCGAAGCAACTCAAAGCTTCCGGGACGGAGCTCTCCCCGTTCAATAGCTTCTTTCGAGTACCGTTCCATTCGAGACAGAAGTTGTGGGGGGTCGAGTATCTTCTGCATGTAGTCAACCTGATCGAGACAAACCGTAAGATAGAACTCACAGAATTCTACGAGCGCTTGAAGCGAAAGATTGCCGCGACCATCAAGATCACTTTGCCGTTGCTGATCCGCATTCATGAGGAGCTCTTTATACTCTCCACTTCTCCGAGCCAAACCACGAGATGGTGTCCATAAGCTACTCCCAATCGCGAGCTGTCGAAATGCAGCGTGATCCATCAATCGTGCCACACGACCATTTCCATCAAGAAATGGATGAATCCACAATAAACGGTGATGCGCCGCAGGAATTGCTATTATCTGCCTCATCTTCGAAAACGACTGATCGTGATAGCTCTCCTCAAAGAAGCAGAGGAACTCTTCCACCTTCTCTGCTGGCGGGGGAATATGAGCGCCAACTCGAACATATTGCTTTCGCAGCTCACCGGGAGAAACCTGACGAGTCTCTCCCGTTTCTGGATTTCTGACCGTCAAGAGTTCCAAAGGAAGTGCAGAGAGGAACTGCTGGTGCATGTCACAAAGCGCTTCCCTCCGATAAGGACTCTCGGCCACCTCTCCCCGATCGATCTTCTCTTGAACGTGGATATGGGCCTTGGCTTCAAGCTGAAGCTGTCGCTTCTTTTGATCTTGTGAGTAGTCACCCTTCAATGCTCGCTCAATATCAATGGGATGGGTGTTGTGCCCCTCAATGAGATTGCTGTAGTAGCAATTCATGGAGCGAACCAGGTCCCCGAGGGAGTCTCGGACCACGGGATGGAGCTTACTGGCAAACTCGCTCGCTCGGGCAGTGAGATCAAAAGCGAGATCCTCAAGCACCACCATTCCCTCCGGTGGAAGCACTGGCGTGATCAGATGAGGAGTCCACTCTTTGTACATAGAAGCCATTCTATGCCGATCTTAGACCAAAGATAAACCATGTAATATCAGTATTCTAGGCTGTAAATTGGTGGGAAATGCCGGTTTTTTTGCCGGTTTTTTTGCCGATCTTGGAGGTGCGAGAATCCTCAAAAAATCGGGATAGTCATCCCGGGGACGAATTTCTCGGGGACGAATTTCTATTGATACTGCTCTCTCAGTTTTCTCTGCTCTGCTTCTGAAAGGGGTGGGAGGCCGACTTCTCGGGTGAAGGCGTTGAGGGATCCCCAGCCGAATTTTACCGGGAGTTTGGGGTTCCAGCGGCCGTGGTTCTGTTCCCATCCGAGGTAGGCTTGGGGGCCGAGGAGGAAGCTTGCTCCGATCTCTCTTTGCGCGGGCTCGGGGCCGGTGGCCGTGGCTCTCTCGTGGAGGGCGGTGTAGTAGCTTCCTTCGCAGGAGACCGCTGGGCCGTTGGCAGAGGCGTTTGCTCCAAATCCTTTTTGGTGGATCCGTGCCGAGAACGAGAGATCTCCGCCGGAAAGTCGGCAGTCCACTTCGTACCCCGAGCCGTCTGGATTCACTTCGCGATACCCCTTCGCCACCGATGGGACGGCGCAGCGGAATCCGACTCCAGCTCCGGCTTTACCGAGGGCGCCTTTCCCGTAGTCAGCCGGGTCGAGGCCGTGCTGGCGGTATTTAACGCCGAGCTCTGCTCCGGTATCGCAGTTCAGGATCTCTCCCGCTTTGGTGGTGGAGGTTGAGACTCGGATCACCCCTGTTTCTGGATCGCGGGCGATCTTCAGGAGCTGAGAATTGCCTTCGTGATCAGTGAAGTACTGGGTGCGTTCTCGAAAGGTCGGCTCTTCAATCGCAGCAAGCGCTTCCTGGTCGTGGTGAACGAGCTCGGAGAGAACGCTCTTTTGTTCTGGAGTCATGGTGCCGGCAGCGGCTGGGGTACTCGACGAGCGTTGCTCAGCAGCAGCGGAGGTAAGGGGAGCTGGTGTACTCTGCTGAGAACTCTCTGTTGCCGCAGCAGGGGCATTCTTTTCTTTGGCGTCAAAATTCTTGTCTGGAGACGGATGCTTGGAGGTGAGCGTTCCATCCTCCTCTGCTTTCTCCAGTGAACGGAGAAAGCTTCCGATCTCAAACAGGGCTTCTCGCTGTCGTGTGAGGGCTCTGGTGTTCTCGTCAAGGAGGGCTTGATCTTCCGCTCGGAGGGTTGCTGCCCGTTCTTCGAGGGCGCGCTGTGTTGCGGCAATGTGTTGAGAAAACTCTTCCAGCGCTGCGGATGAGGCCTGAAGCGCTCGGTCTCCCTCTTCTCTCCACCGGGCGCGGGCTGCGAGCTGCTGCGCCGTGCGTTGTTCTGATCGGTTCCGCAGCTCGAGGTCAAAGGTTCGGAGTGCGGCAGCTCGCTCCTGCTCTTGTTCGGCAGCAGATCGGAGGGTGGCTCGACTCTTCTCCGCCGCACCTTTCAAGGCTTCACCGAGGGCCTTCCAGTCATCATCACGGCCCTGTTCTCGCTGTTGTTGAAGTATCTCATCACGCTTCTCGAGGAGGGAGCCCCGAGCGGTTTCACTCAAGAAGCCCGGTTGCAAGAGGTGATCGGTAAACGCCTCCCTTCCCTCCGGATCGTTCTCAATGACCCACCGGCAGACCTTCTCGAGGTCTGTCATGGCGGTGACGAGGAGTGAGTCGTTCACGGCGGTTGGAAACGAGAGGTCCGCATACAGTTGAAGTTCAGGCACTCCGTACGAGACGAGGCAGAGCTCTCCTCGGGTAGTAGAGAGCCGGAGTGAAGCGAGCGAGGGGGAAACGTTTTCACCAACATGGAGGATGACGGGGACTCCTCGTTCGGAGAGCGCTCGTATCTGCTCCCGTGCCGCTGCTTCATCTGCAACGTGGAGAAACGGTTTCTCGCCGTAGAGCGCCTCGAGCACCTGTACCTCGCGAGCTCGTTCTTCAGGGGCTCTGCTCGAGAGGTAGAGGTGTTGTGGTGAGTGCTCGAGAAGGGAACGGGTCGGTGGCTTCAGCTCCCCTCCCCGCTCCTCTTGGCTGATGGCCAGGGGAGTGAGGGCGAGGGAAGCGAGGGTGAGGAGTGCGGGTGGGGTGCGGCGGTGGTGCATGGGGCGTTACCGGTTGCCGTCGCCGTGTCGAGCGATGTACTCACGAATCTTGTTAGACAGACGGATTGAAGCATCTCTGAGTACCGTGTCCTGGTGAAAGCTATTCACTGGCCGAAGAACCTCTAATGTTACGTTTGGTCCATCTTGTATCGGAATACCCTGCGCGATTTCTGGAAAGCCATGTCTCACTACCTGCCTCTGAATTCCTTCCAACATCTGCTTCATCGGCTTGGTATTCATATAGTCCTCATACTCCCGAAGGTACTCACTACGGAATTGCCGAAACTGCTCATCAGACATCATTCGAAGAAGGCGAACTCGCTCGTCTGAAGACACTCGGGTCACCTGGGCGTTGGCGTATGACGCGAGGCGGATGAGGGCCACGTGCAGATCGGTGAGCTCGGTGCTGTAAGCGATAAGGGCGGGGATCTCCGCGTCGTTCTTCTGGCGGTGGGCGGCGATTTCAGTAGCAACTCGTTCGAGCTCGGCCTGTTCTCGCGCGACCTGAGCGAGCTCTCCCTTCGTACGGATCCGTCTCGGATCGGTGTACTCTGTTTTTCTCGGGTCTAGCCGACCCTCTGCAAGGAGGCGAGTTACCCAGTCTGCTACCTCTGGCTGAAAACGGAGGGTTTTCTCAAGGGCCCTCTTGACGGTGGCCCGACGTGCGCCGTTGGTGAGGAGTGTTTGACATTCCCGTACCACTTCAGGAATTCGTGCGAAGGTTTCCTCGTCGGTCGGAAGGGCGTGCAGGATGGACAGCGCCTCGGTAAGGGCGTCTTGAACGGCAAACTCTTCTCGTTGGACATCACGAATCAGGTCTTGGAGGATCGTGGCTGAGAGCGCTCCTGCTTCTGCCTCTTCGCGGGCGGTTTCTCGGAGTCGTAAGACCTCGACCTCCTCGCTCGCCTTAAGCGCCCCGATATCATCGGTCGTAAAGGTAGCAGGACGAAAGACGGGAACTCCGTTGCTGAGCCGCGCGTTTTCGACGACGCTCATCGCACTTTGGTAGCCCTTCTGTACCGCCAGGTCGACCGCACCGAGGTTTACGACGTCGATACTTGCTGGGAGGTAGGTGTCTTCAGTGGTACCTCGCTTCCACCGAACCCCCTCGTTCTTTGTCCAGCCGTTCAGGGTGGAGATCACGTGCTGATCGACTTTTGTTCGCTCTCCTTCTGCCTTTACCGTCACTCCGTAGATGATAGCTCCAACACCAGCACCGACGGATTTCTCCCTTCCCCTGACATGCATATCTTCGGTTAGCTGATAGGTTACCTTTACGTCCTCTCGTTGTTCCTCTTCGTTCGCCCGCGCCATTTCAGCGAGCAGGTGTGATGAAAGGGACTCGCGAAAGTCAGACTGTGCACGGAAGAATTCTTCCAAAAACTGGCCTTCCAAGCGTTGAGTAATGAGGTGCTCCATCACTCCGTCGCTCATTAGGGGCACGAGGCTGAGGACCAGGGCGGGGTCTCCTTCAATGCGGACACTCTTCCTCACGAGCTCTCGAATGGTTCCCTCAAGCTCATTGCGAAGGTCCGCGGTCAGTGGGCGAACCGCTTCGCGATCCGTCCGAACGAGTTCAAGGTTATTGGTGATACTGTTCTTTACCTCCCACGCGATGTTTCCCAGCACTTCCACCTGCGCACCACGAGCCGTTTCTTTCTCGGTTTCATAGCGAAAGACGGCTCGTCCGGAGTGAAGTAGTGCTTCATATTCTTCGACATCGCTATTCATAACCTCAAGGGTGAGCCGTTTAAAGATCGGGTGTGGAGTATCCCAATCCGACTGCGGAAGGAAGATGGTGCGGCCCTCGGCAAGGATCGGGCCGTCAACATAAGAGAGTACCTGGGTAAAGATTCGGCGTGAGGTGCTCGTGCACAGCTCTGGCTCTGTCGTAGTGCTTCCCTCAGCTTCACGCTCAAAGTATTCAGCGGCCTGTTTGCGAGCAAAGGTGTCACGGTACTGTTCGTTATAGAAGAGCACTTTCAGATCATAGAGTGTCTTCTCTTCTCCGGCTTCTTTGCGAAAGATTACAGGGGCAAGGCCTTCAATCGGCGTAGGGTTGCTATAGAGCGCAAGCGCCGGCTCGAGGTGGGCTGCGTTTCGGTCAGCACTCTTGCTTGAACTTACGGAAACGTAGTCAACGATCCCGTCTGCACCTTCATAATCCGGGATAGTGA
>JALEGQ010000127.1 GCA_022763385.1 bacterium
GCATAAATTGCTCGGCCTTTCAGAAGACGGACGAGATGCTTGAGAATACTGTTAGGGTCTCTCGCCACCTTGCTCGACATCCGGAGAGTTCATTTCCAGCTACACTCGAGATCGTCTCAACCACAGAAGGAAAGAACTATCTCGCTTGCGGGGGCGATTACTGGCGGACCTATCGCTTTATTGAGGGGAGCGAATCGCACGATCTTTGCCAGGGAGAGGGGATGGCGAGGTCGCTTGGTGCTGCTCTTGGAGAATATCTTTCTCTTCTCCGAGACTTTCCTGGAGAAGAGCTTTCCAATATTCATCCCGGTTTTCAAGATACCAGGTTGCGGTGGCAGCAGCTTGAGAAAGCTTTTGCTGGGGGGGGAGGCGAACGCAAGCAGAGAGGTGCTGCTTTGCGGGAGGAGATGGAGCAGCTTCTTGATCAGGCGGCGCAGATCGCTGATGCCGTGCGGAGTGGTCAGCTGCCACAACAGGTCACCCACGGAGATACCAAGGTCAACAACTTTCTCTTTCGGTCTGGGACAAACGAGGTGCTTGCCCTGGTTGATATTGATCTCGCGATGTGGACCACTCCACTGTTTGACTTTGGGGATCTCATTCGGAGTGCTAGTGCGATCGGTCGGGAGGACGAACCGAAGCTTGATCGGGTGGGGATAGATATCTCTTTTACAAGAGCCCTCGTTGAGGGAGTGCTCTCTTCGCGTTTTCCCTTCTCTGCACAGGAACGAGATCTTCTTCCGTATGCGGGCTTCTCGGTGAGTTTTAACCTGGCGACCCGTTTTCTCGCCGATTATCTCCGAGGAGATACCTATTTCCCGACTACCTCAGAGCACCACAATCTCGACCGGGCACAAGCGCAGTGGAAGATAACGACCCTTCTTTTTGAGGGCATACCAGAGCTTCAGGATGAGCTTCAGCATATGAATTCTCGAGCCCATAACCTCTCATAAAAATCTCTGTAGGGGAGAATAAGGATTCCATCTTCCGTTTCTCTTGGGATCTCCTCGCAGCACACCATGAGGCGTTTTTTGATCTTCGGGTAGTCTTTTGCGATCTCTCGTAGTCCCTTCAGGTGACGGGGAGTAATGGAACGACGTGCTTTTGCTTCGATGGCCACTTCCATGTCACCGAGCACGAAATCGACTTCAACTCCGGTGGTAAGGGTCCAATAGCTGAGATCGAAGAACAGCTCACTATACTCTCGAAAGAGCGAGAGCTCATGAAAGCACCAGTTTTCAAACGCTTTACCAAATGCTTCTGAGCCCAGCTGGATGTGTCCACGCTTCGCGAGGTGATTTGCCACTGCAACATCTGCAAAATAGAACTTTGGTGCAGAGCGCACTCGTCGTTTCGGTCTCTTGGTGTATGCCGGAAGAAGGCGGCCAAGGAGGGTGTCCTCGAGGATAGTAAAGTAATCTTTGACAGTGGTGCTTGAAACACCGCAGTCACTGGCGATATTCGAGTAATTGATAAATTCGGTATCACACAGCGCAGCTGCATCGAGGAACTGAGCAAAAACGGGAAGATTTCTCACCAGCCCCTCATCAAGGATCTCTTCTTTTAGGTAGCTATTAACGTAGGAGCGAACTATCCGCCCAGATGAATCGCGAAGGTAGTGACTCGGGAGATATCCGTGATTGAGCATCTTCTCAAGTGAAAATTCGTTTCCAATCTCAACGGCGCTGAGACCAAAGAGCTCGTAACGGACCGCACGTCCGCCAAGGAGGTTTGCATGTCCTCGCTTGACCTTTCGAGCACTCGAGCCACAGAGGGCAAAGGTATAGCCCTTCTCCTCTATCAGGTAGTGAACTTCGTCTAGGAGTGCCGGAACTTTTTGCACCTCATCGATCACGATAGGGCTCTGTGGTTCTGCTGCGAGCAGCTCTTGTCGTAATCTGTACGGTGCTTGAGAGTACTTGAGAACCTCGTCTGTTTTGAGGAGATTTACCCAGAAAGAGTCCGGGAAGAGCTTCTTCAGCAGGGTAGTTTTCCCCGTTTTTCTCGGTCCCCAGAGGAAAAAACTTTCTGATGGAGATGCGGTAAGCGGGATGAGCCTTTCAATCATTACTTGAATATATCATGAAAATATCAAGTAGCGCTACAATTATTCTTGGCATTTTCTCCGCTGGTGCCTCCTCGCAAGGTGCTAGCGCTCTCGGCTGAGTTGTTCAGTGTTCAGAGGGGTGGTAGGCTGCCGCTTTCTCTTTTCTTGAGGCACTGCACGTTGTGTAGCCCGCTGCCGCTTTGTCGGAAAAGAACCACGTCAGGAAGGAACTCAGCTATGTTTGCTCTCCGTTTTAACAACGTGTCGCTCGATGCGTATTCGCTTCAACTGCCCGAGTATGAGGCTTCTTCGGCGGAGATCGAAGATCGTCTCGCGCCATTGTATGAACGGTTGAGGATCCCTTTTGGAACCTTGGAGAAGTTGAGCGGGGTGAAGACTCGGCGGATGTGGGACACGTCTCTTTTGCCGAGTCAGGTCGCACTTCCAGCGGTACGCGAGGCGCTCGAGTCAACGACCGTTCCACGGGAGAAGATCGGGGCTATTATTAATTGCTCGGTGACTCGAGATTATTTTGAGCCGGGAACGTCGACCATTATTCACCGTGAGTTAGAGCTTCCAGAAACGGTGCAAGCGTGCGACGTCACCAATGCCTGTATCGGTTTCTCGAACGGTATCGAAATGGTTGGGATGATGATCGAGCAAGGGGCCATTGAGGCCGGTATCGTTGTCTCAGCGGAGAATATCGCGTGCATCATTGAGTCGAGCATCCGTCACCTTCTGAGTAACGAAGAGCTCACCCGGGAAGAGGTGTTAAAGCTTCTCCCGACCTTTACGCTCGGATGTGGAGCAGTGGCTGCGGTGATCACCCGCTCTGATCTCAGTGCTCACAGCCATAAGATCATCGGTTGTACCTCACGTAGTGCGACTCAACACGGGAATCTCTGTCGAGGGAATGCTGACTTTCACCTCGCTCGTGAAAACGGCCTAAATCCGATCATGTACACCGAATCCGGAGATCTGATCCTAGAAGCTTCGCGACTCGGAAAGCGGATGTGGGATGACTTTTCGCGCACTTTCCACTGGGAGCGAGATGAGATTGATCACATTTTCTGTCACCAGGTCGGGAAGCAGGTCAACCGGGCGTTTTACGAAGAGATGACCCTCGACTACGAGAAGGACTTTAGTACCTACCAGCGGTATGGGAATCTCGTTTCTGCCTCACTTCCCACGGCGTTCTTTACTGGAATCGAGGAGAAGGGCATTCAAGCGGGTGAGAAGATCCTCCTCACTGGGTTCGGTAGTGGGCTGAATTCGATCTTCATGGGAATCGAGTGGTAGTGGGGGAGAAGGAGATGTCTCACGCCCTTCCTTTCGGGCTCCAAAAAGAGTTTCCATTTGTTTCGCGATTCATCACGGTAGCCGGTCATCGGATGCACTATATTGACGTCGATGGTCTCGATGTTGAGGGAGCAAGTGGCGAGGATCAGAAGCAGGGAGTCGATCGTCCGGTGGTCCTCCTTTTGCACGGTAATCCCACCTGGTCCTTCTACTATCGTGAACTCATCCGTGAGCTCTCGCCGTACTTTCGGGTGATTGCGCCGGACTTCCTCGGGTTGGGGCTCTCGGATCGCACTCCTCATACGGCGTTTCGAGCCAAGGATCGGATTGAGCACCTCGAGGAGTTTATCGAGAAGCTGGGGCTGGAGCGTTTCTCTCTTGTGATGCACGACTGGGGTGGTTCTATCGGAACGGGGATGGCCGTTCGTGCTCCTGAGCGTATCGAGCGGATCGTTTATCTGAATACCACTCTTACCGAGACCGAGGCGCTCCCGATGCTTATTAAGGTGGCAGCGACTCCGGTGATCGGAAAGTTCCTCACCCAGTATACCAAGCAGTTCCTTCGCTTTACGACGGGGCTCGGCGTGTTTCGAAAGCTGCGGAAGAGTGTGAAGGCGGGATACTATTTTCCGTACCGAACCATCGCTTCTCGAAAGGCGATCTGGGATTTCGTGGATGATATCCCATTTGATGCGGGGCATCCGAGCTATAAGACGATGATGGATCTTGCAGAAAATATCTCCCGCCTCGGTGATCGAGAGGTTCAGATCGTGTGGGGACTTCGTGATCCGTGTTTCCACCGTGAGATGTTGACGAAGGTGGCGAGACACTTTCCGAATGCGGAGCTGGTTGAGATTCCGGAAGCCTCTCACCTCGTGCTTGAAGATGCGAAAGAGATTGCGCTCCCGGCGATTACTACCTTTCTCCGGTATGGTCCTGGTCACTTTGACGGGGAGTATCTCACGAGGAGTTCCGAGCATCGTTCCAGCAACGAGAGAAGTTCTCGAGCTTCTGCTCCGAGCTCTAATATATCAGACACGGGAGGGGTTCCTGCCAGCAGTGATGCCGGAAGTTGTTCCGTGTTGGTGCAACGTTTTCTCGAGCACTCTGAGCGGCTTCAGGGAAAACCCGCGTGCATTGAACCGCTCTTTCTCGGGGATCAGGTGCGCTACGGGCATACTTCCTTCCGTGAGATGCGAGAACGGATTTATAAGTACCAGCGGGGATTGAACGAGCTTGGTCTGGCGGCGAAGGATCGGGTGTTGATGTTGGTTCCTCCGGGGGCTGATTTTCTGGCGTTGAGTTATGCGGTGATGGGTCGTGGGGCTCTTCCGATATTTCTTGATCCCGGTATGGGAAAAGAGAACCTCTTTGCGTGTATCCGAGAGATCGATCCCCAGGTACTGATTGGGTCACCCCGAGCGCAGCTCCTTCGGCTGAAGAAGCGCGAGATTATGCCGAATCTGAAGTTTCACATTACGGCGAGCGATTGGATCTACACTGGTGGTCCAAAGCTGAATTTTCTGAAGCGATTTTCGGCAAAGCCCCTCGATGTAACTTCGCCGAGCGCCGTCAAGAATCGGATCGAGAATAGCGAGACGGGTTCTTCGGTTCGTGGTGAGGATGCGGGGAATGAGCCGGTTTTTATCGCGTTTACTTCGGGAGCTACGGGGAAGCCGAAGGGAGTGGTGTACACGAATACGATGCTTGCTGCGCAGCTCAGTATTTTGCGGGAGCAGTTTGGTATCGAAGCAGGAAAAAGAGATCTTCCGCTCCTTCCGATTTTCTCTCTGTTTCACCTCGCCGGTGGGGTGTGTAGCGTCTTTCCGAATGTTGATCCGGCTCGACCGCTCTCGCTCCTCCCTGAGCGCGTCCTCAAGATCGTGCAGGATCTTGAGGTAAACTATTCATTTGGCTCACCGACCCTGTGGAAGAAGATCGCTGACTATGCCATCCGTGCGGGAGAAAACTTCGGTTCTCTCGAAAAGATCTTTATGGCGGGGGCTCCCGTGCCGGGGCACGTTCTTGGCCGGGTCAAGGAGCTTCTCGTCGAAGGGGAGGTCTACACCCCCTATGGTGCAACTGAAGCACTTCCAGTGACCTTGGTCTCTTCCCAAGAGCTCAATGCAGGAGCTGCGAGTAGCGGTTCTGAAGGAGACCCGAATCAACCTTCACGGTGTACGGTGCCGGAAGGGGGAGTACAGGGGCTCTATGTGGGAAAGCCGATTCGAGGGGTGCAGGTTCGGATTGTTCGGCGAGAGTCGCTTGCTCTCGGTGGTCAGGTAGGGGGATCGCCTCTTGTGCCGTGTGCGGCTCGGGAGATCGGTGAGATCCTTGTTAGTGGGGAGAATGTCAGTTCCTCGTACTATGAGAATGAGGCGGCGAATGAGAAGGCGAAGGTCTCCTATGAGGGGCGACTGTGGCACCGTATGGGGGATGCCGGATACCTCTCAGAAGAGGGGGGGCTCTATTTCTGTGGTCGTCTTGCACACCTGGTTGAAGTCGCCCCTCAGAA
>JALEGQ010000128.1 GCA_022763385.1 bacterium
GGGTCGTATGGCGGAGTGATGTTTGGATCGCTTGCAGCGCTGTTGGCGCTTCCCGCTCTACCGCTTCCCGCCACCGTGTGGGGATGGGAGCAGTGGTGCTTTTTTGGAGGAGGAGTTGTTGGGCTGATCTTTCTCGCCCAACTTGGAGACCTCTTACAGTCGATGATAAAACGCGCGCACGGTATTAAGGATATGGGAACCGTGCTTCCCGGTCACGGAGGGATTCTTGATCGTATTGATGGAGTCCTTCTTTCGTGTCCGTACTTCCTCTCTTTCTACCTTCTGCTGTCTTCTGCGCTATGAACCCTCTTGCGCCGCTCTCTTTCGAAAGGGAACAGAACTCTCTCTCTCCTTCACCGCAACGAATTGCGATCTACGGGTCTACGGGGTCGATCGGACGAACGGCTCTGCACCTCCTTGAGGGACGAGAGGACTGCCGGGTCGTTGCCCTGTTTGCGAACTCTTCTGTCGATCGCTTTGGAGAGCAACTCCTCCGTTTTCAACCTGAGTTTGCTGGGCTTGCTGACCCAGATGCCCACCGTGAGGCACGAGAGCGATTTGGCTCTCGTTTTCATGGCATATGGTTGGAGGGCGAGGAGCTCCTTGGATTTGCAGAGAGTGACTCCTATGATACCCAGCTTGCTGCGGTGATCGGGATAGAGGGGATCTTTTCGGCATTGCCCGCTTACCTCAGTGGAAAAAAGGTCGCGCTCGCAAACAAGGAGTCTCTTGTGGTGGGGGCAGACTTTTTTCAGTCTCCTTCTGAACCTGCTGGTGCGGAAGAAGGGCAAACAGCGTGCCGTTCCCCTGGGATGCTTGTTCCAGTTGATTCTGAACACAGTTCGCTCTTTCGGTTGCTGCACCGGCTTCAAAGAGACGAGGTACGAAAGATCGGATTGACTGCCTCCGGAGGTCCGTTCTTTTCGCTGTCGAAGGAGGAGTTGAAAGGAGTAACCGTTCAGGATGCCCTTCGGCACCCAACGTGGAATATGGGAGTCAGGATAACGCTCGACTCTGCCACGATGATGAATAAGGCTTTCGAGCTGATTGAGGCAGCGGCGTTGTTCGGCTTTTCTGAGGATGAGATAGAGGTCAAGGTTCACCCGCAGAGCATCATCCACGGCTATGTTGAATGTCGTGATGGAAGCCATCTCTTTCACGGTTCTCCTCCTGATATGAGTTTTCCGATCGGATTTGCTCTCTGCTACCCAGAGGTGCCAGGTCGAGTTGGCCCACCGTATGGTGGGGGAGCTCTTGAGCTTCTCCCCTGTGATGAAGAGAGATTCCGGGCCGTAGCTCTCGCTCGCACGCTCTGCCGTGCTTCTGTCGGCGAACGGCTCCGATTTTATACGGCCAACGAAGTCGCGAGTGAGGCCTTTTTGAACGAGCGACTGCCATTTTCTGATATCGTTCCCTTTATTGACCACGCACTCCAGCAGGGGAACGGAACCGAGCTCAGAGACTTTCGGGAGCTCCCGGAAGCGCTCAGCCGAGAGAGGGCGCTGCTAAAAACGTTCTTATCTTCATATTCGTGAGGGCGTTCCTCGTTTGGAGGGAGAGTGTTTTCTATTTTTGGCGCTCGTTAGTATACTGGCTGAGCGGTACCCACAAAGGCCATATCTTTATGAACTTCATTTTTGCTCTTCTCGCGCTCTGTGTGCTGATATTTGTTCATGAGCTCGGACACTTTCTGCTCGCCAAGCTCTTTTCGGTGCAGGTACTTGAGTTTGCGATCGGTTTTGGACCACGAGTGTCCTCGTTTCGGTACGGAGAAACAGAGTACTCCCTACGAATCATTCCCCTGGGAGGGTATGTTCGGATGGCAGGGGACAACCTCGCCGATTTCTCTGAGGATGAAGAAGAGCTTTCTCCCGCTGTTGAAGTGCCAGAGGAGGAGAAGGTGGCCCTTTCGCCTCGCGTTACCCCAGATCGGGAGCGGTGGTTTCTGACGCAGCCTTTCTTCCCGAAGTTCTGCATCGTTCTTGCTGGCCCCGCCTTTAACGTCCTATTTGCGGTGCTCTTTGCCTGGTTTGCCTTTGCGCTCTATGGAGATACGCACTTTCTTGAGAGCTCCGAGATCGGGGGGGTGATGACGGGGCTTCCGGCTGATGAGGCCGGGCTTCAGTCTGGTGACATCGTCGAGTCTGTGAATGGAGAGCCGACGGAGAGTTGGGAGGCGCTTTCTGAGGCGATCCGAAGTTCGAGTGGAGAACCGATCCTCCTTCGGATCCTTCGGGAGGGAGAGTCTTTATCGGTGGAGGTTTCTCCGACACAGGAGCAGACCGAGCTTGAGGTGCTCCTTGAAGATGATGCAAAGCGGTTTAAGGTTGGAATCTTGCCGGCAGTAGAACGGAAGCCTGTCTCGTTCTTCACTGCGGGTGAACTTGCGGTGAGTAAGGTGTATTGGACGAGTAAACTCACGGTACTCGGTCTTTTTAAGACCGTGGTCGGTGAAGTCTCGACCAAGAACCTTGCCGGCCCGCTCTTTATTATGCAGCAGGGAGCTGAGGCTGCGGGAAGTGGGTTTGATCGGTTGATCGATTTTATGGTGTTCCTCAGCGTGAGCCTAGCGCTGCTCAATCTCCTCCCCATCCCCGTATTGGATGGAGGGCACCTGCTCTTTTTTATCATTGAAGCCGTTCGAGGACAGCCGACAAGTGTAAAGGTTCAGGAACGGGCGACCGCCGTCGGAATGATTGCGCTTCTCTTGCTTATGGTGTTCGCTCTCTCCAACGATGTGATGCGATTTTTGGGATGATATGCTGAGCGAATCGTCCGTTGAGTGGGATGTCACGGTCCAACAAGAGATCCTGTGTGTGGTCAGCTCTCGAAGATACTTCGGGTGTGGGTGGTATGGTAGGAGAGATACCCCACAGAAGTGGAGCGAGAGTATCTTTGGCGAGCTCGTTACCGAGGCGGTCCCCGCAGAGGTCTATCGAAGGCTCTTACGACGTCGTTTTCCGGAAGGGGAGGATCAATCAGTGCTCGCTGGTGAGGTCCTTGGGGAGATCTTTTTTCTCTCTGGTCCAGGGAGTTATACCGGATTACGGATGGCGTTATCTTTTGTAAAGGGTATCGCCGCTGCTGGACAGATTCCACTTTCCGCGCTCTCACGGTTTGAGGTGGTCGCAGCAGTGCTCCTGAAAGAGCGAGCGGAAGGTCGTCTCCTGCTCGGTATGGAGCTCGGGAGGGAGAGCTATCTTGTCGTCGGTGGGTCGACTCAAGAGGAGTTTCGGGCCCCCTATTGGAGAACCGTTCTCCCTGAGGAGGGGCGAGAGGAGCTCCGGCAACAACCGAAGGGGGGTGGATATGAGCTCAAGGACGGGGCGATCATGGATCTCTCGAATACGCAGGAAGTGTCGTTTTCTTACGAAGATGCTATGGCATTTGCGGTCAGGGAGAGAGGTGCTTCGACTTTTTCGGTGCAGGGTCTTTCAGAGATTGTCCCAGAGTATGGAAGTTCCTACTCGGTGATGAATGTGGAGCAGCAGAGGGCCTTCCGAGAGCAGAGAGTAGGAAAGGGACGTGGTTTTGCCGTAAAATGAGCGTGGTCTCTTGAGCAGGGCCTCGAATTGGGATAGTATCTTTTCAGTCGAGGGATTCCTCCCCTCGTGTTTCCAGTACGTATTCGTTCTTCAAAATCTTCTGTAGAGAAGCCTCTGTGTAGAAGACTGGATACACCCGATAAGCCACTCACTATTTGGTGTTTCTTGCGTGGAAATAATCGTTTGAAATTTTTGAGAACTCTCTCTTGAAGTAGGAGAGATAATGAATGAAAGGAAGATGTGACATGAACCTGAGTGAACTAAAGGGATTGAAATCAGAAGAGCTCGTAAAGCTCGCCGCCGAGTTTGAGATTCCGAATGCGAACACGCTCCGACGCCAAGAACTGATCTTTGCAATCCTCACCGCCCAGGCAGAGACCAAGGGCAATATCTATGGAGACGGAGTGCTTGAGTGTCTCCAGGATGGGTTCGGCTTTTTGCGGTCGCCGAACGATAACTACCTTCCTGGTTCGGATGATATCTATGTTTCTCCGAATCAGATCCGCCGTTTTGGTCTCCGCACCGGGGATACCGTGGAAGGCCAAATTCGTCCTCCACGAGAGAAAGAAGGAGAGCGCTACTTTGCCCTTTTAAAGGTAAAGTCCGTGAACCGAGATTCAACGGAAGCACTCAAATCGAAGATTCACTTTGATAACCTTACACCGCTGTATCCTGATGAGCGGTTGAAGCTGGAAACCAAGAAGCCGCAGAAAGACTTTTCGCAGCGGATCATCGATCTCTTTAGCCCGATCGGAAAGGGGCAGCGGGGATTGATCGTGGCTCCACCGAGAACCGGGAAGACGGTACTCTTGCAGCAGATTGCAAATGCCATCACGGAAAACCATCCAGAGTGTGTCTTGATCGTCCTTCTTATTGATGAACGTCCTGAGGAAGTCACCGATATGGCGCGTTCCGTAGACGGAGAGGTGGTCAGCTCTACCTTTGATGAGCCAGCACAACGACATGTGCAAGTTGCTGAGATGGTGATTGAGAAAGCTCGTCGGCTTGTCGAACATAAGAAGGATGTCGTTATTCTCCTGGACTCGATTACCCGACTTGCACGAGCCTATAACACGGTTGTTCCACTGAGTGGAAAGATCCTCTCTGGGGGGGTTGATTCAAACGCCCTTCACAAGCCGAAGCGCTTTTTCGGGGCTGCTCGAAACGTAGAGGAGGGGGGAAGTCTCACCATTATCGGTACAGCCCTGATTGAGACCGGTTCTCGGATGGATGAGGTGATCTTTGAAGAGTTCAAGGGAACGGGGAACATGGAGCTTGTGCTCGACCGAAAGCTCTCTGATCGCCGGGTGTACCCCGCTGTCGATATCAATAAGTCTGGAACTCGGAAAGAGGATCTCCTCCTTGATAATGATGTGCTTCAGAAGATCTGGCTCCTCCGAAAAGTGCTCAACCCACTGAATACCATTGAGGCGATGGAGTGGTTGATCAGTAAGATGGATGGAACAAAGAGCAATAAAGAGTTCCTCGAGATGATGAAGGGGTAACACGCTTGTGAGTGCGGATCGTCCGGTGTCAGAAGAGCAAGAGAGCGCCGTCCTTGATGGAGCTCGTATTCTTGTGGCCGATGACAACCCAGAGCTGCTCTTTACCACTGTTTCGCTCCTAGAGGCTCACGGAGCAGAGGTTTTTGCGGCAGAAAACGGCGCTGCTGCAGTTGAGCTCGCAGAAAAGCATCTTCCCGAACAGATTATCCTTGATGTGGTGATGCCAGAGAAGAGCGGCCTCGATGCGGCTCGGGAGCTGAAGGGGGGAGAGAAAACTCGGAATATCCCGATCCTCTTGATGAGCTCCAAGGATGAACTCGATGACATCTCTGCTGGAATGGAGGCGGGAGCGGAGGACTATCTCCGGAAACCCTTTGAACCAATGGAGCTCATCGCGCGAGTTCGATCGGGACTGCACCTCTCTGCCCTCTATCGGCAGGTTTCCCGTCTCGAAGACGAGCGACTGCGGCGAGACGGTGCCGATGGGGAAGGAACACCTGATGGGGAAAGTCCTTTTTCGGGAGCGATCGGTGAGAGCTCCGTCTTTCGAGATCTCCTCTCATCCGTACTCCGTTTTCGCGATTCTAATGCCCCCGTGCTGATCATCGGGGAGTCCGGAACTGGGAAGGAGCGTATTGCTCGGGGAGTTCACCGTTCCAGTCAACGGGCACGGGGCCCGTTTGTGGCGCAGAACTGTGGCGCACTCAACGAAAACCTTCTGGAGTCTTCTCTCTTTGGCTACGTGAAGGGGGCTTTTACCGGTGCTGAGCGCGATACGAAGGGGCTGTTTGAAAGTGCCGATGGAGGAACGCTCTTTCTCGATGAAGTTGGTGAGATGAGCCTTCCTCTGCAAGCAAAGTTTCTCCGAGTGCTCCAAGAAGGTGTTATTACTCCAGTAGGCTCATCCCAGGAACGGCCCGTGGATGTTCGGATTGTTGCCGCGACTCACCGAGATGTCGAAGAGATGGTTGCTGAGGGAACCTTTCGGGAGGACCTCTTCTTTCGCCTCAAGGTGCTCCAGCTCGATGTCCCACCGCTCCGAGAACGGGGAGGGGATATCGCGCTTCTGGCACGCCATTTTTTGGAGAACTCCTGTCGCTCTCAGGGAAAGCCACTGAAGTCGTTGACCGAAGAGGCGTTGCTCTTTTTGGAGCGCTATCGGTGGCCAGGAAATATCCGAGAGCTCGAGAATGAGATCGAGCGTGCGGTGAGTTACAGTGGGCTTGCAACCCAGATTGGGCCGGGGTATCTCTCGCAAAAGCTCTGGAAACGTTCCCCGGAAGGACAGCGCTCTTCCGCTCCTTCAGAGAGCGCAACAGTGGATCGTACAGTGGATCGTCACGAAGGAGAGCAGGATGTTGATCCGAACGAACACCTCTCGAAAGACCTCCCCTCCCAACTCTACCTCATGCCGCTCCGCGAGGCCCTCGCCGAGGTGGAATCTGCACTGATTCGTCGAGCGCTCCAACAGGCAAAATTCAACAAGAGCGAAGCCGCCCGCACCCTCGAGATCTCCCGCTCGAACCTGATCTCGAAGGTTCAGTCGTACGGGCTGGAAGACATCTTTACAGAGAGTGAGTAATAGTCTGCGGTGTTGCTCTACCACCCGAGTCATCTATCGAGGGGTATGAGCAGATGGACGTCAATCGGAGGTCCAGTGATACTTTGTTCCCCTTCCTCTTCCCTTTCTGGTGAGTATTTCTTTTTCTAGAAGAGCTTCAATTTCATGCCGGGCAGTGTTACTCGAAACCCCCATCAACTTGCTGGCCTGCGAGATCGAAAACGGCTCTTTTCTCCTGTACAAGTCGGAAAGGGCAGAGAGTCGATCCGTTAATATCGGTGATGTATTTTGAGAGAACTCTCCGTCACGCCAGAGGATAATCTTTACGGAAGAACCCTGTTCGATGATTTCTGGCTCTGGATTTCCATTTGCTTGGGTACTTCTAAAAATGAGGGGAAATCCAAATCCTCTTTTTTCTACGAGTCCCGCATTTCGGGCAAGCTGACGGAGGGTCGGATTTCTCGCGTAAGAGATACCGCTAACATAATCCTCGATCGGTCCGGGAAAGTTCCCTGGACTCATAATTTCTATCCGATTCGTAAAGAGAGAGAGTTTGATCGCATCTTCAATATCGTATCGTCTGTGTACCAGCGCATTGAGGAGTGCTTCACGAAGAGCCTCTTTTGGAACCTCATAGCGGGTGCTCACGAGTGTGGCTCCGACCGCTTCCTGCTTGAGGCTAAGTTCTGGGAGAATTATTCGTAAGCACTCATCCACCAGGATGGGAAGGGGAGCGGAAAGGTCAATGGTTTTTACCGGTGTATCGATCTTCTCATCGGCAAAGGTTGATATGAGAAGTTCTGCATGAGGGAGATAGGTTGATGGCTTCTCTCCGTAGAAAACCATGCCGGCTACCGTTGGTACCAAAGTATCCGTAACAGCATCGCGAGCCATTGCCTTCTCTGATAGCAGAATAGTTTCGTTCTTGTCAGTGTCTAAGTCGCACCGGGTGGCCTCTGTGAGCCGCTCTTGATCGTAGTATCGACCAAGGCTCTCTCGTTGGAGTTCTCGTAAGAAAACCCCTTGAGCACGCTTATTATGAGTGCCAAATCTGAGGTAGGTCCCCCCTTCGACGCCTTTACTGGCGATGTAGTAGGGCTTGTGGTTTCCGGGGAATACCTGGAGCTCTACGAGGGATTTGTCAGCGATGTTTACCACCTGAATTCGAGGTCGAAGTTGAGGTTCAATGGCGTCGGCGATCGCCTGGGGAAGGCGTTCAACCAAGTGATCGATCTCCTCGCTGGAAAGTCCAACAATCGCCCGATCTCTATCTCTGACACCGATGAGAATTCTCCCGCCGATGTCGTTTGCCATGGAAACCACACTCGGAAAAATCGTGCTGAGAGCATCAATGCGCTCCTTGAACTCAAGTATTCGACTTTCTTTTTCAGAATATTGAGTCATTTCAATAGGTTATTAAGAATGTCTGTTTTGTAATCACGCATTTCATATTATGATAATTTCGTATTGCGCGATTCGCAATATTTTAATCGTGCAAAATCTAATTATTTTGCGCGATTCGCGCGATATGCTGCGCGATTGCGTGATTATTTCGTGATTGTGGATGTTCTGGTGTCGGCGCGAGCCAGGCGGGAGAGCTTCCTGCGGCGTCCTCGGCAAGGAGGGGGAACGAACGGTGAGAGTGAGGATTTCTTGGCTTGCCTGCGGAGTGCCTTCGGAAGCTCTCCCACCTGAGTCGCTGTTCCCGATATCAGGCAGACATTTACATGAAAAAGTTGGTTAGGGTAGAGAGGCTCGGTATTCTTGAGGAGTTGGAGAAAACGGTGCTTCGCAGTGGTGGAGTAAGGGAGCAGGTGAGTGAAGTTTGGGGCTCGGAGAGAAGAGGCGGGCAGAGAGGCGGGGAGTTCACCTCCTCTTCCAGAGGCTGGTGCTTTGGATCGGCAGTTCTTTGCGCTTCGCGAGTGCTTTTCCGGAGGTGCTCTCACCACGGACCGTGGAGTACAAACCTTTCATGAGCTTGCACGTGAACGGTGGCGAGAACGGCGAGAAGCAGTTTTTCTCGGGGAGAGAGACCTGTTGCGGTTTCTTCCGCTATGGGCAGCAGAACAGCTTCCCGTTTCATTGGAGGTACAAACTGCGTTTTCGATTCTCTTCGCTCGGGGTGAGCGGGCGATTGCCCTCGCTCATGGAAACGAAGCAGGAGCTGAGTCTTGGCTCGGAGAGCAGAAGCGGCTGGAGGGCCAGTTAGAAGACTCGATCTCTCTTGACCAGATAGAGAGAGCGATTCTCGAAGCATATCGAACCGTATCTCTTCGAGAACTCCTTCTCAAAAGTGCGAGTGCTGTGCTTGACTTCGGAGAGGTTACGGAAGACCTCGTCGGGCTCTCTATTGAGGAACGACTTGTACTCAATGGGGCTCCCATAGAGGTTTCGTTGGCTATTGTCGATGAGATCTGGAGTTCGCTCTACCTCTTCCCGTCGCGAGGACCTCGGGACTTACTCGTTTCTCCATCCCAGATTGGGCTAGTGGAGCGAGCGGAGTGGGAAGAGGTCTTTCGCAACATTCAACGGTTGTCTGGGGCTACACCTGAGGATCGGGAAGAAACGCTGAAGCGGTTCTCGGACGGATATCCTGTTTCGTCTGGCGGAGACCTCTGGACGGCGACGGAAAGTGGTTGGAAGCTTGAGAGCACGGTCTTTGGGTTTCAGGTTCCGTACGGAGCGTACGGCCATGAGTGGAGGAGGCTGGAAGTCACTCAAGTGATGCTGGACCGAGGCTATCTTGATGAGGCGACGGTGACGGTACGGGGGCGAATGTGTGAGCGGTTTGTTGAGCGTCTCAGTCAATTCGTCTTTGACCGGAGAGATCCCTTCCCGGATGTAGAGATAAGGTACGAGATGCCGCTTCCGAGTGGGGCCTCGTATCCGATTACCGTGAAAGCGGCAGAGAATCGTCGTGTTCGCCCAGCGATATCAGAAGACGAACTGCCAGAAGAAGATCGTGCCTTCGTGCGTGCGGTAGGACACTATTTTTCACGGATCGATTTTCGAACCTCGCTCGAAGTGCTCACCACGTTTCGGGTTGAAGACTTTCCCGAGGATCGCAGAACCCTCTTGGAAAGCCCCATCACTCTTCCTGACCTCGATAACTATGATGAGCTGCGAGGGTTTTGGGCGCGATCTCAGGTGAAGCAGGTGCTAGAGGTCTCAAAGGGAGAGCGGGAGACTCCGTGGTTAGCGGAGGCGTACAGTGATAGAGCGTTCTTTCGCGAGCGGTCAATGGATGTGCTTAAGACACTTCCCGAGCATGTCTCTCATCCGGATCCGGAGATGCTCGACCTTTCGGCGGAAGAGAGGGAGGAAGTTCTTGAAGAGTCGCTCGATGAGCTTTTTGCCCTCTGCAATCGTGAGCGGGAGCGTATTCAAACGGAGGATCCCGCCAGACACGAAGAGAGGATTACTCAAGGCTATCGGGGCCCTCGGGAGGGGTATCAACTTCCGTTTGCGGTGCTCTGGAAGGACATGGCCGTAAGTTATCGCAAGAAGAGGAGCTTTGTTGAGAAGCAGGCTCAAAAAAAGGAACGCTCGCCTGAGGAGATCGAGATCCCTGAAGGAGTTGGACTGAGTTATAACTTCGGGAAAGACATTTATCGAGCCGATGAGCTGCCTGGTCTTTTGGAGCAGCTTCGGGGAACAAAGCCATTTCGACGTGTTCAACAGCTCCGTCTCGTTGATCCGCTCGCTCCAGAGGGATTCCATCCACTGAATTTTACAGAAGTACAGAAGGTCCCGTACCTTATTCTCTCTCAGAATGCGAAGCGGCTCCGTCCGGTTTTGACGGAGCTGTTTCAGCAGTGGGAGGGTGAGACCTCGTCTCTAACAGGAGAGAGCCCCTTTGGGTTTCAACGAAAGGTTTTTATTTCACTGGTTAGGGATCTGTGGGATCGGATCGATCCCCTATCTACTCTGGAGAAAAACTTCCGCCGTGATGAGCGGATTGCATTTCGCGAGCTTCATGAGAACAACGAACGGGATAACGTTCCTCCTGATCAGAGAAGAGTTCTTGAAAGGGGGCTTCAACGTATCCTTCAGGGACGTCAAGAAACAACTTCGGCAGAGCTCTTTGATCTCTATATGCGCCTCGACTACCTCACCTCATACTTTCTTCCGCTTCAATACCGTGAGCATGCATTCGGGAAGTTCTCTATCGTGGATCGAGAGGTGATTAAGCTTATCTATGTCATCACGGCAGACGGAGAGCCGCTCTTTTCTCCAGAGCCAACGGCGCTCTCGGTGTTTTCAAGACGGACTCACAGTGAGATTTCCGGAGGGAGGGGGGTATACGCCGCGGGAAGTCTTCACCTTGCTCTCTTTGATCACCATTTTCGCGATCTTGATGATTGGCGAGAACACCGTGATAGGATTGAGGCAGAGCCCGAAGCGCTCCAGTTCTCTGTCACCCGTCTCGATAACGAGACGGGGCATTTCCTCATGCCTTCAGAGGGACTACCGTACGCGACGAATGTAATCCTCTCGCGGCTGAAGGCAATGGGTATTCCCACAGATCACTGCCAGGTCGTTGATTGCATTACTCCAGGGATGAAGGTGAAGGGAACGGGAGTGTTTCATCAGTAGGGGTGTTGGAGATGGTAGGAGATGGAGGTCCAGTGACACTCTGCTCTCCGCCCTCTCCCCTGTGTCGGCGCGAGCCAGGCGGGAGAGCTTCCGGCGGCGTCCTCGGCAAGGACGGCAGTCGTTAGTTGAGGCGGGGATTTCTTGGCTTGCCTGCGGGGTGCCTTTGGAAGCTCTCCCGTCTGGCTCGCTCGTAATTGACGAGGGAGGGGGTTACTGGGTCTCGTCTCGGAGGGCTAGCTCGTTTCGATATATTCCGAGGGCGATGAGGGCTGCGAGGAAGAGGCAGCCGCTGAGGGCGAGGAAGTATTTTCCGCCGACGAGACAGAAGCGGTAGTAGTCGTACCGTTCGCGGAGTGACTGGAAGGCTTCATTGCTTTCTTCCTTGGGAGATTCAGAGGAGGGAAGGGCGCCCTTGCCTGCGGTGATCGGATAGGCCTTCAGGAGCTTGGCATAGTGCTCGGTCCGCTGGGTGCCAACGATCAGGTTCCCGATTCCGAGGAGGAGAAAGAGCATCGCCGTTCCGAGAATAACTTCAAGCAGCCTTCTTCTCCGTTCTGGCCTCGGAAGAGCGCGATCGATACTTGTATCGCTCTGGGAGTGCCTTAACGAGGATCTTTCGTGTCGGTCGTTCCGCATTTCTTGCACTCACCAATCTCCTTATCGTGAGGGATACGACACTCTTCAAGTACCTGCTGTTCATATTCCCTTATCCCTCGTTTTCTTGACGAGTACCACGTGGCTTGCTCGGCTGTCCATATAGTGATGCGTGGTAGGAGGCAAGGGTGTGTTGCTTCAGGGAAATCTCTGTGTTTCTCGGAACATTTTGGAGGGCTCCCCTTCGGAATCGTGGAGAATACCCACTTCCGCAAGGGCGCAGTGCTGGATACAATATGTGCGATGACTGCACCAACTCTTCACCTCAATGAGCTTCCTCCTCTTTCTTCGAACTCTCGGAACACTCATTCCGCTGGTGCCTCTCGTATTACCCTGTTGATATTCGGATTTATTGGTCTTTTTGCCTTCTACACCCTCTATGAAGTGCTGCCGATTCTGTATCGGTACTACGATCTCCAGAATCAGGTGGAGAGTCTGGCGAAGCGGGGCGATTTTGTCACGGACAAGGAGATTCGCTTTCGGCTGAAGGATATGTTTCGTCGGTATGATATGCCAATCACGATTGACGACGTTGAGATCATGCGTGGGGCTGACGAGATGGAGATCGGCTTTGAGTATGATGATACGATCTTTGTTCCAGAATTCTTTGTGTTCTGGACAGAGGAGGATATCGAGCTCTACACCTTTGAGTTTGTCGTCCACGCCGACGAGTCATTTACCGGCCAGAAGCAACGGTATTAACCCTCCCGGGGGCTGCTTCCTCAGATGGTCCTCTCTTCGACGGGCCCTATTCGAAGGGCCCTATTCGAAGGGCGAAGTAGGCGAATCGTTGTTATCATCAGCAGCCTCAACTGCAACTACGGCTCCACCAGCCACCGCTACCGCACCGACCGTTGCAGCAGTTGCGCTCACACCGAGAATGGTTGCTCCGCCAGCCGCAGCCGCAGCTCCACCAGCCGCAGCAGCACCGGCTCCAGCAGCAGCTGCTCCAGCGCCTACACCTCCTGCCGCAGCTCCACCTGCTGCTCCAGCGCCAGCCGCAGCTCCACCTGCCGCCCCAGCACCGGCTGCTCCGCCGCCAAGTCCTGCTCCAGCCCCGCTACCAGCTCCTGCGGCCGGCACTGCGGGAACGAGTGACGCAGTTACCGTCACCTGTTCAACTTTGAGGGGGTTTCCCTGTCCTGAGATCTGCCAGTTTCCACCGGAGAGATTATCGAAGACCGCCCGGCCATCCTGCGCTCTGGTGGTGAGGGTGGTTGGTGTTTCATCGTGTCGGAGTACCACCTCGGCGTTGTTCAACGGGTGGCCATCCATGTCAGCGACTTCTACGAGGAGGAAGCGCTCGGATTCAAGATTTCCGGAGTATCGGAGAAAGCCTTTCGGGTCAAAGACGTGCAATTGGTCAGCGAGTGCAGCGGTTCCTCCTCCCATTACGAGGATGAGAAGAGTGCTAACGATGCGGACGAGAGAAGTTCTGTTCTGGTGCATAAAAAGTTTCCCGATAGAATGAAGACCGCCAATAAAATACGACCCTTACGATGATGACGGCAAGAGTACCGTTTCTCATGAGGAAAAAGAATCCCCTCTTTTTCAAACAGTGGTGCCAATCGGTCACTTACGCCTATTCGACGTCGCTGAGACCTAAGAGCCTCCTCTTCAGGGTGCTGGTCTTCTCCCTCTGGGCAAAGGTGAGGGCACAGAGCGCTCCGAGTAGAACAAGGTTTGCTGGAATTCGGAGTGAGAAGTCAAAACAGAGCGCGATCGTTATGGCGCACCAGATGCTCACCATGGCCGCATTCTCGAATCGGATTCGGTAGAGCTCCTCCACCTCGTTTCGATACCGTGGCTGGGTACGGGTAATGAGTTCTCGCGTCTCGAGGATGAGGGAGGTGATCGGGGTCAAAAATACGGCTGCTACGAGAAGGAATCCGACGACCCCAAGCTCTATGGCGAGTTGCAGCGGTTCTGAGTGGAGGTAGTAGGGGTTCAGTCCAGCGAGTCCGGCGGGAAGCATGGTGGCGTAGATCTCATTCCAGCGGTGGATCCCCACCCCAAACGGGGAGAGGAGCTCGAGGGAGTCAACAAAAAGAATCCACCGCATATCATCTCGGCTGGAGATCAGCCCGGATACCATCCGCGAACCGATCCGTCCTTGCCCCTCTCCGAGGCTGAGCAGAAACACCGTAAACACTCCGAGGAGCGAGAGAAAAAAGATCCCGAGCGTGAGCGAGAGTCGGGTGCGGCCGGTTTGGTCGATCGCGAGAGTCTCTTCCCGAGGGTGTCCGCTTCCCGGTTCTCGGTCTTGTGAGAGCTCCTCTCCATGCTGACTCGGTGAGCGGTGGCCCACGGAAGAGTGGTGCCCAAGAGATAAGAGTTGGTTCTCGTAGTCAAAGATCGCGCGGAGTGCGAGTACGCCAAAGACGATGACCCCAACGGAGGCACCAAGCCAGCTCGCTCGGGACAGTGTGGCGAGTAGGGTGACGGCAAAGAGGGTAGATGCGAGCGAGGCGATCGTCAGTGAGCCGAAGAGGTGTTGCACCTCTTGACGTCCGAGGAGTTCGGCGAGCTTCTCCCGAGATTGTCGAGACCTCGAGGATCGATCAAAGAAGTGTACGGTTTCGAGGAGCTGTCTCGCCGTGGCAACGAGTGAGAGGAAGAAGAACGGGAGCAGAAAGAAGGCGAGGTGATTCGGGTTCACGAAAGGCCACCGGGCGCGGTGGGAGAGTCCGGACGAAAGTGGAGAGAAGATCCAGAAGAGCTTCCCGTTGTCGGTGAGCCAGTGGCTCAGCGCGATGAGGCTCACCACGATTCCGACGAGCAGGAGTCGTCTCTCGGTACGAAAAAGAAGCGACTCCGAAGAGCTCCACAGCGGGCGCTTTGCTTCACTCTTTCGCTGAGAGAGTCCGAAGAAGGTGATGAGGAATGTTCCGAGGATAAGCGCATACCCGGGAATAAAGTGTTCCCAGTACTCTGGGAGGAGGTTTCGAGAGAACGTTCCACCGAGAGGAGCATCTGAGCCGACGGTAGTGAGCACGGAGTGCCCCGCACCGTAAAGACCAATGAGGAGGAAGCCGACGAGAAAGAACGACAACGCGTGGTGCGAACCGTGCGCTCGGGGACGGTTCTTGAGTGATGCCACAAACCCAATCGCGAGAAACGACACGAGGAGTACCGCAAGGGCTTGAGGGCGTGGATGAACGGAACCGAACGGAAGGGTGATAACGAGCAGAAGGAGGGGCAGTATGGCTGGGGTGCTCCACCAGCCGACCTTCTCCTGTGCCGGAAGAAGCGAGTCGCGACGCTTTCTCCTCCGTTGTCCTCTTCTCCGAGAGCGGGAAGGAGTGTGGTCTCTCCGCGAAGGTGCGCCAGCGAAACCGGTCTGCTGTTCGCCGTTCCTTTGTTCGCCGTTCCCTGTTTCCTGTTCAGGGGCGGCGTCTCCCTCTTCGTGCCATCGTTCGTCACTCATGACTCGGTATCTTCGGA
>JALEGQ010000129.1 GCA_022763385.1 bacterium
GAACCTCCATATAGCCTTTCTGATCCAGATAGTATCCGGGATGAAAAGGTGAAGGTGCTTCGTTCGCTGAAGCGACCGTCGCTGAATGACGCTATTCGGGCTCAGTATTCATCGGGGTTTGTCGATGGTGCTTCAGTAGTTGGGTACCATGAAGAAGTCGGGGTGACCGGTGGGTCTGCGACTGAGACATACGCCGCCATGAGACTTGAGATCGATAATTGGAGGTGGTCGGGAGTACCCATTTATATTCGTGCGGGCAAGAGATTGCCTCGCCGAGTTACGGAGATCGCTATCTACTTTAAACACGCGCCATCGGGTCTCTTTCAGGGACGGATGATCTCAAAATTGGACCAGAACTACCTCGCCATTCAGGTGCAACCGGAGGAAGGGATATCGTTCTGCATTAATTCTAAGCCTCCGGGGCCACGGATGCGTGCAAAACCCGTTCTGATGGATTTTCTCTATGAGGATTCATTTGCGCTTTCTTCTCCCGAGGCATATGAGCGTTTGCTTCTTGATGCGATGAAGCGGGATGCGACACTTTTTACGAGAAATGATGAGATAGAGGAATCGTGGCGTGTGCTCGAGCCGGTACTGCACCACTGGGAGCAGCCGCAAGGAGAGGGGGGAGAACGCGCGCCATTGCATCAGTACGAGGCTGGAACTTGGGGTCCGACTGAAGCTGGAGACCTTCTTGCCCAACGAGATCATTCATGGCGGCTCCTCTGAGGGACTTTCGCGGATGGTATGGAACGAGGCGGTGATGGGAAGGCGGAGATACGACTTGTGAAATATCGCTGGGCACTCTTTACAACGGAACCAAAGGATCTCCGGCAGTTCTATGAATCTCACTATCGGAAGATGGCCCAAGAGCAAGAGGTTTCTCGGCCATTGAATTCGAATACGGTGATCCTTGACTATCGGTCTGTTCGAAATGGTCAGGCAGTAGAGGAGTGGGCCGAGTTGTTTGCTGAGTGTCTTCCGGGCCGCATCGCCTATTTCCTCTCGCATTCTTCTGAAAATGAGGCACTCTTACTGACGCAGGCGAAGCTCCCAGTTTCGAGTAAGCTTTTGTGTGGTTCTCTGATCGTCTCTGGTAGTGATGGTCGGGGAAAGTATAGCGACATCGTCGTCGGTCTTATGGACCAGTTTGTTCCTCGAGCCCTTCTCAGTTTGCTCCGCGGACAGTATCAAGTTGGATTTCCGCCTACAGTGGTAGTATTGGGAACTCCATCGAACCCAGAGATCTTACGGGCGCTTGCCCTTGATGCGAAGGCCCTGTTTTTTTCTTCGCGAGACTCTCAGCTCCCTCACTCGGTCGTGGATATTCTTGAAGAGCGGGGTGTGGATGTCGTTGATTTGGAGTGGTTGAGAACTTCCGGATGGCGTGCTCAGCTTCGGAACTTTTCTACCCAGTATGACCTCTCCGCGATGCTCTCTGATATTGATCGGATTGAGCTGCTGGTGAGGGGAGAAGTTGGGGGAAGACCAGTTCTCTCCTCTTGCACAACGCTCTTCGTTGGTTGGCTTCTCTCTCAGCTTCGAAGCCGTGTTTCTTCTTTTCATCGAGGGACGGTTGAATGTGTGACCTCTGTCGGTCGGAAGTGGAATCTTTCTTTCTCTCTCGACGATAAAGCTCCCGCGGCTATTCGAATGGGGGATATGTTGGCGGTTGAGCTTCTTGTTTCTGAAGAGAATTTGTCGTCTCGCAGTTTTTTTTCACCACGGAGGGTTCGCATCACGCTCCCTGAAGCCGGGCTTTTTGAAACCGAGGTTTTTACTGAAGATGGGAGTTCGTGTGTCACCGGGACTCATCGAGAGCTTGGGGCCAAGGAGGATCTCCGCCGGTTTTTCGTGAGGGGGGACTCTACCGCGAGTTATCCGGAGGCTTTTATTCTCGGAAAAGAGTTTTCAGATCTTTTAAGTGGGGCTTCTTGAGTGGCTCGTCAGTTCGTTGTGGAGAGGTTATACTGCCGGCGGAATATGAGTCTCTTCGAAGGTAGGTGCCGTGAAAAAGGAAGTCCTCAGACAAAGTGAGTTTGCCGGAACGGTCGCTGATGAAATTGTCAGCGCGATCGGAGAGGTGCTGACAGAACGAGAACGGTGTTCTCTTTGCCTCTCCGGGGGGACCACTCCTGGTGCGGTGTATCGGCTGCTTCGCATTCCTCCTCGAGTCGATGATATTGAATGGGGACGACTTGATCTGTTTTGGGGTGATGAGCGATTCGTCCCCGCCGATGACAACAGAAGTAATCAGCATATGGTTCGCGATACCTTGTTGCACCATCTGCCGCCTGGTCAGCAACCTGCCGTCTATCCGGTGTGTACAGAGGAAGCTTCGGCCGAAGAGGCTGCGAGAGCATATGAGACGGTTCTTTCTGACTACGGGCTCTCTCCTGAAGGAGAGAAAGTTTTCGATATCGTACTCCTTGGGATCGGAGAAGATGGACATACGGCTTCACTTTTTCCGGGACAATCTCGATGCTTTGGAGGTTCGTCATCCGGGCGGTTGGTGATCGCTGCTCCTCATCCAACGGATGGGACGGATCGGATTAGTCTGACTCCTGCTCCGCTATTTTCTGCAAGGCGTATCTACTTTCTCGTCTCTGGCGAGAAGAAGGCGGAGATGGTTTCTCGAATATTTAACGAGAGAGAGCTCTCGCCGGATGAGGTTCCTGCAGTTCATGCTCGTGAGGCTTCGGGTGAAGTGGTGTGGTTTCTTGATCGGGCTGCGGCCGGTACTTTGTGAGGAGATGGTCTTTTGTTTTCGCTGGTAAACAATCCGGAGCTTGAGCAGTTTCGTGCGGAGGTCTCCCGTCAGCTGGATGGCATTGAGATCCCTCAGGTAGAGGACGATTCAGCGCTCGAGAGCTTTGTGGAAATTGGGAAGGCGTGGCAGCAGCGTCTCGCAGCGCTCGGTCTTGTTGGAGTTCACTGGCCACAGGAGTTTGGCGGAGGGGGAAAGACCCTCGTTGAAGAAGCGATTGTCCAAGAGGAGCTTGCGAAGCGGGGAGCTCCTCAGCTGCTCGGACTTTTCGGGTTGACGATGGTCGGTCCGGTGCTTATCGAGTGCGGTACACCAGGACAACGTGAGAGATATCTTTCGAAGATTCTCGACGCTTCTGAGATCTGGTGTCAGGGCTTTTCTGAGCCGAATGCTGGAAGTGATCTCGCCGCGATGTCTACGACAGCGACTCCCACATCTGGGGGGTATACTCTGAGTGGTCAGAAGATCTGGACGAGCTTTGCGCACATCGCAGATCACTGCTTTCTCGTCGCTCGAACTGGACCCGAAGGAGAGCGTTACAAAAATTTGACCTATTTCCTCGTTCCGATGAACGCTCCAGGGATTACGGTGAGACCACTACGACAGATTACGGGAGACTCGGAGTTCAATGAAGTGTTCTTTGATGATGTCTATGTCTCCGAGGAGAATCGAGTTGGCGAAGAGGGAGACGGATGGGGTATCGCCATTCGAACTCTTATGTACGAGCGGGTGATCCTTACCTTCGCTCGGCAGATTCAGTCAGAGGGAGTGTTGCGGAGCCTGCTCTCCTCTTCGGATGAGATGACGGGACCTCAGCGGAGTGAGCTGACGAACCTCATCATCGATGCGTGTGCGACTCGTGCGCTGGCATACCGACACCTTTTGGCATATGCGAAGGGGAGTCCGCCCGGCCCGGAAGGATCACTCAATAAACTTGGATGGTCAGAATTTTTCCAGCGTCTCGCCCATTTTGCTCGCCGATGTGAGGGACAAGACGCCATATTCGAGACGAGCGATGTTCAGCGCTATCTCTATTCAAGAGGGAGGACTATCGCGGCGGGTACCTCTGAGGTTCAGCGAGGAATTATCGCCGAGCGCGTATTGAACCTTCCTCGCGTGTCTCGAACTCAACGTTCGTAGAGAGGGAAGCTGCTTTGCGTGACGAGGCTCGAGTACAACAAGAATCCGCTGAGGGGACGTCACCACTACGAGGTGCTCTTCCTCTCTATCTTCTTATTGCGGTGGTAGCACTTCTTTTTCGAGTCCCCTTCATCGAACTTCGTCCCCTCCATCATGATGAGGCCGTTAATTTTCACTTCGTGCAGGAGATCTTTGCGAAGGGGTATTATCCATACTCTTCAGAGAACTATCACGGCCCTTTCTATTTTTATCTGCTCGCTGCCGCTGTGGCCTTTTTGGGAGATTCTGTTCTGAGCTTTCGGTCGGTATCGCTCTTATTCGGAGTTCTCTCCTCGGTACTCCCACTCGTTGTTCTGGCTCCCTACCTCCGTCGGAGGGAGATCTTTCTCGCCGGGCTCTTCGTGGCTTTATCGTCCAGTGGCATCTTTCACTCTCGATACGCGATTCATGAGATTGCACTTCTTTCTTGCTTTCTCTCTATGGCGGCATTTTCATATCGATTCTTTCGTGAAGGTGGATTAATACATGGCGGTGGTGCGGCAATTTCAGCGACGCTGTGCTTCGCATTGAAAGAGACGACACCGGTCGTTGGTTTTGCTCTTTTTGTGACCTGCCTCGTCACTTTCGGACCGACCTCGGTGGTTCGTCGTCTCTCCAATTTTCTCCTCAGGGGAAGGTGGTGGCTGCTTGGGAGCTTTTTTCTCTTTGCTGCTCTCTTTACCGGTGGTTTTCAGTGGAGCGCTGGACTCTCAGAGGCTCTCTTTGCCTTTGCTCAGTGGTTTTCTCGTGGAGTGGAGGATAGTGGACACTTTAAGCCGTGGTTTTACTACCTGAAGCTGCTGTTCTCAACGGAGCCCCTCCTGTTGCTTGCATTGTTGTTCCCGTTCTTTGGGGTTTTCCCAGCTTTTCGACGTTTTCTCGGGCCACAGTGGAAGGTTGTGATGTTTTTTACCCTGTGGGGAGGGCTTTCACTCCTGATTCACTCTTGTATCCCCTATAAGATGCCGTGGATCTCCGTGCAGTGGACGGGTCCGTTAGCGCTTGGTGCTGGGGTTCTCCTCGGGCATCTCCTCCCCGAGAATTTTTTCTCTCGAGTTCCTTCTCCCAGTCGGTCTCCCGGAAGAGATTTCTTCAGCGTTCTCTTGGTCTTGTTGTTTACGCTCGTTCACGGTTGTTACGGAGTCTTTTATAACTTCTCGGAGCCATATGGAGCGAAGAATCCGTTTTCCTACGTTCACACCTCTCCCGGAATGATGAAGGTGGTTGAGAGAGTTCTGCCGCTGTTGGAGCGCACTCCTCGGGCAAAACTGCTTATCGGAGTGAACGCCTATTGGCCCCTTCCGTACTATCTCAGGTCTGTTGCGAAGGGGCAGGTAGAGTATCGGAGCCTTGGAAGTCTTCGGGGAGTGCGCGGAAGGTATGCGTTCTTTCTCTTGGAGAAGGAGGTCGGGCGAGATCTGGATCGAGACCCCTGTTTGCACACGCAGTACTTCCGGTTGAGTGATGTGGAAGAGGCGTATCTCGTTACGGACCGGTGCCTACTAGATCGGTATGTTCCAAGGGTGATTGGCGATTAGCTCTTACGAGAGTTTCCAAATGTGCTGTCTCTTTTGGGATGGCACACGAGATCGATGACGACGGCAGCGGAGAGCACGAGGAGTACGTCCGCGGCATTATCGATTTCTATTCCGTAGGTATCCTTGCCGGTGAACCACCGCTTTGAACAGTGGGCGATCTGTTTTCCGTTTCGAAGAAACTTGTAGTCGTGTTCGATTAGGCGACCCACCACCGTGATATCATCAGGTCCTGGAACATCGACCACAAAACTTGGCCGAAAGGTAAAGAGCTTCTTTCGAATGGTCGCGATCTCATCTTTTCCTTGCCGCAGGCTATAGGTGGGAGAGAAACGGAAGAATCGTTGCTGAATACGAGCGACTTCCTGCTTGTTTCGCTCCTGGACGATAATCTTCTTTCCAATCGAGAGCACCTGCCCGTCGAAATAGAATACATCTCGTCCATGTTCATCTTTTACCGAGAAATCATCACCAAAAGAGAGCAGGGCCTGTTTCATGACGTATTTCATTTTCTCTGTCTCCACCTAAACAGCAGTCCCGCAGAGGATATCACCCCCAGCAGAATTCACCAAAGATGGGCCTGTTGCTGCACAAAAGGGACGGGGCGATTCATGGACTTGGTAAGAGCTCAGTGATAGGCTGACCAGCGCAGATATGGGTTTTCCCCTTGGTGAGCAGAGAGACCAAATCATGATTCCACGTTATTCACGAGAAGAGATGAGCTCCGTGTGGAGCGAAGAGGAGAAGTATCGGATCTGGCTTGAGGTAGAGACCCTTGCGCTTGAAGAGATGGTTCGCCACGGCCTGGCTCCGGAAGGGGTTGAAAAAGAGGTTCGTGCGAAGGCCGAAGTGCACGTGAAGAAGATCCAGGAGCGAGAGGCCGAGATTCATCACGATGTGATCGCCTTCCTTGATTGTGTCGCCGATACGGTGGGGCCAGCGGCTCGCTTCCTTCACCGGGGGATGACCTCAAACGATCTGCTCGATACGACCTTTGGGGTGCAGCTGAAGCGGAGTGCTGAGCTGATTGACCAGGGGATTGGTGCCCTTCTGGAGTCCATTGAGCGTCGGGCGCGAGAGTTTAAGACCACCCCGTGTATCGGCAGGAGCCATGGGATTCACGCCGAGCCGACCTCCTTTGGGATAAAGCTTGCGACCTGGTATGCCGAGCTCGCCCGACAGAGAAAGCGTTTTCTTGCGGCAGCAGAGGAGGTCGCGGTCGGAAAGATCTCCGGCCCGGTGGGGACGTATGCTTCTCTGCCGCCGGAAATTGAAGCTCAAGTGCTCTCGGCTCTTGGACTTACTCCTGAGGATGTCGCGACTCAGGTCGTGAGCAGGGACCGGCATGCGGCCTTCTTTTCGAGTTTGGCTCAGATCGGGGGGAGTCTCGAACGATTCTGTGTCGAAGTACGACACCTCCAGCGGACAGAGGTCGGCGAGGTAGAGGAGCCATTCGGGAGTGGGCAGAAGGGCTCTTCTGCAATGCCACACAAGAAGAACCCTATCTTAACCGAAAATCTTACCGGCCTGGCCCGGGTGTTGAGATCCCACGCCCTTGCGGCCTTCGAGAACGTTCCTCTCTGGCATGAGCGGGACATCAGTCACAGCTCAGTTGAGCGGGTGATTGCTCCGGATGCGTGTATTCTGTGTGACTTCATGTTGGCTCGGATGAAGCGGGTCGTGGATGGTATGGTCGTGAAGCCAGAAGTGATGGAGAGGAACCTCAACTTAACTGGAGGCTTGGTGTTTTCTGGTACCCTCCTGCTGGCCCTCGTTGATAGCGGTATCGAACGAGATGTGGCATATCGTATGGTACAGAAGCCGGCGCTTGAATACGCTCAAGCGGGTGGGAGTGAGAGTGCCGGTGCTCGCGAGGAGAGTTTTCGAACTCGAGTGCTTGCCGATGAGGCCATTCGCGCCGCTTTGGGAGAGAAGGAGATCGAGGAGTGCTTTTCGCTCGACCGACACCTGGCGCACGTAGACCTCTTCTTTGAGCGAGTATTCCCATCGTAGCAGTTTCTGGTACCATACCGCGGTGAGAGATAAGTAGGCTGTGTAGAGGAATCAAATAGCTATGGCCCAAAAAGATATGGCCCAAAAAGAATCGGCCCAGAAGAAATTTCGTGTTCACGTTCTCCTCAAGGAGGGGGTCCTGGATGTTCAGGGAAAAGCGGTCGAATCGAGTTTGCCCGAGCTCGGTGTTTCTACCGTATCTCAGGTTCGAGTCGGAAAGGTCATTGAGTTCGTAGTGGAAGACTCGCCTGAGGGGAGTACGGGGGGAGACCAGGACGAGTTGGTGAAGAAGCTGTGTGAAGAGCTCTTTTCGAATCCCGTTATTGAGAACTATTCGTTCGAGGAGGTTGCTTGAACGGAGAAGGCATGAGTTCTGCTCTTTCGACATCTCGTTCCAGCATTGCGGTGGTCTCTTTCCCGGGAACGAATTGTGATCATGACCTTCTCTACCTCATAGAGGAAGTTACGGGGACCGCTCCGACTCGGGTGTCGTGCGCCGAGCGAGAGCTGCCAAGAGATCTCGATCTGCTCTTCTTGCCGGGGGGGTTTTCTTACGGTGACTACCTCCGGTGTGGGGCGATGGCAAAGGTTTCGCCGATAGCGAGTGCTGTTCGAGACTTTGCCTCTCGGGGGGGGAAGATCGTGGGAATCTGTAACGGTTTTCAGATACTGTGCGAGCTTGGCCTCTTGCCGGGAGTATTGCTTCCGAATCGAACAACCCGTTTTCTTTCTCGTACTCTTCCGATCTCGGTTGACTCAACGGACTCTATTTTTACTGCCCACCTGGAACGAGGAGAGCAGTTTGCCGTGCCGGTTGCTCACTTTGAGGGAAATTACTTTGCGGCGGAAGAAGAGCTCCGTCGGGTAGAAGGGGAGGGGCAGGTCATTTTTCGCTACTGTGCTCCTGATGGATCGATTCTACACGACCGCGAGGAGGCGAACCCGAACGGTTCTTGTCACTCCATAGCAGGGGTTCGAAGTCCCTCCGGTCGGATAGTTGGCTTTATGCCCCATCCGGAACGGGTGTTTGAGCCCTCTCTCGATCCGGTTCGAGGTGGCGGAATTGAGGCAGGACGGTGTCGGAGGCTCTTTGACGGGGTGCTCTCAGCTCTGTAGGGGGCGGCTATAGGGGTGGGTTGGAGAATCTTCCTCACTGAGCTTGAAAAGCTCGGGAATACAGCGCATTATTTTGGCATAACGCACCAGGGCCGTTCGTCTTGAGCGTGATAGCAGGGCGATGGCTGAGCCATCGAGATGGATGTCACGGAAGGGGAGCCCTGGGAGGAAATAAAGACGAAGGAGAAAAAATGGCTGAAGAAAAGGAAGCTGCATCCGCAGTAGAGGCTCAGGAAGCTGCACCTGCAGCGGAAACCCAGGAGGCTGCATCTGCAGCAGAAGGTAAAGGCGCTGCATCCGCAGCGGAGGTTAAAGGCGCTGCATCCGCAGCGGGGGAACCCACGGAAGCTTCAACTGAGAGCGGTGGCGAGCAGCAGGCTGGGAGTGCGGAAGGGAGTGCTCCGACAAAAGGCACCTCTTACCGGAGTGATTTCGAAGTGGTTGAGGCTGAGCCAGTAACGCTTCAGAGTTTGCTGCACGCCGGTGCGCACTTCGGACACCAGTGTCACCGGTGGAATCCTCAGATGTTGAGGTATATCTACGGAGAAAAGAACGGGACCCATATCCTCAACCTCGATATCACCCTTGAGCGGTGGAAGCAGGCAGAGAAGTTTCTTGAAGATGTCGCGAATAGGGGCGGAAGCATCCTGATTGTTGGCACCAAGCCCCAAGCTCGGGAGATTGCAAGAGGGATTGCTGACCGCATTGGTGCGTTTTCAGTGACACAGCGATGGCTCGGTGGAACGCTCAGTAACTTCGAGACGATTAAGAAGTCCATTCACCGGATGAAGAAGATCGAGGAGCTCCTCCAGAAAGCAGAGGAAGAGGGATCCACGGTCCGACTCAACAAGAAGGAACGGCTGAATATGCGTCGTGACCTCGACAAGCTTGAGTCAAATCTCGGTGGAATTCGCCACATGAGACACGTCCCTGATGTGCTCTTTGTAGTTGATGTGCAGCGCGATGCCATCGCGGTCCGAGAGGCTCGAAAGCTTCATATTCCGGTAGTTGCCCTGGTGGA
Organism: bacterium; assembly: GCA_022763385.1. Lineage (GTDB taxonomy): Bacteria > Bdellovibrionota_C > UBA2361 > UBA2361 > RFPC01 > RFPC01. Next base: position 9,632 of record JALEGQ010000129.1, read on the forward strand.
TACGAACGTTGACCCATCGATGGTAGACTACCCGATCCCATCGAATGATGATGCTTCTCGAACGCTCAAACTTTTTCTTGAGAACGTGGCTGCGGCTTTTTCTCGAGGAAAGCAGGCGTTTGTGGCGCGAGGAAATCAACGCAATGCCGGTCGTCATGCGGCCGGTAAGGATGGCGCGCGAGTGTCTCCGAATGGTGAAGATTCAGGGACTCACGGTGAAGTAGAGGTTCTCAAGAAGAAGAGTTCGTCTTCGGATAAAGAGACGAAGGAAGCCGCCGGAGTTGCTGCATCTGCATAGGTGATGGGGCCCCTCCCTGAGGGGCCCTATTGAGAGAAATTTTTTCGACAGCATAAAGATAACGATACGTTTGGAGGAAGAGAAACGATGAGTTCAGCAATTTCTGCTGCAATGGTAAAGGAGCTCCGTACAAAAACGGGAGCGGGAATGATGGATTGTAAGGCAGCGCTTAAAGAGTCTAACGGAGATGTGAGTGCTGCTATCGAAGTTCTTCGAAAAAAGGGCCTGAAAGATCTTGGAAAGCGAGCCGGAAAGGTTGCTGCGGAGGGAACCATCGGTTCTTATACGCACGCCGGGAATCAGGTGGCGGTTCTTGTTGAGCTTAACTGCGAGACGGACTTTGTTGCTCGAGGAGATGAGTTCCGAGAAGTCGCTTCGCAGGTCGCGCTTCACGTTGCGGCGATGAACCCGAAGTATGTTTCCATTGAAGATATTCCAACCGAGCTGCTCAAGAAGGAAGAGGAGATCATCATCGAATCTCTTGCGGAAGCTCAGCGGGCTAAGGCAGATAAGATCGTTCCCGGTAAATTGCGGAAGTTCTACGAGGAGTGTGTGCTTCTTGAGCAGCCATTCGTGAAGGATGATTCTGGGAAGAAGACCGTGAAAGACCTGATCGAAGAGCTCAGCATGAAGAGCGGTGAGAAGGTGACCGTCCGCCGGTTCATGAGGTTTGAAGTTGGTGAGGGAATCGAGAAAGCAGACGGTCAGAGTTTTGCAGATGAGGTAGCCGCCACTATTGCAGGATAGAAAGACTGTTCAGAAGAGGTAAGTAGCGCTCAGCGAGCGCGAGTCTTCTCGGAGGAGTATGTACACCCCACCACTTTACCGTCGTATTCTTCTGAAGCTTTCGGGAGAGATTCTTGCTGGAGAGCAAGGGTTCGGTATCGATTCTGATATCGTTGACCAACTCGTTGGGGAGATCCAGGGAATTGCAGATCTCGGAGTTCAGGTTGGAATTGTGATCGGAGGGGGAAATATCATCCGTGGTGCTCAGGCTGGTGCCGCTGGTATGGATAGAGCCTCCGGGGATTACATGGGGATGTTGGCCACCACCATCAATGCCCTCGCCCTCCAAGACCGCTTGGAACAGAACGGTATTGATACTCGGGTGCTTTCCGCTATCGACATGCGGCAGATCGCCGAGCCCTACATCAGGCGGAGAGCTCAACGGCATCTCGAGAAGAAGCGGTGTGTGATTTTTGCGTGTGGAACCGGGAATCCCTATTTCACGACGGATACCGCCGCGAGCCTACGAGCCATGGAGATCGGTGCCGATGTCCTGCTCAAGGGAACGAAGGTGGACAGGGTTTACGATAAAGATCCGGTAGCGAATAGCGATGCGAAGCCTTTTGAAGAGATCGGATACCTCGAGGTGCTGCAGCGGCAGCTGAAGGTAATGGATGCGGCGGCTATTTCGCTCTGTATGGAGAATAATCTTCCCTTGGTCGTGTTTGATATCACGAAGGCCGGAAATCTGCGGAAGGTACTGACCGGTGAGAAGGTCGGGACTCTCGTTTCTGGAACCAGTTAGGGGACGTTTAGCAATTGAGAGAGGATGAGATGGCAGATGAAAATGCGCTTCAAGAGCTTCGGTCGCTTTGCGATGGGACGATTGAATTCTATCGAGCAGAGCTCGCAAAGACGAAGACGGGAAGAGCGTCGACTGGATTGGTAGAAGGGATTCTCGTTGATTATTACGGAACGAAGACCCCTCTTTCTCAACTCGCCCTTATTAGTGTGGCAGAAGCTCGAATGCTTGGAGTTCAGGTATACGATGCTGGAGCTGTTGATGCGGTTGAGAAGGCCATCCACCAGGCTGACCTGGGGTTGAACCCTTCTCGAGATGGGAATTTTATTCGTATTCCGATTCCGGCCCTCACCGAGGAACGGCGGAAGGAGATCGTTAAGCGACTTCATAAGCAAGCAGAAGAGATGAAGGTCGCCATTCGTGGCCACCGTCGAACAGCGATCGATCAGCTTCAAAAAGAGAAGAAAGATGGGAGCCTTTCGGAAGATGATCTCAACTCCCTGAAGAAGGATGTCCAGGCGGTAACAGACAGCTACGTGTCCCAGGTTGATGAGTTACTTTCGAAGAAGGAAGAGGAGATTCTGGAGGTCTGACTATTTGAGCTTTGGCTATCTCGGCTGTGGGGCTAGCCTGTCCGTGGGAGTAAGGTCGTGACGAGTAACGGAGGGAGTCTTTCCTCGGAAAATATGCCGAGTCACGTCGCCATTATAATGGATGGAAACGGTCGCTGGGCAGAGCGACACGGACTTCCCAGACTTTCTGGCCATGAAAAGGGCGTCGAGTCCGTTCGTACGGTGTTGGAACACGCCTGTAGGCTCTCCATTCGTTATGTCACCGTGTATGCCTTCTCCAGCGAGAATTGGGAACGCCCTGAAGATGAAGTTCAGGGGTTGATGCAGCTCTTTGGGGAGTATCTCCGAAAGGAAAAGGAGACCTTTCTTCGTGAGGGGATCCGACTTCGGGCGATCGGCGATCGCTCGCGCCTCCCTGTTTCGGTAAGAGAGCTGTTAGGACAGATTGAGGAAGAGACCGCCGGAGGGGAGAACCTCGACTTTATACTTGCCGTGTCTTACGGGGGACGAGATGAGATCGTTCGAGCAGCCCGTCGGCTTGGTATGGCGATTCAAGCAGGGGAGGTTGCCCCTGATGCGATTAGGCCTGAGGAGTTCTCTCGGTATCTCGATACAGATGGAATTCCCGATCCGGATCTCTTGATCCGAACGAGTGGTGAGTTCCGTATCTCGAACTTTCTCCTCTGGCAGTTAGCGTATACGGAGATCGTTGTCACCGACGTCCTCTGGCCTGACTTTTCCGGGGAAGAGTTTGATCGGTGTCTGTGCGAGTTCTCTCGAAGAGAGAGGCGGTTCGGGCGGAGAAGCGTTCAGGAATCCTTCGATGACTCAAGAATTGCATAACGATAGTCCCGGCACCGATACTGGAGTGGAGGTCGGAAAGGGTGAGATTCCGCACGGGGGGAGCAGAGCATCACTCTTTGCTCGTATTCCCCGAGTGTTTGAACACTACCCAGGACTGCTCGCTCGACTCCGTACCGCGGGGGCTCTGGTTGCGCTCAGTGTGGTGCTTCTCGGAGGCGCAGAGCTCGGTGGGCATTACGCTTGGGGATTGATCCTCTTTTCCTACCTCCTCCTCGTCATGACTGCCTATGAGCTGGTACGGGCGTGTTCGAGTTCGCCGCTCCACCTCTCTGGACTTGGGACCGCAGCGAGTCAGACCACATTCTTTTTCGGTTTACTCTTCACCCCCACGGTGATTCTCCTCTGTCGGATGTCAGAAGGAAGTTTCTTTGAGGCGTTTCGGATACACGCCTTTCTCCCTGTTATCGGAGTTGCCGGAGGGCTTTCCCTCTTTAGCGTGCTGCTCCCTATCGTTTTTCAATCAACGGTAAGCTTGCCGGTCGTAGAGCGGAGAATTCTCGAGCGAGTCATTGCCGTCCTTTTTGTTGGTATCGGAGGTGGGGCCGCAATGGCGTTGGTCTCGGCTCAGGAAGCTGCGGGACTGTTCTTCTGGTTCATCTTGGTCAATGCCCTCAACGATTCTGGAGCATATTTTATCGGAGCGAGGTTTCAATCATCCCGGTTGAGTCCAGTGCTTTCTCCGAAGAAAACGCTCTATGGGTCGTATGGC
>JALEGQ010000013.1 GCA_022763385.1 bacterium
CTTTGGGATGGAGAAGGTCAATGAGTTCACCGTTTCTGTTGAGACTGAAGATTTTACTGCTTCTCTCTACAGTGAAGTTATGGGCTTAACTGGAACAGAACACCCGGTGTTATTTCCGATTAATGAGCCGCTTCCCGGAGATGATACCTCACAGATTCCGACGCAGCTTCGAGAGATGGGAGGGAGTCATGCACAACACGTAGCCCTCTTTACCGAGGACATCATGACCACGGTGCAAGCGCTGCGAGAGCGAAAGCTGAAGTTTCTCGAGTTTAGAAACGAAGATCACCTGAAGAGCTACTATGAAAAGGTTCCCGAACGGCTCGGAGAGATACAGCTCGAAGAAGCGCTTTCGGTGCTACAGAGTCTCGGAATATTGGTGGATAAGTGTGGTGATGGATACCTCCTCCAACTCTTTTCCTCCCGAATTTTTCCTGAACGAAGTGTGCCATTCTTTGAGATTATCCAACGAGCCAGTGACGTCATCGGATGCTTCGGTGATGGCAATTTCGCAGCACTGGCAGAAGCTCTTGAGCACGCTATGCGAGAGAAATTAAAGGAGTAGCCTCTCCATCACCCATTGCTGGGCGATGGAGAGCTTCGTCTCTTAGCTGTCTGCCCGGGTGATGCAGAACTTTTGGGCGGCGTTGTCGCCGAAGGTGCTTCGGAATTGAAGGTCAACGAAGAGCGTTTCTCCCGCATCCCACGTGAGACTTCCAGACGGAGCATTGTCGAGACAGTTGGAAAGGTCTACCGTAAACGAGTAGGTATTCGTCTCATCCGCATCGATATCACCCTTCCCATCACGAAGCCCATCGCTCTCAATAGAGAGATTCTCATCATCCGTGCTGTATGAAGACACGGCGCAGTTTCCTGGTCCGTTGCCGGTGCAGCTATCGCCGAGAAGACACGGAACATTAGGGATATCTGCGGTGATGAGCGAATTTCCAAGGTCAACAAAGTCGCCTTCTCCTGCCGCCGCAATTCCTGGCCGCTGAGGTCGCCATCCTTCAAGTGCCACCGAGATCTCACCAGTTGCAGGTGCTTCGAAGCAGTTGGCTCGAGAACCAAGAATCTGCTCGCTTTCGTAGTCTACCGTCTGAATCTCTTCCTCGTTTACCGCGAGGCTAATGAGAGCGGGAGTGCTATTGAAGACAAAGTTCAGCATCCCAGGAATCTCTGTCTCGGTTGTTCCATCAGAGACATACTGGATATAGGTATCGCCTCCACCAATCTCACTCGAAGTTGCTCCGGTGCGAAGCTGGAAATCACCGGTCATCCCCTCTTCAAGCTCGCCGAATCCATCTCCATCAACATCATTCTCCCCTCCGAGAGTGCCGGGAAAATTTGTGTTTCCATCAAGCTTCACCCCAGAACCTCCGGTGGTGCAGTAGGTGAGGCCGGTGCAATCGAGCTCCGCCGTTTCTTCGTCCTCTGCCGCGACTTCGATCGCAAGGGTTTGAGTGCTGGCGAGACGTTCATCAAGCTCATCGCTCTTGATCCCGGTCGCGTGGAGATTAATGGTCTGATCGATATCAAGCTTAAAATTTGAAAAGACACGAAATCCTTCTCCCTCCCCGGAAGAGGAATCGCTGTCATAGTTATCAAGGATTCCATCTCCGTCATCATCGGCATCAAGGAGATCTACGAGTCCATCGTTATCCTCATCGAGCTCCTCTACTGCCCTGAGGGAGACGTTCTGACTCTGGAGATTGGCTGCCAGCCCCGAAGAGGAGACACTAGCGACGATGACGTTCCTTTTCTCTCGAACACTTTTATCGAAGCTGCGCTGGAGTTTTTTCTTCTTTCCCTTCGCCAGAAGAATGCCGTTCTTCTCCTTCCCGAGACGGATACGCTTTCCCGCCTTGGCTGCCAGCACAAGGTTCTTCTTGGAACACTTCTTCCCCTTTCGTTTGCAGAAGGGCGACGCGATAATACCAGCAATTTCCCCATCCTTTCTGAGATAGAGACGGACAGTATCTGTCCCGACCTCTACCGTTGCTCTTCGGTTCTCGATGAGAGCTGAGGAGGTTGATCCATCGGTGCCGACCGCCAAAATTTGGGCTCCGTTATAGCTCGGCGGGATTTTTGAAACAGTAATCGACTGGGAATCCTGTGCTGAGAGAGGAGAAATACTGGCCAGAAAGAGGAAAAGGACTAGCGTGGAGGTGAGATAATTTTTCATATGCGATTCTTCCCCAAAGTATTATGATCAGGCTGGATAGGTCCGATAGTTGAAAAGCTGTTAGTCGGTGTCGGTCCATCTGTTGTGAAACATAAGATGAGAGTCTCTTTTTTTCGGGTGCTCGAAACTCTTTTTTTGCCGCGTCTATAAAGCGGTGTTTGTAAGAGGAAGATTCGTGGTGTATATCGTCGGAAAGGGGTTCTCTGTCGCTGGGCCGGTGCGGGAAGAAAATGAAGATATCCTTCTTCTCGAGAATAATCTGCAGCTCTTCCTCGTCGCTGATGGGATGGGAGGGTGTCAGGGGGGAGCCCGTGCATCTCAGCTCGTGGCAGATACCGTTCTCTCGCACCTGGGAGATAATCTTGAAGAAGATATTCAAGATTGCGACTTTGAGAGGTGGAGAGGAGAGTTACAACGTGGGGTAACAGATGCCTCCGCTCGGATTTTTCATGAGGCCTCTTCAGGAGAGTCGGAGTGCCAGGGGATGGGAAGCACTGCCACTGCTCTTCTGCTCCGTGATGAAAATGGCATTCTCGCCCATGTTGGTGACTCTCGGCTCTATCTTTTCCGTGGAGGGGTGCTCCATCAACTCTCAACGGATCACACGGTGGTAAACGAGTTGCTAGAGCGGGGTGAGCTCACACCGAATCAGGCCGTCGGCCATCCGTATGCGCATGTGCTCACCCGCGCGGTTGGGGTTCATGAGTCAGTTGCTGTGGAGACGCTCCTCTTCGAAGTAATTATTGATGATACATTTGTGCTCTGTAGCGATGGATTCACGGGTCTCTTTGCGCATGAGGATGAGTTGAACGTTTTTCTCTCCCAGGCGCTGAATGGTGATGAGGATATTCTCTCACTCGTTGAATCTCGAATTGAGGAGGTGCAAGCCGATGATAATGTGACCTTCGCCGTGCTTCATGCCTGTGCCGATGAGGAGAGCCTTCCGGCTGCCGAGGAATATCGACGAGAGGTCTCCTTAAAAATCGAGCTGCTTTCGCAGCTTCCGCTCTTTCGTGACATAGAGATGCGAGAGATCGTGACCCTTGTTCAGGGAGGATATGTACACCGACTCTCAGCGGGAGAGCAGATTCTCACTGAGGGTGAAACGAGCGAAGGTGGCATGTACCTTATCTTGGAAGGGGAGGTGAATATCTCAAAAGAGGGAATTTCTCTCGAAAAGCTCACCCAAGGAGCACACTTTGGAGAGATCTCGCTGCTCCTCGACATCCCTCGCACCGCTACCGCAACGGCATGTACTGAGGTCACTTTGCTCGAGCTGAAAAAGGAAGCGCTCTCGACCTTCTTCCAGCGATCTCCAAAGTGTGGAGTAGATTTTCTCCTCGCGATGTCGAGAGAGTTCGCTGAACGGTTAACCCGCGCGAATGAAAAGAAAACCACCGCTCGTTGATCTCGTGAAGGAATTTCGCTTACGGCGTACCGTCGAACCGTCGCTCTAACCCTTTCCAGCACTCCAGGTAGTCTTTCTGAAGGAGATCACTGGTTGCGGCGAAGTCGGTGATCTGTTGGGGAAAGCGGGTTTCGAACATAAAGGCCATGGTGTCTGAAAGCTTTTGCGGCTGAAGTGTTTCAGAGGTTGCTTTGTCGTATCCCGCAGCGTCGGGCCCGTGGGGAAGCATCATGTTGTGGAGGCTTACTCCTCCCGGAAGAAAGCCGCTCTCTTTGGCGTCATACTTTCCACGGATCAGTCCCATAAATTCGCTCATGATATTTCGGTGGAACCACGGCGGACGAAAGGTGTTCTCGGCAACGAGCCACCGAGGAGGAAAGATCACAAAGTCAATATTCGCTGTTCCGGCTTCATCGGTGGGAGCGGTGAGTACGGTGAAGATAGAGGGGTCAGGATGGTCAAAGAGGATCGCTCCTACCGGCGAGAAGGTGGAGAGGTCGTACTTATAGGGAGTATAATTTCCGTGCCAGGCAACGACATCTAGAGGAGAGTGCTGAAGAGTGGTGGTAAAGAACTGGCCGCACCACTTTACGATAACTTCACACGCAGTTCCTTCCTTCTCTTCGTAGCAGGCCACAGGGGTCTGAAAGTCCCGAGGATTCGCAAGGCAGTTCGCACCGATCGGTCCCCGTTCTGGGAGGGTGAGTTTTGCTCCGTAATTCTCACAGAGATACCCCCGAGCCTCTTCTGAATGCACGATCACTTGAAAGATCATTCCTCGAGGGATAACGCCGATCTCACCGGGGACGAGTGCGATTCTTCCCATCTCGGTGAAGATCTCGATCTCTCCAAGCTGGGGCACGAAGAGAAGTTCTCCATCCGCGTTAAAGGTGTAGCTATCTTTCATGCTCGTATTGCAGGTGTAGATATGGGCCGCCATTCCTTGCTGGCTAACGGCATCTCCGGCGGTGGTAATTGTTCTTACTCCTGATAAAAAGTCAGTCTTCTCTGTCGGAATCGGAAAGGGATCCCATCGGAGCTGTCCGAGGGGAAGTAGAGAGCTTGGAGGCTGAGGTGCCGTCTTCCACCGGCTAAATTCGGTTCTCTTAAACTGCTGAGTATGTCGGACACTTGGTCGAATGCGGTAGAGCCAGGAGCGTTCATTCATTCCTCGCGGAGCGGTAAAAGGAGATCCGGAGAGTTGTTCGGCATAGAGGCCGTAGGCACACTGCTGCGGCGAATTTTGTCCCTGGGGCAGGGCATTGGGCAAGGTCTCGGTCTGAAAATCGTTTCCAAACCCGGTCATATAGCGAAGATTCATCGGAGTTTGCCCCTTGTTCGAGAGAAAAATAGCTTTTCCTGTAATATAGTAGATGCGCGGTCGACCTGAGAAGTATGAATAAGAATGATATCTTGCGGAACTCGGCGCTCCGGTATTGCTGTGGGGCGCTTGTTATCGCCGCTCTGCTTGCTTCGTGTGTTCCCGCAGAGGAGAAGAGCTCTACAGGAGAGGGAGAAGTGGAGAACCGGTCAGAGAAGGGATCCGAGGGTGCATTTTCAGCGAAGGATCTGCGTGAGCGATTAACCCCGCTGCAGTATCAGGTCACCCAGGAGGATGGGACAGAACGAGCCTTTCAGAACGAGTACTGGGATAACAAGCGGCAGGGGATCTACGTTGACGTCGTTTCAGGAGAGCCGCTGTTCAGCTCTCTTGATAAGTTCGAATCTGGAACGGGGTGGCCGAGTTTTACTCAACCCATCGCCGATGGAGCGGTCCAAGAGAAGGTCGACCGGAAGTTCTTTATGAAGCGAACAGAGGTCCGTTCTGAGAAAGCGAACTCTCACCTCGGGCATGTATTTCCCGATGGGCCGAAACCAACTGGGCTTCGGTACTGTATTAATTCCGCTTCCCTCCGTTTCATCCCCGTCGAAGAGCTCGAGGAAGCGGGATACGGTGAGTATCTGTCACGTTTCGGCGAGCACACTACGAGCGGTGCTCGTCAAGAGAAGTAAGCGCGTTGGCGATATCGTTTCCACTCGGATTTTGGAAGGCCTGTAAGCCAAAGACAGGAATGACGGCGAGGAGGTGGTCGAAGATATCTGAGATAATCCCCTCATATTTCGCCCATGCTTGAATCCGTGAGAAGGCATAGATCTCAATCGGAATTCCCTCAGGTGATGGAGCGAGTTGTCGCACGATCAGGGTCATTTCTTGGTGAATGTTTTCATTCGCTCGAAGATAGGCTTCGATATAGGCCCGGAAGGTGCCGAGGTTGGTGAGTCGCCTCCCATTGGCTGGATTTTCAAGATCGAATGAGGAGGAAGAGTTACTCTGCTCGAGCTCCTCCTGTTTCTGTTTCAGATATTCGGAGAGAAGCGTTACTTCCGAGAGCTTGGTATAGAGTTCTTCGGTGAGAAAGCAAACGGAGTTCATATCGATGGAGAGCGCTCGCTTAATTCTCCTCCCTCCTGACGCGGTCATCCCACGCCAATTCTTGAAAGATTCAGAGATAAAGGCGTACGGGGGAATCGAGGTCAGGGTCTTATCCCAGTTCTGAATAGTAATCACGTTCAGTGAGATATCAACGACATCTCCATCCGCACCGTATTTTGGGAACTCAACCCAGTCTCCTACCCGCACCATGTCGTATGCCGAGATCTGGATACTCGCAACAAATCCGAGGATGGAGTCTTTAAAGATCAGGAGGAGGACGGCAGTCATTGCTCCCAAGCCGGAGAGGAGTACCCACGGTGACCGATCGATTAAGATACTCACCATGAGTATCGTCATCAGGAGGAAGATAATCAGCTTGATCACCTGAGCGTAGCTCTTTACCGGCTTATCTGTCGTAAACCGAAACCTCTTCGAGATATCTGTTGCGGCATCGAGAAAGCTCGCCGTTGTGAGGGCGGAGTAGAACACGATGTAGCAGAGCGCGAGCCGTTCAATGACGGCGGTAAACTCTTCTCCTTTCGGGAAGAGAAACTCGGCCGAAAAGAGAAAGACGACTCCCGGTACGAGGTGCGCAAGGCGCTCTGCGACTCGGTGTTTCAGAAAGGCATCATCAACCTCAGTCGATGTTCGACGGGAGATCCGTTCGCTGAGGTTTAAGAGAACCTTCTTCGAGAGAAAGTCTACGATCACGGTGAGGAGGAGAAGCGCTAGAAAGACGAGCAGATAGGCAACAGGAGTGACGAGGTAGTTGGATGAGAGGATCGGAACCTCCGAAACGATATTTTCGAGGTATTCGGCAAAGTCATGTATCACGAGTGTCCTTCCTATGAAGAGGCAGATTCATACCGGAGAAGAGCATAGCGCCAAACCTTGCTCACGAGAAAGAGCATGCCGAGGAGAGCTGCAAGGAGAAAGAAGAGCACCTCTTCTCCACGGGTCTGTAAGAGATAGTGAACTGGGGCACTCGTGACGAGGAGGATCGGGATAAATACGGAGAAGAGCTTCTGAAAGAGGTATTGATAGATGAAGTCCGGCCACCGGCCGACGGATTGAACCTGCATCCGGAGGAAGTTTATTCCATCGTTTTCAACAGTCCAGAACATCGCGGCGGAGAGGAGGATCTCCATCGTGATGAGCAGCGCGAGGCTGAGGAGCACGAGTAGCGGAAGCATGCACCAGGAAAGCGGTGAGAGCCCGACCTGGATGCCCGAAAAGATAAGAGCGCCCCAGACGAGGGGCGCAAGCAGGAGGCTTGCGACCCGGATATGTCGGAAAAAGACGATAAAAAGGATGTGAGCTGGTTTGACCAACCAAAAGTCGAGTTTTCCCAGTCTGAGATCGGAAGAGAACTCCCAAAAGCTCATCGCAAAGAGGGTCATATGGAGCTGGTCAACGGTGAGAAAGAAGGCGACAAAAAAGAGAAATTGCGAGCGATTCCACGGTCCGATCTCTTCTACGTGGTGATACAGCACTTCTGCCGTGCCGAACATCGTTCCGTAAAAGATCAGGTCCACCACGATGAGCAGTACGAAGTGGGTTCGAAAACTGAGTGCTTCTGCCGCACAAAGCTCAAAGAATGAGCGGTAGAGCGTTCCGTAGTACTGCATCTGAGTGCGAAGATTCTTCATATTACATCCCCGCAGCGGTATACATCCGCATGCCTCGATTCCAGAGAAGTTTCCCACATCCCCACACCACGATCGACCAGAACGTGAGGGCTACCGGGGCAGGAAGGGGAAGGTCAAGCTCTGCCCCAAGAAAGGTTTTCACCGGGACGTAGGTGAGATAGGGAAAGGGAGAGAGGAGGACGATCTCTCGAGCCCACTCCGGGAGGAGCTCCAGCGGGAAGATCGCTCCTGAGCAAAAGGAGGCGATGAGGGCAAAGAGCACCCGAAGGGTCCAGGTTTGTTCTATCCAGAACGCAAAGAGGCCGAGGGCGTACTGGATCAGGTACCAGAGAAGGCCGGCACACAGGGCAACGGAGACACCGAGAAAGAGGTGGGTGGCCGAGAGCTCTTGGAAAACACCGGTGAAAAAGAGCGCTGCAACCGCCGTAGTTGCAATACAGAGCTGAATGCACTGGAGTCCGAGAAACGTCCCGAGGTGATACTGCCAGAAGTCAAAGGGATAAATGAGATAGGACGAAATCCTGCCGAGGCGGATATCTTGAGCGAGATCTCGTGAATGAAACCCCTGAGTGAGGAGGGCGGTGACGAGGACCCACCCCTGGTAGGCGATCATCTCGTCTCGCGTATAGCCTCCGATCGGAGCTCCCTCTCGAAAGAGAAAGAGAGAGTGCCACAGATTGTATTGGACGAGAAAAAACACGAGCATGGGACCGAGAAAAAGGAGAAAGAAGTTCACCTTATAGGCAAGTCGCTGTGTAATGGAGAGCGAGATCGTGGCCATCCACTTCTTGAGTTCGTACGAGAGAAGGCGCGAAAGGGAGGAAGGGAAGATCATCGGAGAGAGCTTTCCCCTCTCTGTTCGAGGAGGCGTGGATTCTCGAGGAGAGAGGTCAGTACTCGCTCGATGGGGAGTTTCTCGGTGGTAAAGTTCTGAACCGGGAATCGTTCAAAGATCTCTCGGAGGGCGTGGTGGAAGCGGTGGGTTGGAATACGGAGATCTGCTCGTACGCCGTTCTCAACCCATACGGTATCATACCTCTTCCAGAGCGGATCCTCGGTATCAACCGCGGCTTCGAGTTCGAGCTGAACGTATTTTTCCCCTCCAAAGAACGACTCAAAGTGTTCGATAGAGTCATCGAATCGCTTTTCGCCGTCGAGCACGAGCACGATCCGTTCGGCGAGGGCCTGGACGTCTCCCATATAGTGAGAGGTAAGGAGAATCGTGGTCTGGTGTTGTTCTTGGTAAAACTTCAAGAACTCCCGGATATTTCGCTGAGCCACGAGATCTAAGCCTATCGTCGGTTCATCCAGGAAGAGCACCCGAGGATTGTGGAGGAGAGACGCCATAAGCTCCATCTTCATCCGCTCGCCGAGAGAGAGCTTTCGTATGTGAGTGTTGAGGAGTCCGTGTACGTCGAGGAGATCGGCGAGTTCTTGGATTCGGTGGTGGAGCTGAGAGTGCTCTACCTCGTAGTACTTTCCGAGGAGGTGAAAGGAGTCAAGCGCCGGGATATCCCACCAGAGTTGAGACTTCTGCCCCATCACGAGGCTGATCTGTCGTCGGAACGCTCGCTTGCGTTCAGATGGAGAGAAGCCGAGTACCTGAGCGGTGCCAGAGGAAGGGACGATGATGCCGGTGAGCATCTTCATGAGAGTGGTCTTCCCGGCGCCGTTTGGGCCGAGGAGCCCGACGATTTCTCCCTTCTGTGCCTCAAAAGAGAAGCTCTGAATGGCGGGCACTGAGCGATATGTCCTCTTGAAAAAGGAGGAGAGAGAGCCCGCAAGGCCGGCTTGCTTCTCGGAGACTCGAAAATTCTTCGAGAGGTTCGTGCACCGGATGGTGATTTCGGGGTCCATAACGACAGTATGGGAGCTTCCGGCGAAAGGTCAATACGAGCCCGGGCGAGGAACTGTAATTTCAATGTTGTCCGAACCGAGATGATGCGGGAAGATACCGACTCTGGCATTTGGTAACGTACGACTATATTTTTTGCCTCGAGGTACTTCTCGTGAAAAAGTTTTCTCTTCCAGCTCTGTGTGCAGTACTTCTGTTGCTCTCCGCCTGTGGTGGTGGAGGTGGAGATGATTCCTTCTCGGGAGCCGGAGGAGTGGTTCTCTCGTTGCAGCCCTCCTCTATCGACGTTGGTGACCGAACCCGAGTAACGCTCAATATCTTTGAAGTGAATGAGGATGGTGTCGTCGTCAAGGTGAACTTCCCGGAGGCGCTCTCGTATGTCGGAGGAACAGCGAAGCTGGTGATAGACGGCGACGAAGAGGAGATCGAGCCTGACGAGAGTGTTGATGGTGACGATGAAGACCGTTTTCTCGTTTTCTTTCTCGCCGAAGACATCTTCGACCGAGACGGTGAGGGCACTGTTCAGTTTGAACTTCAAGCGCGAGACAGCCTCTCAGACGGCGAAGTATCGGTTGATATCGACGTCGACGACCCAACTGTCCCAAATAATCGAGAGTTTTCCGTCGAAACCCCTCAGTTCCAAGCAGAAGACACGGCTCAGATCCAGATCGACAAATAGCTTTCCACAGGTTTTTGCACCAAACCTTGAATGCCTTGGCATTTCAGTCACTTAGCCCAAAACCTCATGGGTGTCTGACACCCGTGCGTTTTTATTTATTCAGTGATTTCGAGGGGTTAGTAAATTCGTCTCCGGGATGACTTTTCCTTTTTTTGAGAATGAGGAAACTTTTTCTCGAAATCTTCGATATATGGTGGAAAGTGGTTATTATGCCGAGTTCCTATGAGTGGATGTATTACGTTTCAGTCTGATATGACGGTGAGTCTGGAGGCTCAAACTGAGTCTTTTCCAGAGGCGCGAGACTTTCTTCTGACCTTTGCTGAGCTGGTGAAGTGTCCGGAGTATATTCACACCTATCGGATTACCCCCCTCTCGCTGTGGAATGCCGCGGCACTTGGGATGTTGCCTGATGATCTTCTTCAGCGAGCTGCCCCATTTCTTCGTTTCCCGATTCCGGCTGCGGTCGAGTCGCGTATTCGCGAAGTGATGTCGCTCTGGGGTCTGGTGCGTTTTGAAAGGACCGAAGAGGGAGCGATCTTAATTTCGGTGGCAAATGAAGCGCTACTCCATCACCTGCTTCAGGTTGATGTGCTCCGAGCGGCTCTTCTGGAAGAACCGTACCGGAAAGATCCTCAGAGTGATGTTTGGACCGCGGAGATTGAGGCACTTGAGAGAGGCCCCATAAAGGTGGCGCTTATGGAGATCGGCATTCCGGTGCTCGATCTGGCGGGGTATGCCGATGGCGCACCTCTCTCTGTTTCCCTGCGCGATACGGTACAACTTCGACCGTATCAGCGAGATGCACTCGATGGCTACTATCGGAACAATTCGCCACTTGGAGGGTCAGGAGTCGTGGTTCTTCCGTGCGGAGCGGGAAAAACGGTGGTTGCCATGGGAATCATTGCAGAGCTCGGCATGCAGACCCTCATTGTCGTTACCAACACCACCGCGCTCAAACAGTGGCGACGAGAATTGCTCGAAAAAACCTCGCTGACAGAAGACGATATCGGGGAGTACTCGGCCGCTCGAAAAGAGATTCGTCCCCTTACCATCGCGACCTATCAGATCCTCACCTCACGAAAGAGCAAGCGAGAGCCGTTTCGCCACTTTGCGCTCTTCGAAGCACAGAATTGGGGGCTGATTGTGTATGATGAGGTGCACCTTCTTCCCGCGCCGGTATTTCAGGTTACTGCAGCTCTACAGGCGCGTCGGAGGCTTGGGCTTACGGCCACTCTCGTCCGGGAGGACGGGAAAGAGGGCCATGTGTTCGCACTGATCGGGCCGAAGCGATATGAATCTCCGTGGAAACTCCTGGAAACACAGGGATGGCTTGCAAAGGCGCACTGTTATCAGGTGCGAGTTCCTGCCCCCTTTGAGCTCCTCCATGATATCAAACAGGCCAAGAAACGATTTCGCTTTCGAATGGCCTCTACAAATCCTTTAAAACTCCAGGCGGTGGAAGAGTTGCTCCGCCAACACGAAGAGAGTCCCGTGCTAATTATTGGAATGTACCTTGATCAGCTTGAGGAGTTGGCCACGTACTTTGATATTCCTCTTCTTCAGGGCAGTACCAAGCAGCAAGAAAGAGAAGAAAAATATCAGGCTTTTCAAGAGGGGAGGATTCGTCGACTCATCGTGTCTAAAATTGGGAATGCCTCGGTAGATCTCCCCGACGCTTCGGTGGCGATTCAGGTTTCTGGAATGTTCGGATCACGACAGGAGGAAGCTCAGCGACTAGGCCGAATTCTACGACCAAAACCGGGGGAGAATCAGGCTCACTTCTATTCCGTTATTACGGCTGGAACAACCGAAGAAGAATATGGACTTCGTCGCCAGCTATTTCTTGCAGAGCAGGGATACGGGTATGGGTGTATCGATTTTAAACTGGATTACTCTTCTGCCGAGTCGCACGGTTGAGTTTTCGGAGCGATAGTTGAGACTATAAATTCATAATTGGAACGCATGCCGTGAAACTCATCTCATTGTTAAAAAAACAACCGAAAGAGCTGCAGCATCAGATAGGCAGGATATTCGAGATGGAGTACCTCGATGATGATGATTACTATAGCTACCTCCGGATCTCAGAGAAGTTGAGAACGCTCTTCCTTGACCTTCCGAAGCCTCTCCAGAAGAAATTGCTTTCAGCCTTTGCGGATCAGTACTGCTTGCCGGAGAAGTGGTTTACAAAATTGTCTCTCGAGCATCAGAAGATGCTTACCTCACAAGGGATTCTTTTCTGGGTTCAAGACTCAAAGTGTTACCTTCCGTCTGAGGAGTTGATATTCGCTGTCTGTGATGAGAAAAGTCCGGTGTATCTGTTGATCTCCTCAACAAAGGCAGATCTTGAATTGATGTGGAAGAGCATCTCTCCGGGTAAAAGTCCGTACAGAAGATTTGAATACATTCAGTTCCTACTGCAGTTCTATAAGAAACAGGAGAAAGAGTTTCAGAAGTTATCAGAAGAAGCCATCAAGAAGATGCTCGAAACGGTTGAGATGGTTATACCCATTCTCGATGAGTACACAGGTGAAGCGGAGCAGTATTTCTTTGATCTGTATTCCAAGGAGAGTGGAGATACCTCTTACTTTTCTGGAGGAGCCGCTTTTCGAAAGTATCTGAGAACAACGCTCACACCAATACTTGCAACTGGGCTTATACGCATTTCTGATATTAATACCAGCCTTACTCTTCATTGGAGCCCCGCGGTGAAGCTCCATATGGAGGCGGCAAGAAAACGGAAGATAGAGTCGGAGTTTGACCAACAGGTGCAACAGCTCTCCTTTCTCTCTCTCCTTGAGCTCCAGAAGAGAAAATGGGAGGTGTCTTCCCACCTCACCCCAAGACGATTTTTGAGAGTTTTTGCGATTCTCCACGGGGCGAGAGCAGGTGCTCTCATTGGTAAAACTCAGGCTGGATTCTGTAGGGTCGCTGATCTCCGGAAACTGGCGAAGAAGTTTTGTGCTTTGCCCCTCGAGGTCGAGCGAATGCTCTCTCTCTTTCAGTTTGTGGAATCTTTTCTTCCTGACGCTCTTCACTTGTATGAGGGAAGACCATTTTCACCGTATGAGATGGAAGAACAGGAGCTTTTCGAGTGGTGTTGCCGGAAGTTTGAACGAATGAAGAGGCTGTTCGAATTTCTCACAGCGAAGGTTCCGAAGGAGAAATGGATCACGGTGGAGGAGTTCGTTCCGTTGCTGGAGTCTGCACTGCAGCGCGAAGGACGCCGAAGAGATGGATACCGTACAGGGGTAAGCGAGCACGAGCTTTCTCGTTTTATTGATGTTGGGCAGTTTCTCTTTGGTGCTCTTGATGTGGCGATCGGTGTCAGTGCTTCCGGCAAAAGTGCTTCCGGTAAAAGGCATGCCTCGATTCAAGCGCTCCGTTTTATCGAAAAACGAGAAGATGATCTTTTATCTGGGAAGGTTCGGAAGAAGGATAAAGATACCAAGCACTTTGTCCCTCTTAACCTACAGCCGAACTTTGAGGTAGTGGTCCCTCAGGATATATCGTTCTATCAACTTTTCCGAGTCGCAAAGATCTTCGCTCTGGAGAACGAACAGACTTTTCGTTTCGACAGGGCCACCGTCGTGCATCTTGCTACTCTCTATCCAGAGCTTGAGGAGCTTCTTGCTGAGATTCAGCTCGTTACCCAACGAGAGGTTCCAGATCCGATCAAACATCTCTGCACGGTAGTATACAACGAGCGTGAGCGGGTGTATCTGACCTATTCCTTCCTCTACATCTATGATCTCAACTCCAAATCTAAGGTTGATGAACTCCTTTCGCCTTCGCTTCGAAGCACCTCTCGTTGGTTAGACGGTCGCGTGCTAGAGTTTCGAGGGTATGATAACGTCCGTCATATGTCTGGCCTGAAGCAAAAGCTCAAACGGGAAAATTTTTTCGTAGAGGGGGACTGAACCCCAGCGTATGGCCCAGCGTTCGGGTATAGCCTCATCCTGGCCTGACATTGCGGTGTCTCCACGCGAATCGGAAGATATCGAGGAACATCTTTGCGCTATCGGTGACGAGGTTTACCTTTGAACCGGGTACGTTGGCCCAGTTTACCGAGACTTCTCGAACTTCCATGCCGAGCTTGCGGGCAAGGAGGAGGATCTCAAGGTCAAAGCTAAATCCATCGCTCTGCTGACGTCGGAAGAGCTCCATGGCAGCAGAACGGGTGAAGAGTTTGAAGCCGCACTGGGTATCTGAGACTTCTGGGAGGAGAAAGGTATTTACGAGGAAGTTAAAGGTTCTTCCGATCGCCTTTCGATACCACCGGGTTTCCACGGTGGTCTCTTCAGAGGGAAGTGCCCGAGAGCCGATGGCGATATCTGCACCTTCCTCAATGGCGTTTTTGAGTCGAGAGAGCTCTGCCATCGGTGTTGAGCCATCGGCGTCAGCAAAGAGTACGAGCTTTCCGTTTGAATTGAGTGCTCCGGCTCGGACGGCGTGTCCTTTCCCCATATTCTTTGGGAGTTGGAGCGTGCGAATCTGCGGACATACGGCACCAAATGCACGGGCGACTTCTGCGGTGTGATCTCGACTTCCGTCGTCAACGACGATGATCTCAAAAGAAGAGGTGAGGGGGTGAGGTGAGGAGCTCTCGAGGGTCGAGAGGAGATCGATCAGAGTCGGAGGGAGGCGGTGTTCTTCATTGTACGCCGGAAT
Source organism: bacterium (assembly GCA_022763385.1). Taxonomy (GTDB): domain Bacteria; phylum Bdellovibrionota_C; class UBA2361; order UBA2361; family RFPC01; genus RFPC01. The sequence continues at coordinate 14,879 of JALEGQ010000013.1, forward strand.
CACCACCGAGAGCTCAGGTGTCGGATTGCTCCCTTCGGAGGGGCCTTCAGCGGAGTGTTGTGATTGAGTGCGATCGGCGAGCCATCTCTTCGCCTCTGCTGAAAGGGGGATCTCCGTGGCTACTCCCGTTTTCCATCGTGGTGGTTTCGTGTTCATGAGATGATGAGGGTAGCAATGAGCAGGAGGAGGAGGCAATGCTTCCTCTCTTGCCATTTTAAGGAGGAGCGTTTTAACTGACGACGTATCACCAGAAAATAGATGGGGCAAAATGGCAAAGACAGTTCGAAGGGCTCGGCAGAAATCAGGACAATCGCGGACCGGTCGGTCGCTTCCGAGCTGGGATCTCTCAGACCTCTATCGCTCACCAGATGATGCGCGAATCTCTCGAGCTGTCCGGAAGTCGCTCCGAGACGCGGAGGCCTTTCGAAAGCGGTATGCCGGGAAGATTGAGCGGTACAGCCGAAAAATTGCCGACTTTCGCCTTCTTATGGAGCAGTACGAGGCGTTGATGTGTGATGCCGTAAAGCCCTACCATTACGCTTCCCTGCTCTTTGCGGAATCAGCGGTTCGACCTGGTGCGGGAGCGCTCCTGCAAGAGGTGAAGACTCGCTTCGCGGAGCTCTCCAACACGATGGCCTTCTTTCAGCCTGAGCTCCTCTCGCTTCCACGACAAAAGCTCCTCAAGCTGGCGAAAAGTCCCCAACTCGCCGAATACCGCAACTTTCTGCACCAGCTTCTGCAGTACAAGAAGCACGAACTCGTAGAGCGAGAAAAGCAGATCTTTACGGATCTGAGCCTGACAGGCCGGAGTGCCATTGTCCGGATCTACGACGAGGAGTTTGCCACCCGGCGCTACGAGATAGCGAAGGGCAAGAAAACGCAATCATACTCCCTGGATAAAGCGCTTGATCTCCTCCACAGCTCAGACCGTTCGGTACGAAAAGCGGCGCATGCCGGGCTCTCTACGGGGCTTATTGAGGACTCTCGACGGTTGACGCTGCTCTTTAATACGCTTCTCCAGGATAAAGAGATTCGGGATCGCTACCACGCCTTCGAGAATCCGGAAGATTCCCGACATCTCGATAATCAAACCTCTCGAGAGGCGGTAGATTCCCTTGTGAAGGCAGTGCGCGGAAGCTATCGGGATGTTGCTCGCTTTTATGAGTTTAAGCGCGATCTGCTCGGGTATCGGGAGCTCTTTGACTATGATCGTTATGCTCCTATCGTCCGGGCGAGAAAGATTTCGTGGCCAAAGGCGAAGGAGATGGTTATTGACGCCTTCACCGCTTTTCACCCGGAGTTTGGGCGGATTGCAAGCGAGTTCTTCGAGAAGGGGTGGATTGATGCCGCGGATCGGGAAGGGAAGCGGGGAGGGGCGTTCTGCTCGTTTCTCACTCCGGACCTGCACCCGTATGTCTTTATGAATTTCAGTGGAACGGAGAGTGATCTTTTTACCCTTGCCCACGAGCTCGGACATGCGATCCACGCCTACCTTATGCGCGAACAGAGCTACGTGAACTTTGATACGCCGCTCACCATCGCGGAGACCGCAAGCATCTTTGCAGAGCTCGTGCTCTTTGAGCACCTGAAAGAGAGGACTCGTTCCGAAGACGCCATCCTTTCTATGAGTCTTCGCCACATCGAGGGCACCATCGCGACTGTCCACCGTCAGATATCAATGTTTCAGTTCGAACGGGATGCCCACGGTGCCCGTCGGAAGGGAGAGCTTAGTACCGAGGACCTGAACGGGATGTGGCGGGCCCGTCAGGAGGAGATGTTCCGCGGCGCAGTGACAATTACGCCGGAGTACGACTCGTGGTGGAGCTACGTTCCGCACTTCGTCCACACTCCGTTTTATGTCTATGCCTACTCGTTCGGGCAGCTGCTCGCCCTCAGCCTCTTTGAGAGGTATCGAGCGGATACTACCCGCTTCCCAGAGAAGTACATTGAGTTCCTCGCCTCAGGGAACAGTCGCACCCCTCAAGAGCTTGGCAAACGGCTTGGTGTCAACCTCAACCGCCCTGACGTGTGGCAGCAGGGGGTGAAGTCCTTCCGGAAGAGGGTTCGAGAGGTCGAAGGACTTTAGCGTCAGGTGTTCGAGGGTTTCGACGTAAGGGCGAATGCGGCGTGCATTGCATTTTCGTTTAAGGCGCTTATGGCCTCTTGAGAGAGATTCGTCTCCGTGAGGAAGCTCTCGACCTCGTTCTGCAGCGTCGTTTCAAAGTGAAAGGGGTCATCGGTATTGAGGGTGAGGCGGGCGCCGGCTTTCCATAGTGCTGCTACCGGATGAGGGGCTCCATCCGGAACTGCGGCGGTTTTCCGGTTTGACGTCAGGCACACCTCGTAGGCGATCTCCTTGGCAACGATGGCATCGACGATCATGGGACAGAGTATAGAGGCATTTCCGTGGCCGATACGGTCGAGGGGAAGCTCTAGGGCGACCGAAAAATCGGTCTCTTCGAGCCCCTCTCCGATATGAGCCGTGGTCCCGAGCCCTCCCGACTTCGCCAAACGGAAATATCCAGAAAATTCTTCGAGCGGCGCCGCCCGTTCGTCTCCCGCAAGAGAGACTCCGCAGAGAGCTTGTGGTGAGAGATTGAGAATCTGCCGGAGAAGGGCGAGAGCGGCTTCTCCGCCGCGGTTTCTGACGGGGTCAAGAAGCCACCGTACCGCTAGCTCCTCGCTCGTCTGGCAGTAGTGCTCCAACAGTTCCACAAGAACCGGGAGAGATATCGCGTCTGAGAGGTAGAGGGTTGGGCTAACGGTGAACTCAACATAGGAGAGCTGTTCTGCGGCTGCTTCACGAATGGCTTCCTGGATCAGGAACGAAAAGTCCTCCGGTTCTCGGACGAGGGCGCTAGAGGCGAGGTAGCACTGGAGAAACTCATGGAGTGTGGAAAAACTCCGAAACCGTCCTGCCGTCGTCTCCGGTGAGAGTGTCGCGAGGTGTCGGAGTAGCTTCTGTCCAAATGGAGTTCCCTCGAGAAAGGCCCTCTGAAGTGGATTGAACTGAGCCGTGAGATCTTTACCGGTGTACTTCTCGACCTGAGTCGTTACGAAATGCTCCGTCATCGAGCCGAGGAGGTGACGGTGGAGGTCTGCCACCGGTTGGATCTGCTTCATCGTTCCCCCTGTTGTTTCACTGCTCCACCGGTATAGCGCACCCAGTCCTGATTGGGAATTGCCGATAAGCCCCATTTTTCGGGGGTTATTTGCACCTGTTTTCAAAAAAAGAGTTGCGTTCTTTTGTAAAGTTTGGTCTTTATCAAGTGAAAAGCCCCGTTTTTGGCATCTTTGAGCAAAAAATGTGGGACGTCGAGCGAAGTATGCTTCAGCAAAGAGGTTGCTTCACGAGACTTTCTACGACTTTTTGCTCGGTACTGTTGCCGGGAGATATGGGCGAGTAACGACTAATAGAAAATTTTGGAGTACATTCCTATGGCCAGAAAAGCCACCGCAAAGAAAAAGACGGCTTCACGTAAGACGTCCTCGCGATCAGCAGCGGTTAAACGTGCGCCTGCTCGAAAGAAGAAGACAGCAGCGAAGAAAACCACTGCGAAGAAGAAAGCAACAAAGAAGAAGACCGCCACTAAAAAGGCAGCAGCGAAGAAGAAAACCACTAGCCGGAAAGCGGCTCCAGCCAAGAAGACTACTGCTCGGGCGGCAAAGCCAGCTCCGAAGCCGGTCGTAAAGGCGAAGAAGGCGACGAAGCCGAAGAATACTTCTACCCTCAGCTACACTCAGTCTGAGTTCCTCGAAAATCTCCGTGCGTTCTGCGGGCTCGAGAAGAAGTCACAGGCGAAGGAGCTCTGGGAAGATATGTCTACCTTCGTTACTGATGCGTTGAAGCGAGGATACCGTATTCCGCTCGTAAACCTCGGAAAGATGTATGTTCGGAAGTCCAAGGCCCGTATGGGACGAAACCCAGCGACTGGAGAGATTATCCATATCGCTGCGAAGAAGCGGGTTCGATTTACTGCTTCTAAGGCGCTCAAGGATTCAGTGCTATAGTTCTCTATTTGAGCTGTAGTTCTCTTTTGAGCTAAAAGAAAAGGGCACCTCTTGCTGGTCAGTAAGAGGTGCCCTTTTTCTTTTCGTCTCCTCTCGGGACGTTTTTTATCCGGACTGAGCCCCCTGAGCATCCCCGTGAGGGCGGAGTCGTTCGACGAGGACCTCTGCCAGGTCTTTTACCTCAAGCTCTTCTTCCCGGTCAGTGATCTTGATGCCGTCTTCCAGCATCTGCATGCAGAAGGGGCACGCCGTGGCGATCTTCTCTGCTCCCGTTTCAGCGAGCTGGTCGACTCGAATCTTATTCACCCGTTCGCCCTGCTTGAGATCCATCCAGAAGTGTCCACCACCAGCACCACAGCACATTCCCTTCTCACGTGAGCGTTCAGGCTCCAAGATCTGAAGCATTCCGCTTCCTCGGAGCGTCTCTCGGGGCGCGTCGTATTCATCGTTGTATCGGCCCAGATAGCAGGGGTCATGGAAGGTAAAGGTCTCTGCCTTCTCGTCGAGTTGGAGCTTGTTCTCTGCCAGGAGTCGCTTGAGGAGTACGGAGTGGTGGATGATCTCCGGAGAGCGGCCCTCTCCGAGATTCCCGAACTCTGGGTACTCATTTTTGATGGTATTAAAGCAGTGAGGGCAGTTGGCAACGAGGGTTTCAAATCGAATGCCCTGCAGGACCGAGATATTCTGCTTCGCAAGGGTTTGAAAGAGGTTCTCCTCACCAAGCCTCCGGGCAGGGTCACCGGTACACCCTTCGGTGGTGCCGAGGATACCGAAGTTGAGGCCGGCGGCCTTCATCAGGGTGACGAGTGCTCGGGCGATCTTCTGCTTCCTCTTGTCGTACGACGACACACATCCAACCCAGTAGAGGAAATCAACGGAATCTCCCTCCTGCAAGACTCGCACATCAAGCCCCTCCAACCAGTTCACCCGGTCTTCCGGAGCACCGTATGGGTTGGACCTCGTCTCGAGGGAGCGGAGGGTATTCGCCGCCTCAGAGGGGACTTCTCCCTGCATCAGCACGAGATTCTGTCGGTTGCCGACGATCTGATCGACGTGGTTTATACCCACTGGGCAGGCCTGCACACAGGCGAGGCAGGTGTTGCAGCTCCAGAACACATTCTCGTCGAGTACCTCCCCCGCCATGCGGGCCGAGGAGTCCCCACCGATCGCTCGTGTCGCGTTCTGAACTGCTTCGTTCTCAGCTCGAAAGGTGTGGTCAGTCAGGACGGCCTGTTCCCCGTTCTCTGGTACCGAGAGGTGTGAACTTGCTGCGAGATAGTTTCTCTGCAAGGTATTGTCCAGCTTTTTGAGTGGAGTGGGGAGGAGGGAGTCTTCTTGAAGCTTTCCTTGGATCTCGAGAGAAAGCAGGTGATTTCGTGAATCGAGGATCAGCCACTTCGGAGAGAGCGGCTTTCCCGAGAGGTATGCAGGACAGGCATCCTGACACCGCCCGCAGCTCGTGCACGCCTCAAGATCGAGGAGGTTCTTCCAACTGTAGTCGGTGATGTCTCCGAGGCCGATCTGAAACTCATCCCCCTGTTCCATAAGTGCCTCGATGTCTCCGGGGGATTGAATCTGTCCAAGATGACGGTCCCGAGGGTTGAAGAAGAGGTTTGCTGC
>JALEGQ010000130.1 GCA_022763385.1 bacterium
GGAGGGATGATTCAGGGTCTTTCAAAGCGAGATATCCAGGAGCGGTTCGATGAGATCGTTGAGTTCGCTGAGCTCGCACACTGTATCGATGAGCCGGTTCGGACCTATTCCTCTGGGATGTTTATGCGGCTTGGATTTAGTCTCGCTATTCACTCCGATCCGGAGGTGCTCTTGATCGACGAGGTGCTCGCGGTGGGTGATGAGGGGTTCGTGAGTAAGTGCAAGGATAAGATCTCCCAGTTGCGAGAGGCTGGGGTGACCCTCTTGCTGGTCACCCATGATCTCGGTTCCGTTGAGCGGTGGTGCGATGAGGTGATCTGGCTCGATAGCGGAGAGGTGATGGACCGCGGAGAGCCGCGGCGGGTGATCGATGCGTACCGTCAGTTTATCGAAGATCTCGAGGAGCATTCGCTTGAAGAGCTCCACGCGCAACAGCGAGCTACTCATCTGAAGGGAGAAGAGGAGGGGGACGACCCCTTGGCGGGCTCCTCAGAAGAGGGAGATTCGCCGAAGGAAGGTGGGGATGCCTTTGAGCGGTGGGGGAGTCGAGAGGTTGAGATCGAGTCAGTCATCCTGCTCAAGCGAGAGGACGGTGAAGGGTGGAGAGAGCAGTTTGTCTTTCATCCGAATGAGCCTGTGCTTGTTCGTATTGACTATCACCTCCGGGAAAAGCTCGATGAGAAGCTTGTCTTCGGTATCGGAATCGATCACGGCGATGGCTCCCAGCTTTTTGGGACGAACACTGATATCGAGCGCGTTGAAGCGGAATTTCGGCCGAATGGCTCTTCTCAAAAGGGGCAAGCATTTTGCCTCATTCCCCGTCTTTCTTTGCTTTCTGGTGAGCATTGGCTCGATGTCGCAGTGCACCGTGAGGATGGGTACGCCTACGATTACTGGAAGCGGGGGGTACGTTTTTCGGTTCGTTCGTCGCAGCAACAGGTTGGAAAGGTGTATCTCGAAACGCGGTGGTCGCAACAAGAGCCCGACTGATTCAGTGCGAAAGAGATTTATGGAGACGGCATGACATCAAGAGAAGTGGTAGCGACAACGCGAGGGCGGAGCACCGGTGTTGTTCAGCACTTTGGTGAGCTCTGGAAATACCGCGCGCTCGTTGCAGCGCTCGTCGAGCGGCACCTCTATGCTCGGTATCGGGGTTCTCTTCTCGGGATGCTGTGGTCTTTTCTCAATCCGCTCTGTTTGATGGCGGTGTATACGCTCGTCTTTCAGTACTACATTCGGTTTGCTCAGGTTGAGAACTACACTATTTTTCTCTTCTGCGGCTTACTTCAGTGGCTTCATGTTTCATCTTCTCTTCTTGAGGGGAGTACCTCGATCTCTTCGGGAGGTAGTCTTATTACCAAGAGCCTCTTTCCGGCCCATCTCCTCCCGGGGGTGGCGGTATTGACGAGTCTCGTCCATTTTCTCTTCTCCCTTCCACTGCTCTTCCTCTTTATGTTCTTTGCGGGAATGAGATTTCACCCGTCACTGGTGATGCTCCCGCTTCTCCTCGGTGTACAGACGGTCTTTCTTTACGGAATCGCGCTGTTGTTGGCGACCTATAACGTCCACTTTCGAGATGTTCAGCACCTCGTCGGAAATGCCCTCACCCTCCTCTTCTTCCTCTGTCCAATTCTCTATCCTGAGGATGTGGTGCCCCCTGCATTTCAGCCGCTATTGACCTTTAACCCCTTTGCCCTGTTTACGAGTGCCTACCAGGCGGTACTCTTTGAGGGAAGTTTTTTCTCAAGTCTCGTCTTGCTTCAGTTGCTGCTCTGGAGTGGTGCTTCATTTCTTCTTGGCGTGCTCGTGTATCGCTCTCATCGAGAACGCTTCGCAGAAGCGCTCTGAGTAATTCTCCAGAAAATTCTCTGAAATATCAGTCTGATAGGCTGGAGAAGTGGTATTGCTCGGCGAGGAGAGATATACTTTTGCGTTTGGAACAGGCCAGGAGGTGGAGAACGCGGTGGGAGAAGGGACGCTCGATGAGCAGAAAGTGATTCACCAGCTCGTGCACACGCTGAGCTACGGTGACGCCATATCAGGTGAGGTGCTTGCGCTCCAGCGAGTATACCGAGAACGAGGATACGAAAGTGAGATCTTCTCGCTCCACACCCATCCGAAATTGGAAGGTGCTTCGAAACCGATTGAGAACTTCCCTCAGGATTTCTCCGGGGAGGTCGTGTTGCACTACTCCCTCGGGTCTCCGTTGAACGAGCTCTATCGCAAGCTCCACACGGCGACCCGCTCCATTATCTACCACAACCTGACGCCCTCTTTTTGGTTTGAGGGGGTGAACCCGAGGATCGTTGACGATATTCGAGCCGGAGAAAAAGAGCTTCCGGAGCTACTTCATCTCTCTGATCGGGTTATCGCGGACTCGCACTTTAATGCAGATGAGCTCCGTCCTCACGGAGTCTCTCCGATAGTACTTCCCCTTACGATCGATCCCGAGCGGTGGGATCATGAGCCAAACCTGGGGATCGCCTCTCTCTTGCAGAGCTCTCCCGGCCCCCAACTCCTTCATGTCGGCCGGTTCGCCCCGAACAAGTGTCTCGAGGATATTGTTCGGAGCTTTTACTTTTTCCGCCATTACATCGCTCCAGAAAGTCGGTTGTGGCTCGTCGGGATTTCGATCGATACCGAGCTGTATGCATTTTCGATCCGTCATATGGTAGAGCAGCTCGGTCTTCGAGATGCGGTGGAGTTCCCAGGATGCATGGCGGATTCAGAGCTGCGAGCGTTGTATGAGAATGCCGACCTGTATCTCTGCATGAGTGAACACGAGGGATTCTGTCTTCCGGTGATCGAAGCGATGCACTTTGGACTTCCTGTGGTTGCTTATTCTTCTTCTGCGCTTCCGGAAACGGTTGGCAGTGGAGGAGTCTTGGTGAAAGAGAAGGAGCCAGCGCACTTGGCAGCGCTGTATGAAGAGCTCATTGAGAATAGCGGCCTTCGAGAGGAGGTCATCTCGGCAGGAAGGGCTCGGGTGCAGCAGTTTTCATACTCGACATTTGCCAAAAACGTTGAAGATGTTTTTTTCTCACGTCAGAAGGCGGTTTCAGTGGGTGAGCAAGAGGGGGAGGACAGAGATGCATGTTGCGCTTGATACGAGTGCGCTCGATCCGGAGTTTCGAGCCCACTCTATCCGGGGGACCGGACGGTATGTTTCCGAACTCTTTTCTCGTCTCTCGGCGATGACCTCTGCTGCTGATGAGAGCTCTTCGCTTTCCAAGCTCTCTTCCTTTCGTTACACAGAGCTTGGAAGAGGGGGCATGCTAGATGGCTTAGTCGATTACCTCCCCGCCGGCAAGACCACCGTCCGTCATCAACTGCTCTATCCGCTTTCACTTTCGCAACCAGAGCTCCTCAGTGCGGATCTTTTGCACTTTCCTGTTCATGCGGATGCCCCGACCTGGAGTCCGCTTCCGTTTGTGGTAACGGTCCTCGATCTCATTCCCCTTATCTTTAAGGAGCTCTATGCTCCAAAGAAGAATGATGTCCGTTTTCAGTTTGCTCGGTGGCTAGAACTCCAGTCGATCCGAAATGCTCGGGCTGTTTTTGCGATCAGTGAGAATACCAAGGATGATGTGCACCGCCTTCTCGGGGTAAAGCGTGACAAGATTATCGTGACTCCTCTCGGTGTTGATCCCTCCTTTGCGGAAGAGCACGAGAAGGAGAATCGCTTGCGAAGCGTGATCGGAGTAGGTGAGGGTACCCCTGTTGTTCTCTATGTTGGGGGCATTGATCAGAGGAAGAATATTCACTTTCTCTTGGAAGCGTTTGCGGAAACGAGACGAACTCTTGCCGCACACGGTGCTGTCACCGGAGAGCTTCCGGTGCTCGTGATGGCGGGAGAGATCTCTCGAGATGACCAGTATCCCCAGTTTCTGAAGCATGTTGCAGACCTTGAGATCGAGCCGGCAGTGTATTCTACGGGATATGTTTCGGACGAGGACCTGCGCGCATTTTACCGTGAATCAGATATCTTCTTTTATCCGAGCCTCTATGAGGGGTTCGGGCTTCCCCCGTTGGAAGCGATGGCTTCTGGAACTCCGGTAGTCTGTTCCAATACCTCATCGCTTCCGGAGGTTGTTGGGGAGGCGGCGCTGCAATTTTCTCCTACTCAGGTGGGTGAGGCCACGGAAAAGCTACTTGCGGTCCTTCAGAGTCGAGATCTTCAGCACTCCCTTTCGGAGCGTGGCCGCGATCAGGCTGCGCGCTTCTCTTGGGAGAATACGGCACGACTTACCCAGGAGGGGTATGAGCAGGTGCTCGAGCGGAGTGCAGGTGGGCGACGTGGTCGTCTCTCTCAGGGAGGCGTCAGGCGAAACGCTCTGTCGCGAGACTCTCGTCGGGGTTCACACTTCCAGGGAGAGCTTCGTTGAAGCTTGGAAGGGCAGGAGGTGAAGTATCTGGAGGCAGCCGACGGGGGCTTGTGCTTCACGCGGTAAAGGTGGGTTTCGCCGTAGTGCTCTTTGCCGCTCTCGTTTGGTGGGTGTCTCCCGCCGATCTCTTGGAAGTGCTCTCAGCCGTTTCTCTACAGGAGTTTTCCATCCTCCTCCTGATCAGTGCCGTGCTTGTCTCTATCAGTGTTTTTAAGTGGCAGGGGTTGCTCCATGCTCAGGGGAGGCACGAAGCACTCCCGCTCCTCTTTCGCCTCTACCTGATCGGGTATTTTGTCAATCTCATCCTGCCCTCGTTTGTGGGAGGAGATGCACTGCGGAGTTGGTACCTCGGGAAGAGGCATGGGCAGTCGCAGGCGGCAGCAGCGACATTTCTCGAACGGTACTCCGGTCTTTTGGCGATGTTGCTCCTTGGTCTGATCGGGATGTGGAGTTCCAAGTATATCCAGCCGTCGTTACGAGTGCCTCTCCTGCTTTTTGCGGGAGGGTTTGCCGTCTTCTCATTTTTGCTCGTCTCGGAACGAGCGCTCTCGCTTGCGGAGCATATTCCTCAACTCGGAGAACGGGTGGTCAAAGCGGGAAAGGCCTTTCAAGATGCCATCCGATTTGCTTGTCGTTCTCCCTTCGCGGTGGTGCAAGCGCTCCTCTATTCATTACTCTTTCACGCCGTAGCCATCGGGAATATTTGGGCCTGTGCGGTGGTCGTTGGGTGGGGTGACATCCCCATTACGGAGATGATCGTCGTCCTTCCGGTTATTCTCATTATCAGTGCAATCCCCCTCACCCCGCAGGGACTCGGACTTCAAGAAGGGGCGTTTCTCTATTACCTCACCGCACTTGGAGCAACACCACAGCAGGCGATGGGAGTGGCGATCATTATCCGCGCCAAAAGCTATATTCTCGCCGGAGTCGGAGGAGTACTCTGGTATTTTGAACCACAAAAGTTGCTGAAGCTGAAGAGCTAATCTACTCGGGCTCCCTCTTTCCCCCCGCGATACAGACGAGGGTCGGAAGGTCACATACTTGTTGGGAAACCGCGTCGTGTCTCTGAGCGCTATGGGCCTGCCAGATCAGTTGCTCATTCATTTCGCCGGGGCAGTTTTTGCATGAGAAGCTCTCCCAGTTTAGCGCTGCGGCTATCTCGAGGCAGCGCTCATAGTTTTTGCACTCATATCTTCGGGTTGGTGCTGCCATTGGACGGGGAATGGCATCTTCGTGTGCTTCGAGTTCTTCTTCGAGAAGGCGAAAGGGGCCAGCTGAGGGTGAACTTTCTTCTTGCCGTGCTTCTCGTTCGAGCGCGGCAATTTCTGCTGCAATCTGACCCCGCAAACTCTGAGCCGCGGCTGCGATCTTCTCTTGGAAGCTGCGTTGTTGAAATTGCAGCTCGGTAGCCCGGCGAACGATGTTCTCTTTTGAACTCTCTGAGGCTGAGCGCTTCACGGTTGTTCTCCGAGTTAAAAACTAAGCAGGAAAATAAGCGATGCCTGAGGGAGAGCTTTACATACCTGACATTCACGAGCAAACTTGCGGGTAACCGTTCAGCTTTTTGCCGCTGTTTGTCCTTTGCTGCCAAGGCAGCGCGGACAACTCTCTGCTGACGCTTTTCCAGGGGAAAAGCAACGCAGAGAGCTTCGTCAGCGGGTACGGGGCCGTGCTCAGTGTACCAAACGTACGCCTCCGCTCGTCCCCGTATCCGCTTCCTCGACAGCGACAAAAATCTGAGCGGTTACACTGGGTTATTTCATGTTTCGAAGGGCATCTGAACGGGTACACTCGCGGGGGCAGATCCCCCCTATGGAGGAGTCTTTTGGGAGAGTTACTTCAAGCAGCGCCGATTCGAGGAAAGGGAAGGGCGGTGTGCCTCCTCCGAGACGAGCAGTATGGCGGAGCACTCTTTCAGCCAGATACCTCCTCGCTGGAAACGTTGCGTGAAGTGCTCTCTGAGAAGAATACCCTTCACGAAGTTTCTTTTCCGCACCTTTCTGGAAGGAATTTCTCTGAGGTAGAAGAGGCTTTTTTTGAGTACCTCGAGCAGCAGCGAATTCGACAGGCCACCTTCGTTACCACCGGTTCCCTCTCGATGCTCCTCTGGAAGGTCGCCATCCGGGAACAGAAGCGGATTCGGAATGCTCTCGTAATAGGAGGAGAAACCCGACCGTTGCACTCTTCATGGGAGCAGGTCTCCTCCTGGCTGGAGAGGAAGCTTCCCCTCGGTCTTCCTTTTCGGGTACAGGAAGGAAATTTTCACGCGCTTCCCTTCCTGCAGCGCTTTCGGTTTCCGGTGTTCCTCTTCACTGAGGAGCACGCCTCTCTCCGCCTAAAGCAGGAGGCAGAGGTGCTTGCTCGTGAACTGCCGATTTCGTGGTGTGTTCCAAGCGATTCCCAAGATCTCTCTCAGATCTACCGGCAACTTCAAGAGGTGCCGGCGAAGTGTCCTCAGAAGAATCGCTAACGTCTCATTTCGGTGATCAGGTCGAGAATGTCCTTATTAAAGGGGGAAAGCCTCGTGTCGCATAGGGGGACAGGAGGGAGCCCTTCAGTAGTTTTCTGACATGTGGTATCCATACCTTAGCCATCTTAAGGAGCCTTATGGCCGATTTTGCGCTCACCCCTTCTTTTCAAGCAGAGCGAGAATTACTGCGAGCGAGTGTCGTCGCGGCAGCGAGTGCGCGTGTGCTTGCTGGGGTGAAGGCAACGGGGCAGCGACGGACTCCGCATGCGCGACGGGTCTTTGACGGGATGCGAGAGCAGATGAAGGCAAATCTTCCCGTGGGCTTTACCAGTCGGGTGATTGCACCGCCTGCGAGCGTGGAAGGGGGCGGAAAGAGGGAGCAAGCGAGTGGTGTTTTTCAGATGGAGACACCGCCGCGGATCTCGGAAGAGCATTTTCCCGGGTACTGTGTTGCGCTTCCCATTGAGGGAACTCAAGGGCTTCTGTTAAATGAGTCACACCATGCGATCTCAGCGGTTGGGGTCATGAAGTTAACATCCAAGGCGTTGGAGTGTGTTGGAAGATCACATCTCGTCGCGATCGGTGAGCAGCGAGAAGAGCGTAATTTTACTGAGAAGTGTCTTCAACTCCCTCATGTAGGAGAGGATATCCATGGGGAATGGATAGAAGCGGTGTTTCGGGACCAACTGCTCGCCCTGGATGGGTCGCTCTATCTCCTCAGTGAGGCGCCCAAGGAGGGTGAGGCTCAAGGTAATCTGAAGGCTATGACAGAGGCGATCAGTAGACTTCGCTTTGATCTCCATAAGATTCGGCGTCCCGGACTCACGACGGTTTCACCTGGAGGCGCTCTTGCAACGGCACTCCGGGGTATTCAAGAGTCTAACGGCTCCTTTATCGGGGTGATGGGTGCGGAGCAGCTTCTCCTTGCTGCAGCGCTCTGTGCCCTGCACGGAAAGGAGCTCTTGGCGGCTCCGATCGGAGGAGGGATGACCCTGGAGCGGTGTGCTCTTGTTTCGAATGATATTCCGCCTCAGGTGGCCATTACTTCGGTTGATAATCCTCAATTTTACGACCGGTATGGGGCGGAGAGAGATTCGCTGGATGGAGATCTGTGGGATCTTTGGGAGCCGGGATTGAGTAAAGATACTTTTTTGTCGCTGTTCTATTCAGATCAGGGGTGTGCTGAGCATCGACAGGACCTCTCTCGATCCTCTTCCCCTTTCTGCCACTCGATACTCGACGGGTCGAGAAAGACGAGTTTAAGAGCGGTGACTCTGGACGAACTTGAGGCTGGCGTGTTGAAGGCGCTTGCTCCCGAGCTGCCGGCCAAGAGATAGTGAACCCTAACGTTGCATAAAAATTTGCCCGTAGACTGCTTTGCTCCCACAATAGCAGCACATCTTGAAACTTTGATCGAGTTTTTAGACCTCACTGTAC
>JALEGQ010000131.1 GCA_022763385.1 bacterium
GTACGTGTAGTACACTTTCGTCCTAAAAACTCGCTCAAAGCCCCAATCTGCACTACTCTTGCGGCTCTACGAACAAATTTTTATGCAACGCTGGGGTTTAAGCAGCGGATAAGGTATGCGAGAGACGCTTTCCTGAAGAGAGGTGAAAGACATTCCTCGACGCTCCGCCCTGCTCTTGGCGGCCATACTCCGGATAATCGCGAGGGTCTTCATAATCTCCTGAGATGGTGCAACCCGCCGCGTGGGGCGCATCATTCCCAGCATCAACCCCACCCCCCAAAAGCTCATCCGCCCGGCGAAGGGCCTCCTGAGCGGCGATGCCCTCAAGAAAACGACCACCAACAGAGACCATTGGCAGAGAGATCATTTCGGCTTCAGGAGCACGAGACTCAGGCTCGAACGCCTCGGGGGCAGAGGAATCGACCACCAATCGCACCCCGCCGTGAGCATACGACACCCCAGAGAGGTCGTACTCCACCACAGATGCGAGGAGCTCCGCTGAAGCTGGTGCCACAGCACCTTCAAGACTTCCAAGTTCACTGCCCTTCACGCCAGGGGCCATCTCTGCTGAAGGGGAAACTGGCTTTTCTTGCATCTTGTCGAATCCGGTCATGAAGAACCTCACTTGAAGTATCAACTCTATAGATACACTAAGCGTGAATTCCGTTCCCTAATCAACGCCCAAAGAGCAACTCTTCCTGTAGTGCAGTAAAAACACAGTAATTTCAAGTAGTAAGAGCGTTCTACTCGTTCCCCGCAGCGGAACTTATTGACAAGGCACAAGACGATGAGCACTGCTCAGCGATACACGCTCTCGAACATCCCTGTCGGGCATCAGCAGTCGCCTCTTTCCCGAGCTTCTTCTGACAGGTCGTTGGACAGCTCTTCACCGCAACATTTTGGCAGCTCAGGCACGCCTCTGCCTTCTCCCGACCACCCTGAGCTCCACAAAACGAGGCGCACTTCTCTTCCGCACACGCCGAAAGACATGAGGAGACCTCGCCACCTTCTCGCTCTTCACACTCCGAGCGGCAGATCCGCTCATGATCTTCTCGGCAGTCGTTGCATGACCCATAGGCAAGTGCCCCCTGTGGGAACAGGACCAGCACACAGAGAACCAAAGAAACGTACTGGGAGAAAGACCACGAAAGACACGGCGATAAAGACATAGGAAAACTCCAGAAAACCGAGATTTTGCCCACAAACTACGAATTCTTCGTAACCACGGGGGACACTACATCCGCGAATGTGCCATGAATTCTCGGCATTTGGCTATACCTTTCGGCTACTTCGGTCGATAGAAAGATATCCGGAGAAAGATCTCATGGCGGTGAGAAGAAGCTCGACACCGAAAGTTCGCAAGATCTCGCTCCCCACCCCGGGGAAGGTGTCTCGCCGTGCCCAGGAAACTCTCAAACACCTTTCTAACGGGTGGCTACCAGTTGAGGCAGACCTCCTTGTTGGGATTCAGGCCAATATCGCGAATGAACACTACGCCGACCAACCAGAGCTCCTCATCGACGACCTCAAGAAGGATCCGGGACTCTTCTTCACCGTCTCGAAAAAGCTCAAAAGCTTTGCCAGTCCCGAAGCCACAGGATTTGATCCGATCTCCCTCCTTGCTGAGCTGGAGAAAGAGCAGCTCGAAACCCTCTTCCATTTCGACCCGGGAACATATTCTTTACACCGAGCCAACGACGCCTCTCCAAGTCAGGAGCTGCTGCATGAACTCACCCGGATAGGGGGAGTCTCAGCAGAGACGCTCGCGGAAGAGGTTCAGCACCCCTCAAGCTCCGCTTATAGCGGAGCACTCTTCCGACAGCTCGGACTCTCCCTCCTTGCGTGGAACTACCCCAAGCTCTTTGCTCAAGCACTCTCCCTGCACAAAACGCAAGGCAAGCCGCTGGAAAAAACCCTTCGTGAATACTTTGAGATCACCCCACACCAGATCGGGACCCGATTCGCCCGTGAGCTCGAAATGTCTCGTGAGATCAAGCAGAGCCTACTCCTCCAGCCAGATCGCCCTCTTGAACCGGGCGAAGATATCCGGAAGCAGCTCCACCTGAATGTGATCTGTCAACTCTCAGAGCTCTTCGCTCGAGCTCAAGAGCCGCAATTTTTTCCGGAGGCAGAAGACCTCTGGGTGGCAAAGGAATCGGCGCTCATTCCTTCCCTCGGGAAAGAGGTCTTTCAAACCCTTCACGAGAAAGCAGAGGAGGTCACTGACGAAGAGGTACAGGCTACCGATTTTGGTGACCTGAGCGAGTACGTCGCCCGCGAGCAGGACCGGGTTCAGCCTGAAGGAATGCTCCTTCCAGAGAGCAATCCACACCTCTCACAGTGCCCTGAAGAGGTTCAACGAGCGATCACCGCCGTTCACCGAGAACTCGAACGAACGCAATCAGCGCTCGACGCCATCCGCTTGCTTCTCGAAAAGGGGATCCCCGAAACTGGGGCCGTCAGGGGCTGCCTCTACCTGCAGCGGAAACAGGATTACTCCCTACAGGCAGCACTCCGCTTCGGGTCTGCAAGCCTTCCGAAATACCAAAAATTCCTCCTCGACGGGAGGAACGGCATCATCGACGCTGTTCACGCCAGGGCACCGTTCGTCCACGATGGTACCGGTGTAACCGGCAACCACTGCACCCAGGTACGAGGCGGGCTCTCCGAGGGAGCACCTCCTGGGGTGCTCTACATCGAAATCAGTGCCAAAGCGCTGAAGGAACCGAACTATAATCCGATCATCACCTTCCACGTGATCAGAGCCGCGCTCCAAGAGTGCCTCAAGCAGCTTGAGGAAGGCGACCGTTCGCGGATGTCTTTTTACTGAGACTTCTTTTTCTTCTCAGCGAGGATCTTTTCTGTCTTCGGCCGAGAGTTGCCGTATGACCCCTGCTTAATCTTTCCCTTCTTCGTCCGAGAATCACCCTTGCCCATCCTACTTTCTCCTGAAATCACCTCCCCACCGTCGGGAAGACTCACACCCCTCTACGATAGCGAAATCCCTCCTTCGGAGGCAAATTTTCGGCCGGAAGAAGATGAGAATCTCTCTTTACAGACGCTCTTCTCGTTACATACCGTATGGCAAAGTCCGGCTACTGTGCGGAGCGGAGGAAATGAAGATGGCGAGCAAAGAAGTGGACCAGGAAGAGAACAGGCCAGAACAAGGGGACCAGCAGCAATGGATGTCATCAACTCGGGAGATCTCCGTTGCGGTAGAGCCCTCCTTTCTCTCAGAACAGAGTGACATCGACCGCTCCCTGTTCGCGCACCTCTATAAGATCACGATCCGAAACAAGGGCGAGCACACCGTGCAGTTGATAAATAGGCACTGGCGTGTTGTCTCTGCCGGAAGACAGATAGCCGACGTGAAAGGGGAAGGTGTTGTTGGAGAACAACCAGTGCTTCAGCCAGAGGAACAGTTCCAGTACGAAAGCTGGTCCGTTGTCCACGATCCGATCGGTTCGATGTCAGGAACATTCACCTTCGTGGACGACTCTGGAGAATTCTTCGATGTTGAAGTCCCTGAGTTCCCCCTTATTCACATGGAAAATCTTACCCTGCACTGAAGCCTCAACAGCACAGGCGCCCGAACGTCTACAACCGCGACGCCACCACACACCCCATGGGAAAATATCCAGTATCAGCAGCAAAAGAGAAAGAATTGCTCGATGTTATGGACGGGCTCGGGATCCACGAAGAGGACCTGGAAGAACAGTTCATTCGAGGAAGTGGAAAGGGCGGACAGAAGATCAACACCTCTGCAAATTGCGTACGCCTGAAGCATCTCCCGAGCGGCCTTGAAGTCAGATGCCAAGCCGATCGGAGCCTCTCTATGAACCGCTTTCTCGCCCGTCGAGCGCTGTGTGAAAAAGTTGAGAACGAGCAACAGGGCAAGGAGAGTAAGCAAGAACAAGAACGCGAAAAAATACGACGTCAGAAGCGTCGGCGCTCGAAACGGGCGAAAGAAAAAATTCTTGCTGACAAAAAGGCAGTCAGCGAAAAAAAATCTCTGAGAAAAAAAGTCCTCATCGACAAAAAGAAGGATGAGAACTAACTGTAAAGAGAGGATCATCAAAGCCATCGACCTCGCCGATGGAAGCGAGATCAAGAGTGCTTTTAATATGGATTCCCGTCTGCTTATCGAGAAGCACCGATGCTTCGGTCTGTGAGTGAAGCTCTGCGATCTGAAAGGCGATATTTATCGGATCGCCTACAATATTGAGATGTCTTGCTCCAGCGCTATCAACACTGTGCACATCAACACCGCGCACCGCACCATCCTGAAAAGCAGTATCATTCGGAGCCCCTCGAAGACCAAGACCTGAAGCGATCGCTCCCTGAGCCTGAAAATCTGGGAGCTCTGCTGCCGTACGCTCTTGAGTTCTCTGACACGCCCGTATCGCTCGAAGCGCCTGATTCTTCGGATCATCTCCGATCCAAAGAGCCACAATACTCGCTCCAAGCTTCTTATCAACAATCCCGTCGAACTCCTCGATCACCTCTTTCACCGAAGCAATCCATGAGTCAGTCACCGCCCGTACCTGCTCAGAAAGCTCATCATCAGAGACCTTCGGCACCAGACGGAGTACGAGAACAGAAACCGATATCGGTCGCATCTGCGCCGTCATTGCTCGAGCGCGAGAAGAGCGACTCTCCGGCGAAGCCCCCTCCGTAGTGAGCTCAAGACGAATCTTCGTCGCCCCGATCTGGACCTTATCGGTGGAGCTCACATCTCGCATCCCGGAGAGTTTTACTCCATTTACAAAAGTCCCGTTCAGACTCGCGAGGTCAGAGAGCACCACCCCGTTGGTTGAAGCTGATAACGTCGCGTGAAAACGCGAGACACCAGACTCGCTGATAAGAATATCGTTCGATTCTTCTCGACCGATCCGCAACTCATCTTGATCCTTGAGGACAAAACGCTCCTGCTTTCCGTCCGGCTTATTAATGATAACAGCAGCGACAACGTCTTTCGGCATATATCTCCCCATCCTCTCGGAATCTCCCTCCCAACGATAAGCGATCTTCGCGAACCTCGCTACGAGAAACCATTCCACTCCCCACCAAAGAATCGGCACAGCTCAGGAGATTCTTAAGCTCTTGGCCCCCCTCAACTCCTGTAAAGCCCCCAGCCCGCGGTTTCCCCCGAGAAGCGATTAGGTGTATACTTTTCGGCTTCGATTGCACCTCAAGAAAGAGACCATGACCAACGATCGCTCACAGATTCAGGGAGAGCTTGAAAAACGGCGGACTTTTGCCGTCATCAGTCACCCTGATGCTGGAAAAACAACACTGACGGAGAAACTGCTTCTCTATGCCGGGATGATCCGAACCGCCGGAATGGTCCACGCTCGAAAACAGCAGAAAAGCACCTCCTCCGATTGGATGCAGATGGAGCAAGAACGGGGAATCTCGATCACCGCGTCTGCGATGCAGTTTGTGTATAAAGATGTCGTCATCAATGTTCTCGACACCCCCGGTCACCAAGACTTTTCTGAAGACACCTACCGCACGCTCACCGCTGCTGATAGCGCCGTAATGGTGATTGATGCCGGGAAAGGCGTCGAGCCGCAAACCCGTAAGCTGTTCCGCGTCTGTAGCATGCGAGGCATTCCGATTCTCACCTTCATCAACAAACTAGATCTCCCCGGCCGGGAGCCTCTTGACCTTCTCTCTGAACTGGAAGAAGCACTTGGAATCCGGTCTGCTCCACTCTTTTGGCCGATTGGCCAGGGAGAAGATTTCCAGGGAGTCTATGACCTCAGGAAGGACCGCGTCCTCCTTTTCACCAGATCTGAACACGGAGGGGCTGCCGCTGCTCACATGGAGGTCTGTTCAAAAGCGGAGTTGAAAGACCGAAAAGATCTCGAACCGGAAACACTGGAGCAATTTGAGGAATCACTTGAACTGATCCAGGAAGCGGGAAACCCCTTCACCACCGAAGAATTTCTCGCTGGAAAACTCACACCCGTATTCTTTGGTTCTGCCCTCATTAACTTTGGGATCGAACCATTCTTTGACGCCTTTGCTGAGCTCGCCCCCTACCCCTCAAAGAGAAAAGTGCTGATCTCCAAGAACGAAGAATCAGCGATTGACCCCGCTGAAGAACCGTTTAGCGGGTACGTCTTTAAAGTCCAAGCGAACATGGACCTCAAACACCGTGACAGCATGGCCTTTTTGAGGGTGTGCTCTGGAAAGTTCGAGCGGGACCTCGTGGTAAAGCATGAATCTCATCAGGAAGAGCAGCTGCGAAAAGGTCAGACCAAAAAGGACATTCGACTCTCTCGCTCCCACAATATGTTTGGAGGAGAACGTCAGACCGTTGATGCCGCCTATCCGGGTGATATTGTCGGAGTCGTAAATCCCGGAGTCTTTGCCATTGGTGACACCGTGTCACTTCGTGGAGGCTATCACTATCCCCCGCTCCCGAAGTTTCCACCCGAAGTCGTGTGCCGGCTTCGTCCCACTGATGCTCTCAAGCGGAAAGCCTTTGAGAAAGGGATGAAACAGTTTCGAAACGAAGGAGCAGTACTCATACTCGAAACACTCTCAACCACCGTTCAGGGCCCACTTGTTGCCGCCGTAGGACCACTCCAATTTGAAGTACTGCAGTTCCGTCTCGAAAGTGAGTACGGAGTAAAAACTGAACGTGAAACCATGTCCTACCGTCACGGAGTATGGCTCATCGGTGACATAGACGGCTTTGACAAACCCTCCGGTGCGCTACTAGCGGAAGATCGTGACGGACAGCGTATTATGCTCTACACCAGTGCGTGGGAAAAGGATCACGCCGCCGAACGTAACCCGAACGTCACCTTCGCCGAGTTCCTCTCGCTTTAGTACACCCCAACGTTGCATAAAAATTTGCCCGTAGACTACTTTGCTCCCACAATAGCAGCACATCTTGAAACTTTGATCGAGTTTTTAGACCTCACTGTACGTGCAGTACACTTTCGTCCTAAAAACTCGCCCAA
>JALEGQ010000132.1 GCA_022763385.1 bacterium
ATAGTGCCGGTCCGCAAGGGTTAAGCGCCACGCCGGGATTGCTCGTGACAATTGATTAGTGGCACAGTTCCCTCGGGGTCTTTGGGGGAGTTGGTATGCAGTGGCGTGAGTTGCGGGAGAGAGTGCCGGGGTGGGTGCTGTTGGGGATACTGGCATTCGGGGGAACTCTGCTTTCATCACTGTTTGCGGTGGGCGGTCGTTCGCCGGTGGAGCCAGCACTGCTCGTGATCCTCGGTGGTATGGCGATGCGAGCTGCGGGGATGCTCCCAGAGTGGGGTCGAGCGGGGGTTAAGAGTTTTGAGAAGTTGCTCGTTGTCGGGATTGTCCTGATAGGAGCGGGATTTGATCTCCGAATCGTGTACCGAGAGGGGGTTGGCATCCTCCTGCTTATTCTCGTCACGATGATGGTTGGTGGAGGTGCCACCTGGTTCTGTGCTCGTCGAGCAGCGCTCTCCTCACGTTTAGGGATCTTGCTTGCGGTGGGGACAACCATCTGTGGTGGCACTGCGATCGCGATCTGTGCTCCACTCCTCCGAGCAGAAGAGGAGGAAACGAGCTACGCCATTGGGACCGTGGCGATCTGGGGGGTCCTCGCACTCTTTACCTATCCACTGCTCGGTTCGTTGTTGGGCGTTGAGGACCAGCTCTTTGGCTATTTCGTTGGAACCGCGGTGCACTCAACGCCGCAGGTCGTTGCTGCCGGGTATATGTATTCAGATGCTGCGGGCGAAGTCGCAACAGGGGTGAAGCTCATTCGGAACTGTTTTATCGCCCCTCTCGTACTCTTCCTCGCGTTCCGGACATCATCGCACGCTACTTTTCGTGAGGCGGCTCGTGGGTTTCCGTGGTTTCTCTTCGGGTATTTTCTCTTTGCGGGGTGTCGGACGGCTGAGCTTTTTCCGGAACCGTTCTTTCGTGAGAGTGTGGCACTCGGGAAGTTTTTTATTCTGTGCGGCATGGCCGGCATCGGCTTGAATACCGATCTCGCCCTGGTACGGCGGGTAGGAATGACCCCTCTCTTTGTCGGCCTCTTTGGAACGCTTACCGTTGCCGTAACAAGTGGAGCGTTTGTTTTTTTCTTTCTCTCCTTTTCCGACAAAGCCTAGACTGGTGAGCTCGGCTGTTCTCTCTCTACGACCACTCCGTCAGAGAGGATCTCGTTTCGGAGGAGTTTTGCTGCTTTTTCTGCTCCCTCGGTAAGCCCTGCCACGATCTCGAGTTGGCGATCTTTGAGAACGGCTCGTTCACTCCAGGCCTGTGGTAGCTTCTGGTGCAAGACCCCTTCAGCGATGGAGGTAAGCTCCAGGCCATACTCCGGACACCGGAGAAGGCGAAGATATCCCCGCACCTTCGGGGCATAGATCATCCCAACCACGGGGACGTCAACGGCAGAAGCGAGGACGAGTGAGTGAAATCTCATTCCGATGAGGAGCTGAGTTTCTCGCATCACCGCCTGAATGTCGTGGCTCAGGTAGCGAGAGTTGTCGATCATCGGAGCATTGAGCTTCTCTGCCAATGAGCGCGACGTGCTTTCGTCCATCGGTTGGGTGCAGAAGATGACGGGTTCTACTCCAGCAGCTTCTCGGAGCTGCCCGGCAGCGATCGCAATCTGCTCGAGGAGGATGTCGGCACTCTTCCCGTTCTTCTTTTCAGATTCCTCAACCCGTTCTTCCGGCTTGAGCCACGAATCAACGTAGACGGTCACATTGATGCCGAGCAGAGGTGCGGTAGCAGAGATCTTGTTCTCTCTCATGATTTCAGCAGCCCGCTCCCGAGAGGAGACCGGATTCGTAAAGGCGGAGTCGCCGGTCACGTGGAGCGGGGTCCGCACACCGATCTCTTCTGCGAGCTGTTTGCTATCCTCATCTCGTAGGGTGACAAAATCACTTGACTCGATGACGGTACGGGCTGCTCCGACACTCGCTGGGATGGGAAAGGGGCCGATGCCGCAGTTGTAACAGATAAGCTTGCACCGGAAGAATTTAAAGAAGGGGAGGAGGGCATAGAGGGTAATAAGAAAGTTAAAAGCGGGATTCCAGAATCCCTTTCCAAAGATAATCCCATCGCAGATTAGTGCAGCATCACTCTTGGCGATCGCACGGATGGTTGGGATGCCAAAGAGTCGGATACTGCCGGTCCACGGCATGCAGTTTATTCCCTTCACCCGGTAACGATCCCCGTAGTGTTCATCGATGAACTTTGGCGTGATGCTCGGAACGAGAAACTCTGCATCTGGCATCTCTTGTGAGACGGTTTCCAAGATCGCTGAGAGGATGGCGGCGTCACCGAGGTTCCTTCCGGAGTTATTCCCAAGCAGAAGGATGACGGGGTGTTGTTGTTTCATGCGAAATTCCGTTTTCTAGCAGTTTTCTTTTGTGAGACCTAGTTTTCTCTGGTGAGACCCAGTTTCCTACGTTGAGACAAGGTGCCGTTCTCCGGGTTGAAGGGGAATGACCTCCGTTTCCTGCGAGGCGCACGCTTTCTGGAAATCTTCTGCACTCCCGCTCAGGAGGTCGAATGTTCCGTAATGGATCGGAATGGCTTTCGCACACCCGAGGGTAGCGGCAGCCTGCGCGGCCTCTTCGGGGCCCATCGTAAAAACATCTCCAATGGGAAGGAGGGCGATGTCGGGAGCGTATCGGTCTCCGATACATTTCATATCGGAAAAGAATGAGGTGTCACCCGCGTGGTAGATGGAGGTTGAGCCATCTCGCAGAACAACACCGCACGCTTCTCCGGCGTAGAGCGCTTCTCCATCTCTCGTGTACGAGTTTGAGTGCTTGGCATCTGTCAGGGTAATCTCCAGCCCCTCCCACTGTACGGTGCCGCCCTTGTTCATAAAGATGATCTTTTCGGGGGAAACGCCATCACGTTGCAGGTGAGAGGCGAGTTCAAAGGTGGCGAGCAGATGTGCTCCACTCTCTTGCGCCAGAGCGGCTGCTTCGCTGGCGTGATCGTCGTGTCCGTGGGTGAGGATGATGAGATCTACCGCGGGGAGGGTCTTCAGGTGTTCTGGGCACGCGGGGTTGCCCTTGAGCCACGGGTCAATGGCCACCGTTTTCTCTTCTCCCCCTGCGGTGAGCCCCTCTGCAGTGATATAGTGCAGCGCAACGGCTGAGTGTCCGAGAAAAAGCAGGTCCTGACATTTCATAGGCGTTTTTTCACTCCATCGACCGCAAAAGTAGCGTCGGTGCTACTGCGTCACGACGAGAGTATAGCGGACTTCCTCCTCAGTCGGAAGGAGCGGGTGTCTAAAGAAAAGGGAGTGGAAAGGGCTCACCGCGTGTTACCTCGGGGGCAGCAGGAAGTGGTGTTCCTCCGCTGATCGGGTGAGGGCTTCAGAGGAGGTTACCGTCCCATCTGGTGAGACAGAGAGGGCCCCTTCACAGATCGCGTTCACGGTCCAGGGATAGAGGAGGTGCTCCCGGGCAAGCGTTCGGGCTGCGAGAGATTCTTCGGTGTCGTTTTCTTCTACCGGACACTTTGCCTGGGCGAGGATCGGTCCGCCATCGACCTCTTCCGTCACCACGTGGACGGTGCACCCGTGTTCGGCAACGCCAGCCTCGAGCGCCATTTTATGGGGAGAGAGGCCGGGGAAGTCGGGGAGGAGTGACGGGTGGATGTTCAGAATCTGTTGCGGATAGCGAGCGATAAACTCCCCTTCGATGAGTTGCATATATCCCGCGAGGAGGATGATATCGGGTTGTATTTCGTCTACGGCGTCATAGAGGGCGTGTTTCTGCTCGCTGAGGGTGCAGAATCTCGCTCGATCGGCAGAGATAATGGCGAGTGACTGATCGTGTTCCTCTGCGAACTCCTCGGCGAGTCGGAGCCCTGCGGCGTCCGAGCGGTCAGAGAGCACCGCCATGATCTGGAAGTGCTCTTGGTTCCTCAAGAGTGCCTCGAGGTTCGAGCCTCTCCCAGAGATAAAAACAACGGCAGTACTTTTCATAGCGGGCGCGAGTATAGAGCATTGCAACGGCTCTGGGGAGGCTTCTGAGAAGATTTTGGTGTTTGTCGGGCGGGAAAGTGGGGTACAATAGGAGGAGCTTTTGAGGAGGAGAGATCCAGATGCAGAGATTTTATCAGGCAATGGGAAGCAGCGCGGTGCTGGTGGCGTGCTCTCTTCTCTTTTTCACGTCAGCGAGGGCCGATGGGATGGAAGGCGCCGAGCCGATTCTTCAGGTTCCTCAGCAGTTTCGGCCGGTTGCTCCCGCGCGCTCGCTCTCGGACCAGAGAATGCCTCCGGTGGTCCCCGGTGAGACGGTGAGTGCTGGCGGAGGGCGACACAAGGTGATCTCCACCGTCGGGCCAGTGCCGGTGCAGTCCCCGGTCGGGAGGGCTCCGCGTGCCCCGGTTCCGGCAGAGGTTCCCGCACCACCTCCGGTCGAGATGCCGCCATCACCGGTGCACTCTCCCTCGGTGGGAGCACCCTCTGCTGGGGCGCCGGTTTCAGTGATTATCGATCGTCGAAATGGAGGAGGCGAGTAGTGGAGTCGGCCGGTGTCTTATGCCGGTAACGTTCTTTTGACCTGGTGCCTCACCCATGCTTCGTAGGCTGAACTAACCCGCTCTGGATCAAGAGCGATGATCTCTGGGACCTCGTAGGGGTGAAGTTCGTGGATTCTCTTTTGGAGGAGATCTCCCTGCGCGCGGGTGGTCTTTAGGAGCAGGAGGCACTCTTCTTCACGTTGAACGGCTCCTTCCCACCGGTAGAGGGAAGTTGCGCCGGGGAGGAGGGTGCCGCACGCGATCTCTCGTTCTTCGAGGAGGGTTTGAACGAGAGTCTCTCCCTGTTCTCGATCTCCAACCGTGGTCATGAAGAGCAAGAGCTCAGGAGGTGGGGTACTGGTCATGGTGGATACCTCTCAGGTGGCTGGCAGCTGGTGTGGGTCCTATGTTACGCTGCTTCAGGGTCTACATAACCAAATGGGGAAAGCATGAGTCAATCAGTTCGTTCGTCCATCTCTCGTTTTGCGGTTGCGGTGTGTGTGAGTGTCACGGTGTGTGGCGTCCCTTTTGGGCAGGTCTCTGCGGAGGAGGAAAAGAAGATCCGTGAGCCGGAGACTGGGACTCTTGCCGGGTTTCGTTCCGGTGGTTTTGAGGGGCTCTCCCTCGGCGTTGCCGGAATGGAAGATCAAGATATGTACAGTGAGTCCTCGCGGCCGATATCTGGCTCTGTCTCACGGATCGGGAAACGAGATTGGGTTGCCAAGGTCTTTAACAATTCTGAGTACAAATACTCGGTGACCATACGGGTGGTCGAATTTGATAAGCGTGATAAGCCAACGAAGAACACCTCCTTTAGCGCGATTCTCAAACCGGGAGAGCAGTGGAGTCGTGAGTTTGTGGCACGGGCCAATACCGAGCAGGCAGAGCTTCAACTGACCTCTTTTCGGAATTTAAGCCCGAAGAAGAAAAAGGAAGACGAAGAGAAAGATTCGGCTCAGGAAGAGTAGGTCTTGGGCTGGCTCTGTGTTCCGCTGAGGGGCACGGAGGGCGATGATGAGGGAAGAGAAGTTTATGGAAAACAATCTCGGAAAAATCGTTCCGGTGATCTCGGGGAAGGGCGGAGTCGGAAAGTCTACGGTCGCGGTGAATCTTGCGCTTGCTCTGGCGCAGCAGGGAAAGAAGGTGGCGCTCATCGATGCGGACTTCTACGGCCCGAGTATTCCGACCCTCCTTGGGGGAGGAGAGATGAAGGCCGACCACGAAGGGAGGCTTATTCCGCCAGAGCGGAACGGAGTAAAGTACGTGTCGCTCGGATTTTTTCTCTCCAACCCGGATGATGCGGTGATCTGGAGGGGGCCGATGTTCAATAAGGCATTGAATCAGCTCTTTCACGATGTGAATTGGGGAGTCGTTGAGTACTGTATCGTCGATATGCCTCCCGGAACGGGGGATGCTCAGATCTCTCTGGTGCAGATGGTTCAGATCGCCGGTGCAGTGGTGGTGACGACACCGCAGGAGGTCGCTCTTGCTGATGTGCGGAAGGCGCTCAGTATGCTTCAGAAGGTGAACGTCCCGGTGCTCGGCATCGTTGAGAATATGAGCGGATTTCTCGCTCCAGATGGCACCCGACACGAGATCTTTGGTAGCGGTGGCGGACGAGCGCTTGCGGAGCGCCAGGGGGTGCCACTGCTTGGTCAGATCCCGCTTGACCCCGCGATTCGGGAGGGGGGAGACCTCGGTGAGCCGGTGGTATTAGAAGCAGGAGAGAGCGCTGCTCGGCAGCTCTTCTCTGGACTCGCCACTCAGGTAACGACAGAGCTCGAGCAGGAGTCCTTCTCCGGTCAGAAGACCGCTATTGTGAACTGAGCTGGGGCTGTATTGAGAATTTTTCGAGAGCCGTGTACAGTGAGGCCGACTTCGAGCCGCGAAATTTAGGCCCGGCATTACGAGAATTCTCCCAACGGATAAGGCATGTATTTTTATACGATTCTTACGGTTCACTCTCTGCTCTGCATTACCCTGGTGGGACTTGTTCTTCTCCAGCAGGGAAAGGGGGCGGATGCTGGTGCTACCTTTGGTGGCGGCTCCAGTAACTCAGTCTTCGGGGCCGCTGGTGCGGCGGATTTCATCACCAAGCTTACGACCTCGCTGGCGATCGGTTTTATGGTGACATCCATTCTCCTCATCCGAGCGTACAGTAGCGACACGAGTACGATCTTTGCGCCTGTTGAGCGAGACCTGATGGAAGGTTCGGTGATGCAAGAGGTTGCTCCGGCCGAAGCTGCAAATGTTGAAGCAGTAAATGTTGAAGTTGGGGACGCCCAGGAGAGCGCTGCTCCGACTGGGCCAGTAGTTAATGGTGAGGCGCCTTCCCAAGGTGACGCTGCTTCCCAAGGTGACCCAACTTCTCAAGGTAACCCTGGCGAAGAGGCGGTTGAGGATACGGCCGCACCGGGCGAGCAATCCTCATCTTCAGGTGCCGCCTCCTCGTAAAAAGGACAAAATTTTAGCAGCGGCCCTTGATTTATTTGCCGTCATATCCGACTCTCTTTGTCCGGGATCGCATACGGTCCCATCCCCACTCAAGAGCCCAGGTGGTGGAATTGGTAGACACGCTAGCTTGAGGGGCTAGTGGCCGCAAGGTCGTGGGGGGTCAAGTAGTCTCCTGGGCCGGGTTTCTGGTTTTTTTGATCTTAGGTTAAACGAAGCTTAAAAAAA
>JALEGQ010000014.1 GCA_022763385.1 bacterium
ATCACGATCTCTGATGCGAAGCAGCTTGAGAAGATCGTGCGAGCCATTGAGCAGGTCTCTGGTGTGGTACGGGTTGACCGGATTACTGGAGGAAGTAACTTTGGATCCGAGCAGAAATTTTCATGAGACTTTTCTGACAAGGGCTAGCCGCAGAGGGGCCGATATGCGTCTTCTTGGAGAGAATCGTTCTCTCGCTATTTTTCTCTTGGCACTATGCTTCACGTTGGTGGTGATGAGGTCGCCGCTGTTTGCAAGTCCTTCGTCCTATCTCCCGGAGGAACGGCAGACCATTGAGGTGTACAAGCGAACCAAAGATGCCGTGGTGTTTATTTCAACAGAATCTATGAGCGGAGATGTCCTTTCTTCAGGAGGGAACTCTTCGATCAAGGGGGCGGGGGCCGGCTTTGTCATCGATGAGGAGAAGCGCATAGTAGTCACGAGCCTTCACGTGATCAGTGATGCGAAAGCGATGAAGATCCTTCTCTCCGATGGGAAGACCTATCCGGCTCGCCTCCTCGGTCATGATCCAGAGTACGATGTCGCCATACTTCAGCTTTTAGATGGGCCAGAGAAGCTCGTCTCTATCCCGTTTGGAAACTCTCGAAAACTTGAGGTCGGTCAACGGGTTCTGGCGATAGGAAATCCTCACGGGCTCGCACGAACGCTCACGAGCGGCATCATCTCGAGCCTTCATCGTACCGTTCGGAGTCCACACAATACGGTGATGAGCGATCTCATTCAGACTGATGCTGCGCTGAATCCGGGAAGCTCCGGAGGGCCGCTCCTGAACTCTCGAGGAGAGTTGATCGGGATGAACGTCGCTATTCTCAGTCAGTCGGGAGATTCCGCTGGAATTAGTTTTGCCATCCCCATTCACCGCATTCGGCGGGTACTCCCAGAGCTGGTCGCTACCGGGAAGGTGCTGCGCCCCCGAGTTGGTTGGCTGCTCGTAAATACCAATCAGGGACCACTGGTGAGACGTGTTCGTGATGGAGGTCCAGCCGATGAGGCCGGAGTGCAACCGCTGGAAAGAGAGGTTGGTACACCGTTTCAAGGAGGATTTCGCCAAGATTTTCAACAGGCCGACCTGATTCGCCGCATCCAGGGAAAGGTGGTTCATACGGAAGAGGATGTTGACCGCCTCGTACTGTCGGCACGAAGGGGAGAGCCGATAACGGTTGAGTTGCAACGAGGCGGTAAGGGGGGACCAGTCAGAACGGTCGTCCTGAAACCGGTGCTTGAGTAGGGACGAGAAGCTATGGGAACGATTCGGCTCCTCTCTGAGGGAACGATTAACCGCATTGCTGCCGGTGAGGTCGTTGATCGACCCCATTCGGTTGTTCGAGAGTTAGTAGACAACGCACTTGATGCAGAGGCGAAGAGCATTACCGTGGAGACGCGAGCTGGTGGACGCTCCCTGATCCGGATCGTTGATGATGGGTATGGAATCCCAGCCGACCAGATTCAACTCGCCTTCGAGCGCCACGCGACCTCTAAGCTTTCATCGGAAGAGGACCTCACGACGCTACACTCCTATGGCTTTCGAGGTGAAGCGCTCGCTGCTATTGCCTCTGTTTCTCGAGTAAAGATTCGGAGCCGCCACCGGGATGAGGAAGTCGGCCAGGAGTGTGAGTTCGATGCCGGAAAGATGATCGCTTCTCGGAGTGTGGCCTGTCCCGTAGGAACTGAGATCGCGGTCCAAGATCTCTTTTACAATACTCCCGCTCGGCGGAAGTTTCTGAAGAGTGAGCGAGGAGAGGTGACGCTTATCTCTACCTGGCTTCGGTCGAATATGCTCCTTCATCCTACGGTTCGATTTCGGTATCTCTCGGATGGAAAAGAGAAGCTCCACTTTGCCCGTCGAGACACCGTGCTCGAGAGGTGCCAGGAGGTATATGCTCACGATGCCGTGGAGGTTTCGTATGAGGAGGATAATCTCCGAGTCGATGGGTATCTCTGTGCTCCTAAATTTGCGAAAGCTACTCCACAGGCGCTGACCCTCTTCGTGAACAAGAG
Source organism: bacterium (assembly GCA_022763385.1). Taxonomy (GTDB): domain Bacteria; phylum Bdellovibrionota_C; class UBA2361; order UBA2361; family RFPC01; genus RFPC01. The sequence goes on from JALEGQ010000014.1 coordinate 2,017, forward strand.
AATGTTGACTGATCGTGCTCTTCTTCGTGCCGCGCGAGAGGGATATCTCGGAACGTTGAAGCCGAATCAATCTCCTCTCGGGGTGCTGCATCTTACTTTTCCCCCTCATCTCGTCGACATCAATGTTCACCCACAGAAACAAGAGGTCCGTTTTTGGAATAGCTCACGAGCCTTTCAGGTGGTACTTCGCGCGGTGCGCTCTGCTGTGGGAGGTTTCTCGGCTCCGATTCCCGCACGAGCTTCTGTTGAAGATCACGCCGCGATTGAATCAGAGAGCAGGCAGCTCTCGGTAGGAAACGGAGAGATCGTTCAAGAGCGCTCTCAACCCTCTTTTTCTTATCGCGCTCCACTTGCTCGAGAAAAGGGTGTTGCTCCAATCTCACACCACGTTGCGGAGGGAGGTGGTGGAGAGGAGTTGAGTGGTGCTGAGCCGTCCAACGTTTCTTCGGGAGGTGCTCCGCATGCCACCACTGGCTTTCGGTATCGAGATCTCCGGTATGTGGGAACGGTGCTACAGTGTTACCTCCTCTGTGAGTATGAAGAGCGTTTTATCATTATTGATATGCATGCAGCTCATGAACGGATTAACTACAATAAGATCCTCTCTCGACTCTCAGGAGAGGCTGCGCTTCACGGTGGTTCTGGAGCTTCCGAAAAGGGTGGTGGAGCATTGAAGCGAGAACCACTGCTTATTCCGCTCACCCTTGAGTTTGAGGAAGAGGTGGTAGAAGAACTTCTTGCTCGCCAAGCACTGTTTCGTCGATTTGGTTTTCTCATTCATGGGGTGGCTCCCTCTCGAGTCGAGATTCGTGAGAAGCCGGTATGGATCCCACTCAAAAATATGAAAAAGGTGCTTGAGGAGCTGGTTGCAGAAGAGCTTCCTGTTGACCGGGTATTGGAGAGCGAGCTTGAGAAGGTCGCGGCTCGTCTTGCCTGTCACGCCAGTGTTCGTTCCGGAGACCTCCTTCAACGAGAAGAGGTCTACGCACTCTTCGATGCGCTTGA
>JALEGQ010000015.1 GCA_022763385.1 bacterium
ACTATAACTTTGGCTAATGAACTGGGAGCTCCGAGAGCAAAGCTCTCGGAGCTCCGCTTGGCCACCTATTGCTCGTAGAGCTTTTCAATCAACGCGGCATACCGTTTCATCACCACCGGTTTCTTTACCTTAAAGGTCGGAGTCAACATACCGTTTTCAACGGTGAAGTCTTCCGGAACTATCTCGAACTTCTTTGCCCGTTCGTAATCAGCAAACTCTGTGTTTGCCTTCTCTAGCTGCTTCCAGATCAGCTCCCGCACGGCATCGTTCTCTGCGAGAGACCGGTTGTCGAGTTCTGAGATCCCCCGCTTTTTTGCCCACGACGAGACATTTTCGAGGTCAAGCGAGATAAGGGCCGTGACAAAGGGTCTCCCATCCCCGAGTAAGACCACCGCAGAGATATACGGAGAACTCTTCATCTGAGCTTCAATATCCTCGGGAGCGATATTCTTTCCGTACGAGGTCACCAAAATATCCTTCTTCCGACCGACGATAGAGAGGAACTCATCCTCATCTAACTCTCCCAGGTCTCCGGTGTGGAACCACCCATCAGCATCCCACGATTCTTTGGTCGCGGTCTCTCGCCCGTGATACCCTTTGGTGATATTTGGCCCCCGAAAGAGAATTTCTCCATCTTCAGCAATCCGCAGCTCAATGTCATCAGCGAGCACTGGACCCACCGTTCCGATCTTCTTCCTTCCGAAGCGGTTCACATTCGTCGCCACACAGGTCTCGGTTAACCCATATCCCTCTAGTATCTCGATACCGAGCATATCAAAAAAGCGACCGACATCCGGATTAAGCTTTGCCCCCCCAGAGATCGCATACCGAAATCCCTCACCAAAGAGCTGAAGCCGAACCTTCTTTCGAAGGAACCCGGTAAGATGATACTTCAGTTGGTCTGCTGCTCCTGCTTCTCCGGTATAGACCGCGTTCGCTGCCGAGAGCATCATTTGGAGAAGCGTTCCAGCAATTCCTCCCGCCCGAGACTTTGCAATCACCCCTGACTGCATCTTCTCTAGGAGCCGTGGAACGACGGGGACGATATCAGCTCCAAATTCCCGAATATCACGGGTAACGGAGTCAGGATCAAGCTTCGACGTTTTGCGGTCTTTTATCGCCGGAAAGCGGAGCTCTGCTGGCCCCAAGAATCCGATATACCCCATCAACTTTGCAAAGGCGTGCGCCAAGGGGAGAAAAACCATGAGGGAGGAATCGGTCGAGACGAGCTGACACCCGTAGGCCTGTCGAACATTCGCGAGGTGATTCCCATGCGTCTGGACCACTCCCTTTGGAGGCCCAGTCGTCCCAGAAGTATAGACAAAGGCGGCGATATCATCGCGCCGAATCTTGTCGTAACTCTCAAGTGGCTCTGGCTTCGATCCGGCAAGTATCTCGCTGAGCTCTGTCGCGAGCGGATGCGGCGATACCGATTCAAAGGTGATGACTTTCCGCAGACCGATCTGAGCCGTGGTAGCATCCCGGTCTTCAGTTGCTGGAATCTCAATCGGTCCCTTGAGAAGCTCTTGCAACTTCTCGAGCTGTTCCTGATTTTCTGCAAAGACCACGTTTGCACCAGAATCAAAGAGGATATATCCCACATCATCAGCCGGCACCGATTGGTAGATCGAAACTACTATTGCCCCGAGGGTGTGAGCTGCGAGGTCACACTCCATCCACTCTGGGCGAGAAGAGGAAACGATGGCGACCTTATCGCCCGGTTGAACCCCGATAGAACGGAGATAGTGAGCAACCTTCAGGACCCGCTCTTCCACCTCAGAAAACGTTCGTGCTACCCGTTCTCGCTTATCAGATGAGTCTCCGTTGGCCCCGATCAAGGCCTGCTCGTACACCACACGATCTGGCTCAGAGCGGGCCAGCGAGTAAAAGGCGGCGGCGATAGAGTGGAATGCGTCAAAATGGGGAATATCTGCCATAGATTCAGAGTATCTCACGAGTCTTTTCAACGAGCTAGCAAGAAATGCCGTCTCAAAAGATCTCACCCGTGCAAAAAATTCCTATTCGCCGTTAAGCTTCACGAGAAAAATACCGACTTTCCCCTGGAATAAGGTGAGCTGGACGGAGAAGAGAGAGAACCACCCATGGCGGAAGAAGACGAAAACAGCGATCCCGCTCAAGGGCCGGCGGCTTCCTGGGATGCCGCTCGACGGTTTGCTGGGCTTATCGGTGATCCACCTCGGTTCATTCGAGCAACGATCCATTTTCTGCGCCGAGACGTCGAGGAGAATGGAAACGAGCTCTCATTTCAGGCCCAGAGCTGTCTTCTCCCGCTTCTCCGGAGCAAGCAGTTTCAGGCAGGCCTCTACTATACCGCACAGACCTGTTTCCCCGAGAGACTTCACGGGAAGTCACTCAACACCCCCCGAAAGCTTTCAACGCTCTACCGACCAGATGAGTTTATCGCCATTCTCTCGGTGATGTACCTCTACCGACGAATGAGGAAAGGATGTGAAAAAGAGTCCTTCCAACAGTTCTCAAAGAATGTAAGCCACAACTGGTTGCTCTGCGGAGCGATCGGACGTGCCATTGAGAAGATCGGTTTCGCAAACGGGCTCCTCTATGGCGCACTCCCCCATCTGGCACAGTGCCTCTTCCTCGGCGTTGATCGTAAAGGGTTCAAGGGATACCGAACGAAGACGAGACAGAGCAAGCTTCTGTTTTTTCTCGAAGAGGAGGAAGAGCGGTGGAAGTGCAACTGTCTTCAGGTTGCGGTGCTGATCGCACAGTGCCTCGGACTCGGGAAGCAGTATCACGATCCGTTTATGCTTGGCCTTCCCAATACGGATCTTGCAGCCCTACAAAACAATGACGAACTCTACGGGGCTCAGCTTCTTCTGGTATGGCTCTCGGCCCTAAAAGAAACCGGAAACGCTCCGGACATGCCTCATCGAGGAGAGTTCTATCCGTTCGCTTCCGAGATGGAGTTTCTGAAAGGGGTCACAGAAAAAATTATCAACGCCCCTCACGAGGAGCTCTTTCTCCACAAATCAGAAAAAGATCTCTCGCCACAATTGACCCCTGAACTCTTCCATGATGATGGGACAAAAGAAGAAGTAGATCCAAGTTCCTCTGCTGCGACAACGCTCAGCGAGCTCCCCGAAGAGATCCGCAATGACTTCCCAGAAGATCTCAACCTCGACCTCGATATCGACCAGGCACTTTCTTAAGAAAGAAGGGGCGAAAGATCCACCGAACGGTAGGAAGACGGCTTTCGCACCTTCCCGGTCTGATCTTTTCCCACCGCGTAGTGCTCTCCCTCAAGATGAACGATCGTCACAGTAGCAACACTGGAAGGCCACTCAATACCCATCCCCAGATCCCACTTCTCTTCCGATAGGGCACCGATCTCTCCTGACCACCCCGAGAGATGAACAAACTTTGAAAGATTGTTATCACACACGAGCTCAAAGGCCTCCTCAAGCGGAATACCGAACTTTACCTTATTCCAGAACATGGTGTACGCGACATCAGCAAGCCCATCGAGCATCTCTTTGCGATCAGGTGGCGATTCTCCAATCGCGTACTGAATCCCGTTCGGGTCACGAAGCTCTGTCCCCTGAAAATGCGGAATCACTCCAAGACCGTGAATGACATACTCAAGCACCTCCGAGAGAAGAAGCTGCGCACCGAGAGCACGATCTTCCGCTGTCCGCCCCTCAAATGTCTTCGAGAATGGCTGATCCGCTAACTTCAAAAACTGCTCTATCTTATCTGAGCGCATGATTCTCCTCCTCAAAAACGTGATCTTCCGCTGAAAAACCTACCCTGCCTGGATCCAGAAAGAAATGGAGCTCCGCAATGGACCAGTCAAAAAGAGGATGCTCCCCTTCTTGGAGGAGTTCTAACCGCTTCACTCCATGAAGAATGGAGCTTTCAGATGGGAAAAAAAGCTTCGCTTCCTGGGCTCCAAGATAGGCGAGCGCCTCGTAGTCGTGGGGAGAGAGCACCACGACACTCCCTTCATCTCCATGGGCAGTCAGTCGGAGTCGACGAGGATAGTCGTGCCGCCACGCTCCAAGTTCATATTGAAGGCCCGCAAGGGGTACCGGCTGCTCAAAGTAAACCTCTACCTTCATCCCCGGACGTTGAGGTTCACCACTTGCCCATCGAGTCTGAAGAACCCCATCAACTATTGCTTCAGCACCGGTAGCATTCTTCAATGGCGAGATAATCTTCTCTATCCGGTCTGAAGAAAGCACTACTGGGTTCGGGACTTCAGCCTCCAGGTGATACAACACCACGTACCCGCCAACAGCTCTTCGTTCGTAGGAATACCCAAGCAGAGTGAGCGCACGAGCCACGAGACGCTCTTGTGAAGGAACCAGAACGAAGGGAAGGTGCGAGCGATCATCCGGATGTACGCGCTCCTCATAGCGAGGAATGCGGATCTGATTCGGTTCCTGAAAGAGCGAAAAGGTAATCGCCTCATCCGACTCATAGGCAAGTCGGTACCCGATCCAGTAGTTCGTTTGAACGTGTGAGATCTGAAGCTCTCTTAAGGTGGTGAGCAGCGGACCGTGATCGCGAGAGACTCGCTCCCCCTCAGAGACAAAGGGTTCCCCTGGAATTGCTCGACCGTTTCCATACGCTGAAAAGAGATGAATCCCGAGAAAACAGATCAGAACTCCCGAGGAAAGGGGTTTTGACCACCTCCGCAGCATCCCGATACCACCAGCCATCACCGGAAAGATGACGATATACAGCGGAAGAAGGTACCGTGGCGCCTGAGAGAGATATCCGTAGGGACTCATCACAAAGACGGTGGTAGCGGTAATCCCAACTCCAAACAGAGCAACGAGTGCATGAGCAGCATTCTTGCCCCTCATCCCACCAACAAGGGCAAAGACGCTTATGAGCGAAATGAGAAGATACGAGAGCTCAACCGAGTACGGGAAAGCGGGTGCTGTTTGCCAGTACCGTTTTGCTCCGAGGAGGATGGGGAACGCGTCTCGGAAAAAACCGGCCAGGTGAGCTCCAACATCCGCATGTCCATCTCGAAAGATCTGAGCAAGCGAAGCAAAATCGTACTGAAGATTGTATATCCAAAACGGAAGACTTCCGAGCAATGCAAAGAAAACGCCGATAAGGGCAGTAAAGAATAACGTCGGCATCAGAGACTTTTGCTCATCTGAATCGCGAATAACCCGAAAGAGAATCATTCCCCCAATTACTGGATACACATAGACCACCTGGTTGTTCACCCACCAACCAAATCCAAGCAGTAGCCCAATAAGTGCAACCTTCCGCCAGAAATCAATGGACGAAATAACGGCTCGCTGACGGTGAGGCGAAGGGAAAAGGGTCAAGGTGAGGTAGAGGGCGTACGCCATCAGAACGACGATCTCAATAAAACCACCGCGAGCCTTCGCACTCCAGACCAGCAAAGTGCTCGGTGCTACAGCAGTCAACAGGGCGCTAGAGATCCCGACTCGACGACCGCCAAGTTCTCTTCCGATGAGAAAAGAGATTCCGATAAAGAGCAGAGAGAAAAAAAGAGGAACCACCTTGATGAGGGCGGGTTCTTCTCCGAAGCAGAGAAAAAGTACACTGAGGAGAAGCGGCTCAAGGCTCCCCATATAGTGTTGCCCGTAGTAGAAGACGGGAATCGGTTCCCCATCGACGATATGCTTCGCCATTAACCCAACGATCGCTTCGTCCGAATCGATCACAAAATCGCTGGCGATCAGGAAGTCCAGCCTGAGGAGAAGACCGAGAAAAATAACGACTCCGAGAAGTAGGAAGGTAGAATACGACCTTACGGAACCTCTCTCGTTCATGACTCCCCTCGAAGCTCTGCGATCTGGGCAACCCTCGGTAAGAGAGACTCAGCGAGGAGGCCACCGAGAACAGCGTGCTTAAGTGCGCTCGGGTGGGGATCGTCAGGAAGACTTAACTCCCCTTCGCGAATATCAAAATCCTTCATCGCACGGAGAAAACGGGGCCGCAAGGAGATCATCTTCAGCCGCTTCGATTTTCGAACAAACCAGAGCTTCTTCAGATTCTCTCGCCACTTTGGATGGGGGTTAAAGGCGAGGTAAGGCTGGAAGCCCTCTCTTCGCGAAGCCTTTACCAATTTCCGAAGAGCCTTATTCGGGTCGAGATTCGCAACGATTCGAGCTCGCTCTTCGCGTATCTGCTGATCCGTACTCTCACCGTCACTCCCCTGGCGAGCAGCCCGTTCAAACGAGGTACTCGTCATCATCGATCCTTCGTTCTCTATGTCTCGGATAAAAAATGGAAGCCCGAAGTCATTCGCGATAAAGAACACCACCACAATATCTGGCTGGAACTCGTGGTCCTCTTCAAGAAAGAGCTCAACCTCCTGAAACGTCGAATACCCAGGAGTCCCGAAGTTCAATGTTTCAACCCTGAGATCTCGGTGGCCGGACGCCTCAAGGTACCGATTGAGTACAGCTCCAGTGGTTTCAACAAAGGAGTGCGGCTCCTGAACTCCCCACCCGAAAGTAAACGAATCTCCCAGGAAGGCAATCCGCACCGTATGTTCATCCTTCTCCAGGGTTCGCTCTCCCCCCCTCATTCCGCAGCTATTGAGCCGTACCGGAACTCCTTGAAAGCGAGCCTTCCGATTTGGCAAGAGGTCATACATGACCAATGGATTCGGATGAGGGGTGATCAGGGAACGAAGCGGAACGGATTCCCCGCTCTCCGGCTCATCCGAGATAAGCATCGTTTTCTGAAAATCACGCAGTGTGTCAAAGTGGGTCGTTGAAGTTCCAAAGAGACGAGCCACAAGCTGGTTAGGCTGAACAGTGGCCGGAAGGAGGTCAAGCGAGAACGCAGCTCCATAGAGAGCGGCCGCCGAAAGCACTCCGACGGAGAGCCCAAAAAGCACGAGAAAAAGGTGTTGCCTCACAAAAACCCCTCCAACAGATCCCAGGGAGTCTAGCGTCTCTCGGACTGACGATCCAACGGTGCCCTTCTCCTTCAGCAGAAAACGGTATATCTCTTACAGAACGGGGAGGAAAGCAACCTATGAGGACTGAGATATCACCGAGCAAAGGACACACCGCTCCTCCCCTTTCGCTTGCATCTCAGAGCCGTTCCAAACACGGGGCTCTCCGTCTCCTCCTCGGGGTCCTGCTGACCGTGGCGGTATTTTCGTATCTCTTCAGCTCTATCTCGCTTCGGAGTGTCGTACGAAGCCTCCGAGATCTCGAACCGACCGGGATTGCCGTCTTCGTTATGCTGTCACTCACCGCCAGCCTTGCCCGGAGCTGGAGATATCAACTACTTTTGAGATCGAGTGGACATGTGGTGGGGACAAGGCCGCTCTTTCTCGTCACCCTCGTCCGCAATCTCTGCTCTGACCTCCTCCCAGCCCGACTTGGCTCAGCAGTCTACATCTACCTCGCTACAAGCCGCCTTCATCTTCCGCTCTCTGTGGCGACGTCGAGTTTTGGAATCTCACTGGTTTTTGACATCATCTCTCTCCCCCCTCTCATGCTCTTCCTGCTCGGAAATAGTAAGGAGCTCGGCATACCGCCACTCCTGCTCGGTGGAGCGGTCGGGATCGTGATCGTACTCACCGGCACCCTCGTCTATTTCTCATCATACATCCTCAGGAGTTTACCGCCCATGAAGCTCCCCTTTCCGAACTCAATTCTCAAACCACTTCGTGAGATCTTCGAACAGGCCGAATCAGATCTCTTCCGACTCCGTTCCCCCTTGCTCTTTTCGCATGTCTATCTTCTTTCAATTCTTCTCCGTTTCTTAAAGTACCTCTCGCTTGTCATCTTCTTTTATTCGCTCTTGCTCGCGCTCGATTATCCAACTGAGTCATTCTCCTCTGCCAAGGCATTTATCGGGATTCTTGTGAGCGAACTGGCGGCAAGTCTCCCGATTTCAGGTATCGGTGGCTTCGGTGCCTACGAAGGGGCGTGGGCAGTAACCTTCCGCCTACTCGGGCTCCCCGGCTGGATGGCTGATACCACTGCCCTGACCCATCACCTCTTTACGCAAGGGTACGGATATCTCCTCGGCCTCTCTGCGCTGATCGCTCTCTCACTCCCAAAAAAGAGAAAGACAAACGAGCCGCGAGAGATCTCGCGAGCTCTCTCCTCTGCTCCCGTTATCGGGAAGCACCTCTTACTCCTGCTCATGCCGATCATCCTCTCGCTCTTCTATCTCTCTGAAAAGAGAGCGGCGAAAGCGACTCCTCCTCATACTCCTCAGCAACTATCGGCAGCAACTCCTCTTTCTCCCCTGCCAGAGGGGATAGAAGTTATCTTTGACTCAAACCAGAGCGGAACTTTTGGTATTTATCTGCTCTCAGAAAGAGGGGAGGTTGCTCTTGTTGACTCCCACGCTCATGAGATGTACCCAGC
>JALEGQ010000133.1 GCA_022763385.1 bacterium
CACGAGCGAAATATGCTGATGAAGACCCTCTTATCTTTTGGAATTCCTCTTTTCATCGCCATCGCAGCGGCGTTTCCGGCTTCTTCTCTTGCTGATGTACCATCAGATAAACTCCAGGTCGGAGTCATCCTGCCCCTCTCAGGAGAGAGCGCAAGTGTTGGTGAGGCGATACGGAATGGAATGTTGCTCTCGTATGATCACCTCCCGGCTGAAGTACGCTCGAAGTTGGAACTCGTCTTTGAGGACGATGGGCTGAAGCCGAAAAGTACCATAGCGGCCTACCGGAAGCTTGCAGCTTCCGGCGATCTCGATGTCGTCGTAACGGCTTCCTCGGGAACCTCAAATGCACTTGCTCCGCTAACAGAAAACGACAAACGTCCTCTGATCGCCATCGCTACGGATCCCAAGGTCGTCGCCGGAAGATCATACGCCGTGAACTTCTGGGTCACCCCCGAAGAGCAGGCTCGAGTGGGAGTACAGGAAGCGCTGAAACGCGGCTATCGCCGAATCGCACGGATATCGACGATCCAAGATGCAATGCTGTCCCTGAAGAATCACTTCGACGAGGAGGTCGGTGACCGAATCAAGGTAGTGCTCGATGAGGAATATCCCGCCGAGATCAAAGATTTTCGTCCCTACATCACCAAGCTAAAGGGACAACAAGATCTTGATGCTCTCGTTGTTGGTCTTATGCCGGGGCAACTCGGGGTGTTTGCCCGCCAGGTTCGGCAGCTCGGAGTTACACTGCCTATTTTTGGTTTTGAGTCACTCGAAGATTCCAATGAAGTTGCAGCTTCAAATGGTGCGCTCGTGGACCAGTGGTATGTAAACACCGATGACCCTGATCGATCCTTCATTGAAAAATTCAAGCACCGGTATCCAAATTCTTCCCTCTATGGAGCATCGAACGGCCACGACATCGTGCTCTTGTTGGCATCGACTATCAAGCAGGAACTTGACGCAGAGGGTATCAATACGTTTCTCCACACGGTTCAAGGATTCTCCGGTGCTCTCGGAGAGTATTCTGCGACCAAAGACAACCGATTTACCCTCCCGGCAGCGGTAAAAATCGTAACTCGTGATGGCTTTCGAAAGTTGTATGACTCCTCCTCTGTTCGTCGTTGAAGACGAAAATCACGCAGAATTGTGTGGGGAGTTCGACACCTTCGAATCTGCCATCGCAGAGCTCCGCTCACGTGCTGCCATTCCGTGGAACGAGGAACCGAATCGCTGCCCCTGCCAGAGCTGGGAAACATGCGGCCGGACATACGCTGTTCTTGAATATGACACCTCCAAGACCCCCTGGACGGAGCTCTCTCGAAGAATCGTGCTCGAGATCTCCCAGCAGGGCTTGAGCTGGCATGAACCGCACACGAAAGATTACGAACTCTCATTTCGCGAGGTTGTCTCCGCAGACCTGCCGCAGATTTTAGAGCTCTACCATCACCTCCACGAAAGCGAGCCAGTACTCACAGAGAATGCGAAGATCGCCGCCATCTGGAACCAGATCCTGCATGATTCCCGACTGCACTGCTTTGTTGCCGTGCTCGGTACTACGATAGTCGGAAGCTGCACCCTCGATATTATCCCCAACCTCACGCGAGGAGCGCGCTCCTTCGGAGTTCTTCAAAATGTCGTCACCGACCAGCACTATCGAGGACGAGGAATTGGCCGACAACTCAACCAGCACGCTCTAGACTTCGCCTGGTCTCAAAATTGCTACCAAGTCCTCGTTCAGACCGGACGCCCAGAAGCGATCACCTTCTACGAGAAACTCGGCTTTCGCCGCGACAAAATCGGGCTCGCTGCAAAGCCAGAGTGGGGATGAGCAAACGCTGGGAAAACTCGAAGGACGTGACGCCAGAAAAGACGTGTATAAGCTGATTCTTCGTTCTATGGAGATTTCCGGTCTCTTTCGAGGCTTAATAGGATTTCATTAGCAATGCAATAAAGCGCGTGATAGGAGCGAAATCCTTCGGTCATTAACCCCTTGGGTTTAACGGCATACTCATCGCGGCGCCTTCGTCCTAGCTCCGACAATCCCTGGAGCACCTCGGATGAAAGGGAAGGACGGAGGTCGAGGAGTTGGTGTTGAGAATACAATGTTGCCCAAACGATATTCGCCTGAGATGGCGAGAGATTTTCCCCATCGTATCCCTGCAATGATTGCTGGAGAGAACGTTCCAGGAGGTCTATAATACTCTCTGAAAAGACTTCTGCGAGGTGCTGCTGTGCGGCGGTCTCTTTATCCGAGAAGTTGTTTTTAGAAAATCTTTGAGCGAGCTCTGCGAGACCTATAATTGCATTCTTCCGAAGGTCTGGATGGATATGCTCATTTTCTGCAACCGGCATGAGCTGTGTCGCCAGCGGAAGAAGGGAGGGCTGTGAGCGCACTACCGTTGGAAGCTGGGTAAGGAGTCTTACCGTTTCCACCCAATTTTTCCGCTGCTCTGAAGTGTCGCAAAATCCTTCATCAAGGCGATGTTCAATGGGATCTTCAGGATCTCCTCCTCGTCGACTCCACTCATCACGAGAG
>JALEGQ010000134.1 GCA_022763385.1 bacterium
GGAGTGGTTGTCGAAAGCTGATCGCTTTCGCCCGTTTTTGCGGGCAGTATGTGTTGTCCCTCCGGGAGACTTCCGGCAACTTCAGTTGCCTTCAGTATAAAAGGAGAGAATACCGAAATAAGACTTCATTCGCGAATAAAGTTGCCCCATTTCCGATATCTGGCATCAATACGGCGCGTAACCGGACGCAGACCCGCTCATTACTCAGAATCAACGAGCGGATCTGGGATATCGGCCTCGGCAAAGCCCTTCGCCCTGAGAAGACACGCCGGACAGGTGCCACACGGGTGGGAGGTTCCGTTATAGCAGGTGTGAGTAGCGGCGAGGGCCGAGAGGGCTCCGAGCTCTTTGGCGAGCAGTACGGTCTCCTTCTTCGAGAGGAGCATCAACGGAGTATGAAGGAGAAAGTTCGCCTCCATCCCGAGGTTTATCCCGGCGAGGGTGCTCTTGAGGGTCTCGGCACGACAATCGGGATAACCGCTGTAGTCGGTCTCGCACACTCCGAGAACGAGGTGTTGAATTGACCGTTGGTAGGCGTAGGCCGCGGCGTAGGTGAGGAAGATGAGGTTTCTGCCCGGCACGAAGGTGTTGGGAAGGCCATCTTTGGTCCCGTGTTCCTGAATGGGAAGCGACTCCGTGAGCGATGAACCGCCGAGTTCGGTGAAGGCGGAGAGGTGCAGTACGGTATTGGGAACCCCAGCCCGCTCGGCGACCAGGGCGGCAGCAGCGATCTCCCGTCTGTGCCGTTGCCCGTAGTCATAGGTGAGGGTTTCGACCTCATGAAATTGTTCCAAGGCCCAGTAGAGGCAGGTCGTTGAGTCCTGTCCACCAGAGAGGATAACGAGCGCTTTCTCGGAGGCGAGTGATTTCATCAGGTCGTGGTTGAGCGGTTTTCTTGCAGAGCACCTTCTTGGAGGGCCTCATAGGCGGGCGGAAGGGCCCCCTCGATACAGAGGGTATCAAACCCCCCTCGAGTGTTGTAGCGAGTCTTCACCTCCACCGGGCACTCAAGCACCGCTTCGAGATCATTTCGGATCCGCGCCGTTGCTTCTTCTTGGTAGATGCCAACGTTTCGATACGAGGTGATATAGTATTTCAACGAACGGAGTTCGACGCACTTCTTTCCGGTTGGATAGTAGGTAATCGTCAGGGTCGCGTAGTCGGGAAGGCCACTAAAGGGACAGACCGCGGAGAACTCCGCCGTTTCGGTCTCAATCCGTTGTGCCGGAGAGTCAAAGGGAAAGGTCTCGAGGAGATCTTCCCGAATTGCATCCGATTCCTGAAACGTTCCGAGAAAAGAAACATCTTCCCGTGCCTGTTGCTCTGCCATACTGCTCCTGAGATAACGACCCCTTACGGCCAGCGAGCAGCATACGCCTTTTTCTCTGGAATGTGAACGGTGACCGCTACAGGTTTCCGACGGACTTCGCCTGATCTCCGGTGCTGTACTCCTCATAGAAGTTAGAGAGCTTCCTCCGCAGCATAAGCCGTGAACGGTGGAGCCGTGACTTTACCGCTGGAATGGAGAGTCCGAGGATCTTTCCGACCTCTTTACTCGTGAGACCATCCACATCCCGGAGAACGAAGACGGGGCGATATTCATCAGGAAGTTTTCCGATCGCCTCTTCTAGAACCGTGGAGACCTCTTTCCGAAGAGTGATATGGTCGCCGAGATCCGTCTCCGAGGTCTGGAGGATCAGGGTGTGTTCACTATCGGGCAGGGCATCATCCATCAAGATCGACTTATTCTGCCGATTCTTGCGGAGCTTCATGAGGGAGGAGTTGACCGTGATGCGATAGAGCCAACTTGAAAACGAGGACTTCCCTTCAAAGTTCTCCAGCTTGCGATACACCGTCGTAAAGACATCCTGGAGCACCTCTTCAGCGTCTTCCTGATTGCGGCACATCCGCGAAGCGAGGCTATAGGCCTTATCACTGTAGCGAGAGATCAGCTCTTCAAAGCTTCGGGTATCTCCCTTCCGAAACTGCTCAACTAACTCAGCATCACTCGTTGTTGCACCCATCGAAACCTCCATCTCCGTGGCCTACTCAGGAGAAGGAAGAAGCGAAAAGCTTGCCAATATTTAAAGAAACCGGGGATCTGCAAAAAAATGAAGCGTTTCGCGCCTTTCACGCATAGGCAGCCCCAAAAATCACCACCCCCCGTCAAAACCACGACGAGCTCCCTGTCGAAGAACGAGACACTTTGACGGAGAAACCGGCAGATATTGCCGGGCACTTCGGGCTACCCTACCGTATTATTTACGGCCACGCCCTGCGCGAGGAGCTCTATAAAGAGCTCTCGAAGCTCTTGGCGGCTTGAAAAGCTCCTTGCATCTTCAATTCCGACTTCGCTCGGTCCTGCCAGAACAACTTCACCGCCGAGGTTCCGTACTCTACTGACGGTTTGAGGTGTGGTGTAGGGTCCCCCAAGATACAGGAGATAAGGCGCTGATTCCTCCTTAGATTCAGCACCTTTACCATCATCCCCTTCTGGAACTGCCTCCGGGGCAGTCCACTCTAAAATCTTTTCCAGGGCAGCAGCGGGTCCTGACTCCCTCGGATAGAACTCCAGGCTCTCGCGGCCCTGCCGACAGAAAAAATCTGCGTTCAGTAATGTGTCACTGAAATAGTCAATAAGAACGTCACGAACAGCATCACGAGCACTTGGATCTAAAAGATTCCCATAATCAATCGTCAACACTGGCCCTTTATTATCAATAAGAATTCCGGGAGAAAGCTCTCCATCACGTCGGAGATCCCTGAGTACATCGGCAAACCTCCGCACCTCTTCGACTCTCCGCCGATCAAAAGTATGTTCTCGTCGATTACGGCCAAAGTTGTAGATTTCGCTACCATAAAGCGGCACCGCATAGAGCTGACACTTCTCTGGTTGGTAGTGGGTTTCGACCTTTCGAAACAAAATTCGAGTATCACCGACAGTTCTTCCGCTTAGAATCACCGAGGTTCTTCCGGGAAGCTGTGAAAAGCTGAACATCCCATCCCCAAAAAGTCGTCCCACGCGCGCTTCATTTGAAGAAAACGCGTACTCTGCCAACACCCCATCTGTTTCTGCAGCAAGCACAACACGTTTGGCGGAACGAATCTTGTGTGCAAGTTCACCCACCAGTCCTTGGTTCCTTGGCACTGGGCATATCCCTTGCGCCTCTTTCCGAGCCTCACGCAATGCAGCATTATCAGCATCAGCACGAAGAATCGTTTTTAAATTCAGTGCTGCCCAATCATGAACAGTATAGTTCTCCAAAAATCGGTGTATGGCA
Organism: bacterium; assembly: GCA_022763385.1. Taxonomy (GTDB): domain Bacteria; phylum Bdellovibrionota_C; class UBA2361; order UBA2361; family RFPC01; genus RFPC01. The sequence continues at coordinate 3,282 of JALEGQ010000134.1, forward strand.
GCAAGATTTCTATGGAGCTCTTCTTCCGTACACCCCCTTCCCGCGACGGCATCTCGAACAGCCTGAGATATTGCTTCCGGGTCTGCACCATCAACAACCGTTACATGCTCACCGATATCAGCGATGGCTCCGGCACCGCTACCGTAAATAAAATGAGTTCCCGGCTGACCAGGATCTAAATCGTTCGCTGCGGCGAGCTCAAACATCACGAGGTTCTTGCCATCTTGCCTCACCGGAAGAAATCCAACCCTAGCCACTCTCGCCATCGCAAGAATCTGCTCAGGGCTTCCGCCTTCGTAAAACACCTCGGCAGGACGGAAAACAACTTCATCTCCTTCCGAATTTATTACGGTCTTCGAAAACTCAGCATTTAGCTCTTTGAATCCCTCTCTTACTAATCTCGCGTATTTACGAGCTTCCGCATTATTCTCTCTTGCGCTTTGTAGAAACTGTACAACTACGTGATCTTCAGCATTCAGATCTCCACTCGCAAAGGCACGTTTCAGAGCAGCGATCTTCTCCAGCAATCCCTTGGTATAGTCGATCCGCTCCGCAGCACAGATTACTGTACGTCCTTTGTATCGCTCCCGATACTCCGCTTCATATCTTCGAACATCTGCCTCATCAACTTTCGCGCGAATAGCTTGATAGTCAACACTAATCCCCCTGCCATTCACCCGCACAACTCGCCCATCACTATCAGTGACCGCTCCCTTAGCAAAGTCGACGGGGTATCCAAGGGAATCGCAGATATGAAGAAAGTTCTCTCCACCCTCTTGTCTCTGAAAACCAAGACAATCATTGCCGAGCATCCCTTCAATAAGCTCCTCGCCCCACTCCTCCGGAACCTGGCCTCGAAAGTACTCCGGGCTAAAGAACGGAGTATGAGTGAAAAGTCCAATAGCAATATCGGGGCAGAGCTTCCGAAGCTCTCTCGCAACCAACCACTCATGAATATCATTGAGCCACACCACTATCTTCTCGCCCCCAGCAACTCGTGGCGGAAGCTCTTCGGCGATATTCTCTGCCACTAATCGGCTCACTACGCGGTAGCTTTCAAACTGTTCTGGGGTGGGGTTACAGGCGTATTGTTCCCCCATCTCATGAACGTGGGGCCACAAAAATCCATCTACGACAACATCTTTAAACGGGGCGAGGTGTTCACCAACTTCAACGCCGACGATGTCATTACTGAGAACCGGAGAAGAATGTCCTTCTAGTACGCCCTTCTTTACCAACCAGGGGATAGCATTGAGCGGCGCAAGCCCCCCGTCCCGTTTCGGCTCAGGACTCACGAGCAACGCTCCTCCTTGGTCAATAATCCCACGAAGCCCGACATACAGCCCACCGTTCCCTGGCTTATCGCGATACCGTCCCTGGTCGTCTATCTCAAGATTGGCTAAGGGCCTGTTGGTGACCACCACAAGCCGCAGGTCCTTCGGCAACGACTCGTCTGTGACCTCACTACTAATCCACTCCGCATCAACATCACCTCGCCGGGGAAGTACAACAGGATCTGCCACAGAACTCCTTACGAAAACACGAAACAGCCACTCGGCCTAGCTGGAAAATAGCACGTCGTTCTACCCGACTCAATGCTCATTTCCTGAGTGTGTTATGGGGGTTACCCCAAAAAAGGAACACAGAAAAGGAGGAATATGAGGATCTTCCGTTTGGCAACCCCGGAATATTCCGACGGCTACTCCACTACAGGGATGGTCGGCACCGTGAGGGTGAGAAAGCGGGTGCCCTCTTTGCGCCGCACGAGGACCAGTACCACCTTCTCCGCTGAAAGGCTCTTCACGAGCCGTTCATAGGCCCGTGGCCCATTCACCGCGCGCCGATCGAGCTCCTCGATGATATCTCCCCGCTGGAGCCCGGCTTTCTCGGCTGGAGAGCCCGGCTTTACCTGGACCACCACCACTCCGGTGGGGGCCTCCTGCCCGATCGCTCGGGAGTACGGGGCAGTCACCTCTTCGGGTACGATCCCTAGCCGGTCAGGCTGCGGCTGCTCATCCTCGTTTGCCATCCCTCTTGGGGCATCCTTAAGCTCCCCGATACGGGGCTTCAGGGTGCGCCTCTTTCCACCCCGAAGAACCACTACCGCCGCGGGCTGGCCAACCGGGGTCTCCGCAACGAGCAACGGCAACTCATCGTGATCCTGAATCGGAGTCCCTTCATACGAAACGATCACATCCTCCCGGAGAAAACCGGCTTCTGCCGCAGGAGTATCCTCCATCACATCTGCAACGAGCGCCCCAGCTGCTTTGGGAAGTTCGAGCGCTTCCTGCACTTCTGGGGTCACCGACTGGATGATCACTCCGAGTAATCCCCGAGTAACTCGCCCCTTTTCCTTGAGCTGCACCAGGATCCCCTTTGCGAGATTCACGGGAACGGCAAAGCCGATCCCGATGTTAAAGCCGCTCTGTCCCCCACCAAACCCCTGCCGGCCAGGACTAAAGATCGCGGTGTTAATTCCTACTACCTGTCCCTTCGTGTTCAGCAGCGGCCCACCGGAGCTCCCCGGATTAATGGAGGCGTCGGTTTGGATAAACTGGTCGTACGGACTACTCGTCCGGGTCGGAACCCGACGGCTCTTCGCTGATACGATCCCGGCCGTAAAGGTCTGACCGAGTTGAAACTGATTCCCAACCGCAACGACCCACTCGCCAATTTCGACCTCATCTGAATCACCGAGGAGAAGCGGCTGCACCGGCACTCTCGGCGTGATCTTAATGAGGGCGATATCGGTCTTTGGGTCAGCCCCAACGAGCTCGGCATCGTACTCGTCCCGCTCTCCAGGAATCCGAACGACGATGCTCTTCCCCTCTGCTACCACGTGGTGATTCGTTACGATGTAGCCATCACGACTCACAAAGAATCCCGTGCCAAGCGAACGACTCGGACGCTCTGGTCCCCGACGGAGAAAAGGCGGCAGGAGGGACTCTTGCTCCTTTTTGTCGTCACCGTCGTCATCTTCTCCTTCACCACTCTCCGCCGTGATGTTCACCACGGCACTCTCGGCATAGCTCGCGAGAGGCGAGAAATTCGGCGCGGCGATAACCGCCTCACCGCCGAAGTCTGGGGTTCCCTCGGTAAACAGAGGGGTGTTCTCACCACCGTTTTGCTCCTTGGCGAGACTTCCCAGGGGAACTCCAAACACAAGAAGAAAGAGGATGAAAACAACACGGGGATTCATGCGGCAGGTGTTTTGGGACATAACGATCTCAATGAGGCAACTTGGAGGTGATGGATCTACTTGTTGTTTACAAATGCGAGCCGGAGGCTGTGGAGGATCTCACTGGTTAACTTCTTTTCCGCGTCGTTGAGATTCCCAACCGTCTTCTTATCGAGCATCTCGATCACGTCGATGGTGTGTCGTGCCGCCTCGACGTTCTTTGGTATCTCAACTCCGGGCGGAGGGGGCATCTCTCCGAGCTGCACCATCGCCTGGGTCGCAAGCGAAAGAATAAAAGAGCTGTAGTCTATCCCCTCCTCGGCTCCCTGTGGCGAGAACTCCTCGGCTTCGTTGGTGGTAGCGTCGTGTGCGGCATCTTTCGCTGCCGTTCCTTCTGTGGTTGCCGCGGAAGATGGTGCGGCCTTCGGCCTCTCTTGTGGCTCCGCTTCTGCACTCTCCGCTCTCAGGTTCCCAGAGTCGTCAAACCTCCTCCGGTCCTTCACCTTGAATCCACCCTCTTCTTCAGACATAACGTACTCCTCTCAACGCCGCACCGGATCCTCCCACACTGCACGATTCCCGACAAGTTCTTCACCTTTCCCCACGGGAGAGAAGCACCAAAAAAGGTGTTTCCTTCTGAGATAAATGGCGTAGCCTGGAACATCATGAGCGACATTCTCCGTGCGACATTGACCATTCTCGGCTGTGGGACCTCCACCGGGGTCCCCGTTCCGAGGTGCCCCTGCGCCGTCTGCACCTCTGGCGATCCGAAAAACGAACGGCTTCGAACCAGTGCCTACCTCTCCCTTCCCACAGGGGAAGGGCTTCTCATCGACGCTGGCCCGGATCTCCGAACACAAGCGTTACGCTACCAGCTTCCGCAGGTCGACGGAGTGTTCTATACCCATGCCCACGCCGATCACATTCTCGGAACGGATGACCTTCGCGTCTTCAACTTCGGGCGGGAGGGAACCATCCCCTGTTTTGCCAGCAGCGAGACCCAACGCACCCTGAACCACTTTTTCTCCTACATCTTCTCACCAAACCCGAACTACCAGGGAGGCGCGCTCGCCAAGCTCACGCTTGAGGAAGCGCATCCTGGAAAATCGATCCCGTTCGGCTCCATCTCTATCACTCCGATCGAAGTGTTCCACGGCTCTCTTCAAGTGCTCGGATTTCGGTGTGGGGAGCTCGTTTACCTCACGGATTGCAAAACTATCCCAGAACACTCGCGAGCGGTGATTCGAGGGGCAGAGATCCTCATCATTGACGGACTCCGATACCGCGATCACGCCACCCACTTTACGGTGGAGGAAGCCGTTACGTTTGCTGACGAGATGGCTGTGAACCAAACCTACCTCACCCACATGACCCATGACCTCGATTATCACACCCTCAAAGCGGAGCTCCAATCACGAGTTCAGTCACCGGATGGCACGCGCACGGTAGCACCGGCCTACGACGGCCTTCGCATTTCCTTTCGGTGCGGTTGACCTTTGCCGTTATTGCACCCCCTTATTGCAGCGCCTTATTGCAACGCCTTTACTGCACCCCGTTACTGTAACGGAGTCGAGAGGGAAGCTGGCGAGCTCTTCGTAAAGAGATTTGCGATCTCTCCCATAATCTTATCTTGAGGCCGCGAACGAGCAATAGCGATCTCTGATGAGAGCAAACCCTTGGCGTTATCAAGCATCTGCTTTTCGCCGAAGGAGAGCTCTTTGTTAATACTCAACACCGAGAGATCCCGGATCACCTCAGCGATCTCAAAGACGGAACCGGTGTTAATCTTCTGGGAGTACTCTCGGAATCTCCGGTTCCAGGTCTGGGTACCGATCTTAGTCTTCCGATCCTTAAGAATTCCAAACACGAGATCAATGGTCTTCTTATCCGCAACCTTCCGAAGACCGACGGACTCTGCCTGAGCGAGCGGAACAAGCGCTCTCATATCACTGGTCTTTGATTCTGCAGCGGCGATAAATTCAATCTGATAGAACTGCTGACTCGTTCCGGCGATCTGCTTCTCCTCTATGTCAGAGATAACTCCAACGCCGTGCTTCGGATAGACCACCTTATCACCCTTTTTAAATTTCTGGCTCTTCAAGGAACACTCCTCCACATAAAAGGCTCACTTTTCAGCCGAACAGGATGAAGCGCGCCCGAGGACACTCTTCTCCACAACGAAACTGAAAACGGCACGTTAATGACGAATGAAGAAAAAAACTGAATATCTACGAGGAAACAAAAGATACGTCGACAGGCTTGTAAGACAAAAACAGAAGAGACCGTAGCGCTATCAACCATGAGGAAGAGAGTAGCAGAGTCTTTCAAAAAACTCAAAAGCGTTTGCTCCTCACAGCAGCGCAAGAAGCTCTTTCTCTCCTCGCAGCTCCTCAATGCAAGATATTCCTTGACTTTTACAAAAGTCCCGCACCCCGGATAAAACTTCCGAAGGCCACGCCGGCCCACCATACACAAATCCGGTGTAGCCCTGCACAAGGGTTGCGCCTTCGATAAGCAGAGCAACACAGTCCTGCCACGATCGCACACCACCAACGGCAATCAACGGAAGTGCTCCTTCGGTGATGCGAGTGATCTCTTTCGTCCGGCGCAAGGTGTGCTCAAAGAGCGGCTTCCCGGAAACTCCACCTGCTTCGTGCGGATCGTGCTGGAGTCCATCACGAGAAAGCGTCGTATTACTCGCTACTACTCCGTCAACCTTTAGATCAAGTAAAACACCGAGCAGCTCTTCAAGCTCGGAAGAAGAGAGATCCGGTGAAAGTTTTACGAGCAATGGCGTCCCTTCTCGTCCCTCACTTCGAATGGCGGAAACGATCTGAGAAAGTCCTTCATGTGATTGGAGTGAACGGAGGCCCGGGGTGTTCGGCGACGAAACATTCACGGTTATCCACGGGACTTCGGCAGGGAGCTCCGCGGCGATAGTTCCGTAGTCACGAGCGGCATCCTCAAGATCGGTATCTCGGTTCTTTCCGATGTTTACGGCGATCTCCATCGGCAGGTGCCGAGCATACCCACTGCGAAGATGACGAACGACCTGCTCCATACCAGCGGAGGGAAAGCCCATACGGTTTACCAACGCCTCATCTTCGATCACGCGAAAGATACGTGGCTTCGGATTCCCCGGTTGTGGAAGGGGCGTGACGGTACCAACCTCGACATGTCCAAAGCCGAGGGCGGCAAGAAGTGGAAGCATTTCGACATCTTTATCGAAGCCTGCAGCAAGTCCGAGTGGATTGCGGAGCTCGCGACCGAGAAAGGTGCACCGCAGGAGGGGATCTTCCACCGCGCAGGTTCGGCTCACGAGCGCGGCAAGTGGAGGAACAGAAAAAAGAGGCTTGGTAACGGAGATAGCGAGTCGGTGCACGAACTCTGAATCACATTGGAAGAGGAGCGGACGAAGCCACCTGCGGTACACCATAAAGAGCGCTCACACTGGTTGATCATGATCGCAACCGGAGCAGAGCCGGTGCTGCATGATGATACCATCTTCTGATGAGTGTGCGTAGTAGCCGGGCCGTTTCCCAACCTCGACAAATCCACACCTTCGGTAGAGACGGGAAGCACTGTCATTGGAGGATGCGACCTCTAAGAAGAGATCCTCAACCGGGGTAACGAGCTCACTCCGCAGTGCCGCGATAAGCTCGTTCAAAAGCAACTTCCCCAGCCCCTTCCCCTGGAACTCGGGATGTATCGCAATCCGAAGCAGCTCCGCCTCCGGGGGAATGGTTCTCGTGAGAGCATATCCGATACACCGTTCGGCCCTTCGCACGAGCACTACGGTAGCGGTTCCCTCATCAAGAAGCGCCTGCAAGTCGCCAGCCTGCCAGGGCGGTTGATCAATAAAAGAGGCAGCCTCTACCTCCGCAACCTCCCGCACCATCGCTTTCTGTGCGAGCACATTTTCATGGACAATCTGCGCCGCACTCCGACCTGCCACCGACGGGCGAGGAGCATGAACCCCAAAGAACTGAAGCGTAACCCGCTCAAACTCTGGATCAGTCATACACGGATCACAAACCAGGTATACAGCTACAAAACAGGGCCACTCACCCGGGACACCCCCCGCCCCCGCTGCGTGCAGGGCCTAAAGGCCCGAAACGCTCCCCAAAGGGAAAACACTGCTACGCGGCTATCGCCTCCTTGGCCTTTACGGCTACGCCCTCAAAGGTCTCCGGATCGCTGACGGCGATCTCGGCAAGCACCTTTCTATTCAGGTCGATGTTTGCTCTCCTGAGCCCGTTCATAAATTGGCTGTAGGAGAGGCCGTGAATTCGAGCAGCGGCGTTGATACGAGCGATCCACAACCTTCGAAAATCTCGCTTCCGGAGCTTTCGCCCCTTGTAAGCGTTTTGAAGACTGTGCTCTACCGCCGTCTTCATGAAGGTGATACAGCTCTTACGCCTTCCGCGAAAGCCCTTTGCGAGCTTCTTAAACTTATTATGACGGCGCTTCCCGGCGTGTCCTCGTTTTACCCTCATCGTGATTTCCTCTCGTCAAAAATCCTATTCTCTATCACCTCGCGTTACCGCGCCAACTTCCTACCGAATATACGGCTTCCTACCGCATATACGGCAATAACCGCACGATACGCTTTGCATCCGCCGGCTCTAGTGTCAGCAAGCCCCGAAGCTGGCGCATTCTCTTCTGAGAGCGCTTCGCGGTGTTGTGGCTGCGGTTCGCTTGAGAACGCTTCACCCCTCCCTTCCCGGAGACTCGAAACTTCTTATATACCGACCGGTTCGTCTTCATCTTCGGCATGCATCACCTCTCTGCTGGTTATTCCCGTCTGCTGGTCATTCCAGCACGTTCAAGTTTCTCGCAAAATTTTCGTTCACCCCTCTCTTCACCGCGAAGAGAGCAAACGTGGTAGGCACGAACAGAGTCGAACTGTTGACCTCTTGCCTGTCAAGCAAGCGCTCTAACCAACTGAGCTACGCGCCTTCAACCTCCTGAGCCACCCTCCTCCGAGCGTGAACCAGTCCCGTAGACTATTGAATTTACGGCCTTGAATCAACTGATTGAGCCCTCAGAAGAGAGAAAAACTTCCTACCCTTCAGAAAACTCTCGAAAAGAGCTGAGATACCGGCTATCTGGACGGTGCACGAAGGGCGGCTGGAGCGGAGACCTGCGGTTTACCTGCTTCAACGAGCTAAGCTGGTTCCGAGCCTGCTCTTGCTGCTGAGCGGTGCGACGGTGAAGCCGGTGAGATGGGACGAGGTGCCGAAGGCTCTGGTACGAGAGACCAAATGAGGACTGGTCGCTTGCAGCACCTCCCTCGACGACGACCGAAGAGGGAACTACAGAGGAACTCACTACCACTGCTCCTGAAGAACGCCGCGTTTGTTCTCTTGCCGCCTCTTCTCCTGTCACTGACATACAACAACTCCCTACTCAAGAACACCCAGTATTACGGAGTCAGACGTCCTACGCAATGTGGATCATACACCAAAGCAGCCTTCTCTATAACACCGTTATGCTTTTTCCGTAGGGCTCGGCTGGAACCTCCGGTAGGTCTTGAGCAGCTCCAGAGCGCGCTGCAACTGGATATCTCGGGAAAGGAGCTCAGCAACAGGAATATCCTCTGCCCGCCGGAGATCTCGCTTCTCCTTGCCCTCCTTCTTGGAGACAGGTGGGCGCTTTCCCTTCTTCTCTCGCTTCCGCTCTGGCTTGTTCGGGTTCTCGATTGCTCGGGGAAGGTCCCCTTCTCGCATCCGAGCCCCGCGCGACCTCTTCGGAGGAGAAGAAGGCTCTGGCCGCTGAATCTCCGGCTCCATAATGATATCCGGTACAATCCCAGTCACCTGAATAGAGCGCCCGCTCTTGGTGTAGTAAAGGGCCGTCGTCAGCGTCAGAGCACCTCCATTCGCAAGTGGAGTGATGGTCTGCACTGACCCCTTTCCGAAGGTCTGGGTGCCGAGCACGAGCGCTCGCCCATGATCTTGAAGCGCTCCCGCAACGATCTCACTCGCTGATGCAGAGCCTTCATTCACGAGGATAATAACGGGATAGTTTGGCTCCGTCCCCCGCTCCTGCGCAAAGAACTTCTGCCGTTGGTGTTCTATTCGCCCGTCGGTGTAGACGACCACCCCCTCCCTCAGGAAGAGATCCGCCACCCGGATCGCCTGAGTCAGCAGCCCACCGGGATTGTTCCGAAGATCGAGAACAAGTCCTTGGAGCCGCTTTCCACCGTTTGATGTCGAGAGCTCTCTCAACGACTTCTGCAGATCATCTCCCGTAGACTCTACAAATTGGCTAATTCTCGCGTATCCAAATCCCGGCTCAAGCATGCGGTGACGGACACTTCGGACCGCGATTCGATCCCGAATGACCGTCACATCGATCAGATCCGGCACTCCCTCTCGGAGGATGGAGATCTCAATCGGGCTCCCCTTTGGCCCCCGGAGCCGCTTCACGGCATCCACCAGGGTGAACTCTTTCGTGAACTTTCCTTCGATCTTTACGATCTTGTCGCCTGCCTGAATCCCAGCCTTCTCTGCGGGAGATCCATCCATCGGAGCCACTACCACCAGTAGTCCATCCTGAATCGTAATTTCGATTCCAAGCCCCCCAAACTCCCCCTTCGTTTGAACCCGGAGGTCCTGATAAAATTCGGGCTCAAGATATCCACTGTGAGGGTCTAACGCCGCCAACATTCCCTTAATTGCCCCCTGAACAAGCCGCTTCCCCTCGACCTCACTCACGTAATCACGTTCAACGAGCGCCAGCACATCGGTGAAGACCTTCAATTCATCGAACAGGGGTTGAAAAGACGGCTCTTCTCCTTTCTCAGCAAATACGGCACTCGGTCGAAGTGGCGAAGAGAGCAGGAGTGCTCCTGCAATGAGCACGAGAAAGAAAACGGAGAGCTGCATTCTCGGCTTTGTCAGAAAGGAACGTGTTGTTGAAGAGCGAAATGGGGATGATGGTCTCCGATACATAGTTCCTCAGACGTTTTCTGGTTCTTCCACCGGAGGTTTTCCAGCGGACTGTCGGCACCGACAGTATTTCTCGTTCCCTTGAAGGTACTTGAACTCCCCCCTTTGAACAAAAGGAAAAAATCTCTGCCCTCTTACGACGCGTCTTGACGGAGAAGAGGAGCAGGATTGATCGCTTTTCCACCGATCCGAAGCTCAAGATAAAGCGTTTCTCCTGCAGCGACCTGACCGAGCGCCCGATCATCAGGGGCGAATGTCCCCTCTTCAACCAGTACTCGCTCCATATTTCCGTAGAGACTCAGCTCTCCTGGCTGATGCTCAAGAATCACACTATTCCCAAAAAAGGGCAGACGACCCACGAAGCGTACCAGCCCATCCGCGACGGGGGACACCGCACTCCTCTCCGATTGATGATCCGCTCGTGCCCGAAAAACAATTCCTTTGCGAAGGGGGTCCCCAGCTTCACCTTCCTGAAAGGCGCGTTCGATCTCTCCGAACATCGGCGGAGAAAGCGAGCCCGCCGCAAGTGAGGGCAAGGAGTGCGCCGGCTCACTGGGCTGCACCAGCACCCGTCGTTTTGCTCGACCGCTTACCCGAGGCTCCGGGATCTGACGACTCTCCCAGCTTGAGAGCGCCGTTTCAAGACGGAGCGCTTCTGCCTGGAACTTCATCACCGCGAGACGTCCTTCCCGCTGTTTCTCCCGGAGCGCCTGCATCTCTTGCTCTCGCTCCACGAAGATATCAGCAAGCGCTGCCCGCTCCTCTCGAATTTCGTTGTAGAGCTGTTGCTGTCGGGCGAGCAGCTCCCGCTCCTGCTCCTGACGACCGTGAAGTTGTTCAAGAAGCTTGGCGGCCTGCTGCTGCAGTTCATTATCTGCTCGTTGCACCCGTTCCATCAAAATCGAAAGGTCGGCTTCCTCCCCCGGAGAGGGTGCAGAACCTCCAAGAGAAAGGGAAACAAACTGGAAGAGCTGCCCCTTCGGCGAGGAGAACACCCCGAGTGAATCCATCGCCACGATTCGAGCCTCCCTCCGTTGCTGAAGCCGATCGTGCTGATCAAGGATCGCCTGAGCCTCCTCCTCCACGTCGAGCAGCTCACGAAAAACATCGTCGAGCTGTCGTTGCAAACGCTCCTCCTCCTGCTGCAGTTTCGTAGAGCGCTGTTGGAGCACAGAGAGCCGAAGCTGCGAGCGACGGAGCTCCTCCCTTACCCGAAAGAGCTCTCCGTTTACCTGCTCCGCCGATTCATGAAGTGCCCGTAATCGATCCTCGGAGTGCTGCAGCGTGAGCTCAGCACTAAAAACCGGGGTGACCACAACGAGAAACAAGATTCCGATCAGCACTCGGCTCGGCATTACCGTTCTCCGAAGAAGAAACGAAGCGCACAGAACGTCCCGAAGAGTGCAGCGCCAATTCCAAGCGAGAGGAAGGCAATTTTCCACGAGAGTGAGAGCGAAAAGAGCTCTTCATGAGCGGCCAAAAAAGGGAAGGCCACGTTCAGGGACTCTGCAAAGAGCTGCTCGATCTGCCCATAAGCAAAGAGTGAAACCCCAACAGCAGCCAATGCCAGAATCACCGATTCAAGATAGAGTGGGAGCTCGATAAATCGTCGTGAGGCACCGACCAGTCGCATGGCGTGGACCTCTTCTGCTCGCAAGAGATAGCGGAGCTGAGAAGCGATCAACACGAGTAGGACAGCGCCGATCACGAGGGAGATCAGTGAAAAGACTCCGATACGTGAAAAGAGGCGGGCAAGATGAAAGAGCTGTTCAGCAACCTGAGACTGTAGCGTAATACCCGCTACTCGCGGATCTCCGCCGAGAAGATCACGAAGCTCCTCCCGAAGGACCTCCTTATCACTCTCGGAGGAGGCAAAAACAAGGAGACGATCTGGCAACAGCTGCGAAGGATCTTGCTCCTCTCCCGATAAACTTTTCGAGCCTTCACTCCCTATTCCGGCGAACCTCTCTTGAAAGAGCGGATGATCTCTCCCGAGCCGCCGCTGCAAATGCTGAAGTGCCTCCTCCCCACGAACGAACTGCACCTCTGAGATCTCCTCAAAGGTGGAAAGTTCTGCCTGAAGCTCCGCTACTGATCCTCTCTTCACCCCATCAGTCAGCGTAATCCGAAGTGGTATCTGCTGAGCATCTTCCAGAATAAACGAGACTACCGGCTGGACGGTGAGAAGAAACGCTCCAGAGAGGAAGATCGTGATGGCAATAGTGAGAAAAACGGCGAGGCTCCCCACCGCACTCTGCCGAATATTTTTTCCAGCAGCACCGAAAGCGTAAAGAACCTCGAACACGAGTCCTTCTCGGTCATTTCGGGAACCGTCTCCACTTCTCAGATGAGACCAAGCGTCCTCCAGAAGCTCTGAGCCTCTTTCGTCGTCTCCCACAACATCCTTGCTGAATATGCTCCGGTCAACAGCCTTCACGAAGACTCCCTCCCTCCACGAAAATCACCGATTATCCGTCCTCTATCAAGGACGATGGTGCGCAATCCCATCTTCTCTATAAGCGCGAGATCGTGACTCGCCACGACCACGGTAATACCGGCACGGTTTGCCTCTTGGAGGAGCTGAAAAACCTTCTCTGTCATCGCCGGATCAAGATTTCCCGTGGGCTCATCAGCGAGAATCAGCTTTGGCTTGTGAATGAGGGCCCGCAAAACGGCGACCCGCTGCTGTTCCCCTCCCGATAATGTCACCGGGAACTGCTGAGCCTTCTCCGCCATGCCGACCATCTCTAACAGCTGCATGGCCATCGCGAGTCGGGTATGGCGAGGATACCGTTGCACCTCGAGTGGAAAGGCCACATTTTCAAGCACCGTCCGATCACTGAGGAGCTTATAATCTTGAAAAACGAAACCGACCTCTCGACGCAACTCCGGCAAGCCGCTCGAAGGCAAACTCTCAAGTTGTCGATCTGCAACCACGAGGGAGCCGCGCGAAAGGAGCTCGGCCCCGAAGAGGATTCGGAGGAGAGTACTCTTTCCGGCACCGCTTGCTCCGGCGATACAAGCGAATTCTCCCTCACGAATAGCGAGGGTCACCCCATCAAGGGCTACCTGGTGAGGGGGGTAGAGCTTTGAGACCTGATGAAGCTCAATCATAGCGGCACATGTCACCGAGAAAAGTCTGGATTGATAGTCGCACGATCTTGCGACACGCGCTATACATACCTGGATGATGAGATTTCAGCTCTGTTCCCGACTCATTCTTTCCGTGCTGCTGCTGACGCCGCTCGGCTGCGCACGCGAGGTTACTCCGGTGACCTATACAGAACTTTTTCGGGAACACACCACCTCACGGTGGAAACTTCTCTCTCCTGAGAACGACGAACTCCCAGAGGAGTCGAATTCGCCCGACATCCTGGTACGTCGGCAAAACGACGGGAGAAACCTCTTTACCATCGGACTTCACAGTTGCCGCGAACTCCTCACCGAAGAGGGAGGTCGCTTTTCCCGCAGCTGGCAGAGAAACAGTAGTCGCCAACTCCTCCACGGCTTCCAGGAGGTAGAACTTTTCGAAGAGTGGCCAGTCAAGGAGGGGAATCTTTCTGTCTCGCTTGCGAACGCTTCTCTTTCTCACCAACCACTCTCCCTGATCCTCTTCGCCGCACTTCATGAAGGATGCGTTCAAGAACAGATCTTCTGGAGCTCTCGCCGAGAAGAGATGCGCACAGAAGAGCGGAAGCAGGTGGCGACAGAACTCCTTCAAGAACTGAACACCATCCCCCCATGGAATGCGGCTCCGTGGAGAGAGATTCTTGAACACTCAACATCCAGCCGAGACGGGAGCGAGTCGTGACGCCGTATCTCGCTCAGATCGGATCGTATTTTTTCTTCTTTCAAGAGATGCTCAGCGACCTGATCAAAAATGGAGTAGATCGTGCCGAGCTTGCTGAGCAGATCGTTAAAATCGGAGCACGCTCCCTCCCTATCGTGCTCCTCACCGCCCTCTTTACGGGTATGGTGCTCGCTCTCCAAACGGCGTTCGCGATGGAGCGGTTTGGAGCAAAGAACTACGTCGGCAATGTCGTGGGGATCGCCCTGGCACGCGAACTCGGACCTGTCCTCTCAGCACTCATGGTATGCGGGCGTGTCGGTGCGGGAGTTGCCGCTGAGCTCGGCTCGATGGCGGTCACGGAGCAGATCGATGCGATGCGGTGCCTCGGCGGAAACCCGATCTCGAAACTGGTGACTCCACGGGTGGTCGCTGCTCTTATCGTGCTTCCAGGACTCGTCATCACCGCAGACCTTCTCGGCATATACGGCGGGCTTCTCATCGCAGTGGTACAACTCGACATCTCGGGACACCTATTTTACACCTCACTCGTTTCAACCATTACCATTCGTGACTTTACTGATGGACTCATCAAGAGCGGGGTTTTCGGTGTGTTGGTAGTGCTTCTCGCCTGTTACAACGGAATGAGAACCACTGGCGGCACCGTAGGGGTAGGAAAAGCCACGACTCTCACCGTGGTGATCGGGAGTGTGATCATCTTTGTCTCAGACTTTTTTCTCACGAAGCTGATGCTCGCATTTTAGGTATTCTGGTGTTCTCATGAGCCATACTGAACAGCAAGCCGAGCCGTATGCCGTGCAATTTGAGGATGTCTCGCTCTCTTTTGGAGACACGGTAGTCCACCAAGAACTCTCATTTTCGATCACCCCCGGAGAGTCCGTAACTTTTCTCGGCCCGAGTGGAACCGGGAAAACGGTCGTTCTGAAGTTGATAGTCGGACTGCTCACCCCTACGCGAGGCGATGTTTCCGTCTTTGGGAGAGAGATCGCGAGACTCGAGGAAGAAGAACTCCAGAAAGTTCGGGCTGAGGTTGGAGTCCTCTTTCAGGGAGCCGCACTCTTTGACTCCCTCTCAGTCTATGAGAACGTCGCCTACTCCCTCCGAGTTCGAGGGGGCAGCGATGAGGAAGAGATTCGCCACACCGTCATTGAAAAATTGCGACTCGTGAATCTCGAAGAGAAGCACCCCCTTTTTCCTGCAGAACTCTCGGGGGGACAGAAAAAGCGGGTTGGCCTCGCTCGCGCGCTGGCCTCGGAGCCAAAGATCATGCTTTTCGACGAACCAACGACTGGCCTTGATCCGACCTCCGTGCGCATGATTGATGAACTGATGATTCGGCTGAATGAAGAGCTCCAGATAACAACGATATCGATCACCCACGATATTGCGAGCGCTCGACGAGTATCTTCTCGATGGATCCTGCTTGCTAAAGGAAGGGTACAGGCCGACGGCAGGGTAGCGGAACTCGAAGGGAACAACTCCGCCATACAGCGCTTCGTTACCGGAAATTGGAATGAGGAGAAGATAACCCATGAAAAATGAAACGCGCGCCGGTTTTTTTGTAGTAGCAACCCTCGCTCTCCTCGCAGCAACCGTGCTCACGCTCGGGAAGGAGAAGCAGATATTCGCCTCTCAAGAGGTCTACTATACCTCCTTCGAGGATGTTCGTGGATTAAAGGTTGGAGCTCCAATACGACTTGGTGGAATCACGATCGGACGAGTTTCACAGATCGGATTTGCAGAAGATCTCATCGACAACACCGTATATGTCACGCTCGAGATTAATGAGAAGTTTACCTCTCGCCTAAAGGTAGATTCAAAAACATCCATTGCGAGCCAAGGCCTGCTCGGTGACCGTTTTCTCCAGGTATCATCTGGAACGAAGGCCTCAATTGTCACTCCTGGAGGAAACCTGCAGAGCGAAGAAACTGGAGACATCTCGGATATTCTTCAACACGCCGGAACCGTGACGAAAAACATCTCTTCACTCTCCTCCACCCTGGAAGAGGTCGTTGGGGACTTTCAGATCCACTCCGCTCAGAACATCCGCGAGACCCTTGCGGATCTCAACGCCATTACCGAAGCCGTACGCTCTGGTGATGGACTTGCTCACCGGGTAATCTTCTCGAAGGAAGACGGGGACCGTATGATCCAAGATATGGAATCCGCCTTTCAGAGCGTCGTTGCCATCACAAAGGAGATCGAGTCGGGCGACGGCCTCCTGCACAAGCTCATCTTCAGCCCAGAAGCTGCGACGATCACTGATGACTTCTTTCAGACGGCAGAGAATCTCTCTGAAGCCTCGATAGCACTCCGTGAAGTTATGGCAGAGATTCGAGATGGACACGGGCTTCTCCACGGCCTGATATACGGAGAAGAACCCGGTGGTCTTGACGAACTCTCACAAAAACTCGCCGAGATTATCAACAACCTTGAATCTGCCACGAGTGCTCTCCAGCGGGGCAGCGGCACCCTCGGGGCCCTCCTGATGGACTCCTCCCTGTATGACAACCTCGTAGAGATCACCGATGACGCCAAGAGAAGCTTCCTATTACGAAGTGCCATACGGGCAACACTCAACGATTAACTGTAGTGATCGTCAAAAATAATGGCACGAAGTGCCGTTCTTTTTGGTGAACGCTCTAATCCTTTCCGAACGCCTCAAGCGCACGATCACGCCCCTCTTCGTGTTCAATCATTGGAAGTGGATATCCGGCCTTCTTCGCCTCTTCCTCGCTCGGGTGATGAAGAGAAGCAGTCGAAAGCCCTTGAAGCTCCGGACAATACGTTTTGATAAATTCTCCCTTGCTATCGTAGCGAGAACTCTGACTGTACGGATTAAAAATCCGAAAATACGGCTGCGCATCGGTACCGGTCGAGGAGCTCCACTGCCACCCCCCGTTATTACTCGCAAAATCAGCATCGACCAGCTTTTCATTGAAGTACCGCTCTCCCCACCGCCAATCGATCAGAAGGTGCTTCGTGAGAAACATCGCCACCACCATCCGCAGCCGGTTATGCATCCATCCCGTCGTATTGAGCTGACGCATGGCGGCGTCAATGATCGGATAGCCCGTCATTCCCGAACTCCACCGCTCGAACTGCTCTTCGTCGTACCGCCATTCAACGGCTTCATCAACGGACTCTCGAAACGCCCTCCCCTTACACACTCGCTCCTGAAAGAGGAGGACATGTCTATAAAACTCACGCCAGATAATCTCTGAGGCCCAGACCATCGGACCACTCTTCTCTAGCGAGAGCTCATCGTTCCCAGCACGTACCGCATAAGCGAGACACTTTCTCGGTGAGATAGCCCCAACGGCGAGGTAGGGCGAAAGACGGCTCGTCCCAGGATGCCACGGATAGTCTCGCTTCTCGTGGTAAGAAGAGATCGCTGAGTCAGAAAACTTCTTGAGCGCTTCAAGCCCCTCACGCTCCCCTCCTGGCCACTCCTCCTCAAACAGGTCAAGAGCAGGAAAGAGGTCTGGAAGTGGCGGTGCATAGGAGAGCTCTGATGGCTTCTCGGGAGCACTTCTCTGCTGAGGACGGGGACGTACGGAAGGCATTCCCCGGTCTTCGAGCAGGGAGATAAACCGCTTCTTGAAAGGAGTAAAAACCGTGTAGGGATCCCCCTTCCCCGTGCGGAGCTCAGGATCATTCGGTGCAAGACAGGTCTGATCATGAAAGAGCAAGAACGAGACACCGTGTTCCAAAAGAGACTCGGCTACTCTCTCGTCACGCCGTCGCTCATTCACCTCATATTCGTGGTTCGCATACACCGATGTCGCTGAGCATTGCGCCGCAACCGCAACGAGAGCCTCAGGAATCTCCGCAAAAGAGTCCCGCTCAAAGATCAATAGTGGGATGCCGAGCTCAGCGAGATTCTTCTGTAGCGCGTGCAGGGAACGGAGGGTAAAGGCGATCTTTGGATCCCCCCAGTCGTGCTCACGCCACTGCTGCACCGTGATAAAAAACACCCCATAGACCTTACCCGCAAAACTCTGGGTTGCAGCTTCAGCAAGAGCGGTATTATCCATCACCCGAAGGTCCGATCGGAACCACACCAGACGAGCCCCACCCTCTCCATCTGCGCTTTTCGCCATCTCTTCTTCCTACTCCTCTTCTCCGATCAACTCAAAGACCACGCTCTGGCCAGCCAGAGGGTGATTGGCATCGAGGGTAACGACCTGGCCATCATTCCCGATCACCGTCACCAGAAGCTCCTCACTCTCATCAAGGACAAACCGCATCACCGCCCCGAACTGAAGGGCCGCTCGTTCCGGCAACTTCCCTCTCGGAACCGAGAATACGAGCTCTTCGTCGCGCACCCCATAGGCCTTCTCTGGGGGAAGCTTTACCCTGACCTCCTGCCCCGGCCGCAAAGTGGAGATCCTGGTCATTACCTCTTCCGGGAAACCGAGGTCATCGGCGGGAAGAGAAATCGGCCCTCCAGAAGCCTCACTCGACTCAAAAATGCCACCGTCTTCTAATACGATACGGTAGGAAAGTTTCATCATAACCTTTCAAAAAGTGCTTTCTTTTTTTCTCGATACGACCGATGTCTCCTGAAGAGACCCGCAGACAGGCGGGTCGAGCATATGGAGACCACCACGGTGACCGGAATATTTTGCCTCTTTTTCGGATGTAGCGCTCTCATTTTCGGAGTTCTCAGACCGCTCTCGGTGGCCCATGCCCACAAAAGAGGGCTCAGAAGCCAGGAGGAGTTCGAACTCGCCAAGGTACTCGCCGTCCGCCACTACTACCCCGGACTCCACAAGCTGACCCCCGAAGAGCTCCGAGACCAGTTCGACGTCGAAGCCGCCTACGCCAACATCGGCCGCCGCCGAACCTAACGGGTGTCAGACACCCATGAGGTTTTGGGGAATACGCAATTAATTCAGCGAGATAGAGACGCGAAAAAAGGGGAAAGTCATCCCGGGGACGAATTTTTGAGCAAAAAAACGGCCGCTGGGAGCGGCCGTTTTTCGAGGAATTTAGTCTCCTTGCTTCCGGAGGAAGGTCGGGATTTCGTACTTTTCCTGGTCTTCCGGTCCAGAGAGGACGGGGAGCTTTTTCGTTCGAACGGTGTCGTTCTCAACGTTCTCTTTTCCAGCTCTCATCAACGGAGTGTGGCCGGCACCGGTGTTTCGTCCGCCGGCGCTGAATCCACTGGTTGACTGCTGCGAGTTCCCCTGCTGAGAACTTCCCTGGTCGCTGCCTCCCGCACTAAGACCTCCAGCACTGAGACCGCCAGTACTGAGACCTACCCCACTGTTCGTGGTGCGAGAAACCTCGATTCCCTCTTCCATGTCCTTCCCGAAGCCAGTGGCGATCACCGTCACGCGGACTTTGTCCTCAACCTCTGGGTCGATAACCATTCCCCAGATGATGTTTGCATCGTCGTGCGCCTCTGAGTGGATGAGCTCTGCGGCTTCGTTCACTTCCTGGAGCGTCACGTCAGACGAAGCGGTCACGTTGATGAGGACGCCCTTCGCTCCGTGGATAGAGATATCTTCAAGAAGCGGACTGGAAACGGCTTTCTCTGCCGCTTCAAGCGCTCGGTTGTCTCCGCTCGACTCTCCTGTTCCCATCATGGCCATGCCCATCTCAGCCATGACCGCTCGTACGTCTGCGAAGTCAACGTTCACCAAACCTTCAAAGAAGATCAGGTCACTAATCCCTTTGACGGCTTGAAAGAGGATATCATCTGCTTTTTTGAAGGTGTCGAGCAGTGAGGTGTTTCTTCCTGCGACAGAGAGCAATCGTTGATTTGGGATCGTGATCAAGGTGTCGACCTTATTCGCAAGCTCGACCATCCCTCGTTCGGCATTCTTCATCCGACGCTTTCCCTCAAAGAGAAAGGGCTTGGTCACGACACCAACGGTGAGACACCCCATCTCCTTGGCAACCTCTGCCACCACAGAAGACCCAAGCGTTCCCGTTCCACCACCGAGTCCAGCCGTGATGAACACCATGTCAGCACCCTCAAGGGCTCTCCGGACCTCTTCCTCGCTCTCCTGAGCGGCAGCATAGCCGATATCTGGATCCGCACCAGCTCCAAGTCCCTTGGTAATCTCTTGCCCGAGTTGGATTTTATTTTGAGCTTTGCTCGAAGCAAGCGCCTGTGCATCGGTGTTGGCGGCAAAGAACTCCACCCCTTCAAGGCCACTGTCGATCATGTTGTTGACCGCGTTAACTCCGGCACCACCAATTCCAAAGACTTTGATGTACGCTTTGCTGTTCTTGAGACGCTCTAAAATATCATCGTTACTCATAGCTTCTTTATCCCTTATGTACTCCAAAAACCCGAGTTGTTGAGAGCTCACACTCTCCTTACCACTCTCTTCCTCTCCCGCATCGCTTCCCTCTGGCACAAGCTCTCCTCAAACTCCTTCTCCAGAAAGCCGACTTCCAAAAAGTGCCGGTAGACTACTGAAGATGTCCCCCATTTTCCAGTAATGCCTTTCAAGAATTTCAAAAAGAACTCACGAAAGGGCCACCAGCCAAAAAACTCACTTTAAGTTCATTAAACCAACTCACACCGAAAGTAAAGCACGAAGAGGGGGCTGAGCGAAAACCCCGGGATAGGGCCTAAAAATTCTCCACAAACCAGTGCGAAACTCGGCGAAAAAAACCGCGCACTTTCCCGCTTCCCGGAGAAAGGGCCCCCCGCCCACTCGCCCTGGAGCCGTGTACCACGAGCCCAACCGCGGTTGAATACTCTGGATGTGAAACCATCTCCTGCATTCCCGCAAGAGCCGCGGTCCGCCCCACCCGGACCGGAAGCTGAAAGACCTCCTCAGCCACCGTTTCAACACCGTGGAGATTCGCCGTCCCCCCAGTCAGCACAATTCCACTCGAGAGGAGCTCTTCTGCCTCAGCGGCCCTCAATTCATCTCGCACTAACTCCAGGATCTCTCGTACTCGAGGCTCTATAATCTCGGAAAGCACGAGTCGAGAGAGAATTCGAGCGGGACGTCCCCCCGTGGAGGGGACTTCAAGGGTTTGGCTATCACTTCGCGGGTCAACAACGGTCGAACCATACTCACACTTGATCTTCTCAGCAGCCGCGATCGGTGTTCGAAGACCCGCTGCGATATCGTTCGTGATATGTCCTCCTCCCACCGAGAGTACGGACGTGTGACACACGGCTCCATTCTGATACACCGCGATGTCGGTAGTCCCTCCCCCGATATCAACGAGGCACACCCCGAGATCCCGTTCCTCAGAGGAGACCACGGCAGCTCCCGCCGCCAGTGGGCTTGCGATAATATCCCGCACGGTCAGCCCACATCTATTGGCACACTTCACCACATTCTGGGCACTCGCTATCGCCCCCGTGATCATGTGCACCCGCGCTTCCAGCCGAACACCGGACATCCCGACCGGCTCTCGAATGCCATCCTGATCGTCGATCGAAAACTCCTGCGGAAGGATATGGAGCACCTCTCGGTCCATCGGGATAGCAACCGCTTTCGCCGCCTCCATCACCTTCTCGATATCGTAGAGCGATACCTCCTTTCCGCGGATACCAACGATTCCATTGCTGCTAAACCCCCTCAGGTGGTTTCCCGAGATCGAACAGTACACGGAACTTACCTTTACTCCCGCCATCTTCTCGGCCTGCTCCAGGGCCTCTGCGATGGCGGCAACAGTTGCCTCGATATTAATCACAACTCCCTTCCGGAGCCCCCGCGAAGGCACGTCAGCAAGGCCAAGAAGTCGCAGCTCTTTCCCTCCTCCGAACTGGCCAATATCCTCTCTTGAGGATCGAGCGCCAGATGGAACTTGCCCAATTCGAGACTCAACCGCTCGCACCTCTGCGATGACCACCCGAACAGCGGATGTTCCGATATCAAGCCCTGCGACATGACGACTTTTTAGGGGGCGGCTGGGACGATACGGCATAGGTGAGGCTCTTCTCTATCCTAGAAGTGGATGGTCACACACGTTTGAGATCACGAACAGTATAGGACGAGATAGCACGCTTTCCACAAGAAAAAAACTGGGGATCTGGTCTCCCCGATTTTTTTCTCCACTGAGAAAATGGTGTCGGTATCTGTCTCCTTCTCACGGTTTCTGAAAAAAGCTCCGCACCTTATTTCGCTTTTCCCGTGGAGTCAGGCGGTGAATTCTTCTTTACCACCGCCATCCCCTCATAGCGAAGATCGTACTCGAGCACCGGCGAATTCTCTGGAGTCGAATTCCCGACCTCCCCTGAAGGAATCTCTTGTTCGAGGTGAAGCTCCAAGAGCTGTCGCGCCCGAGAAGAGAGCAACGCCAACGTCTTCTGCGAGAGATCAGAGGGATCAAGAACAAACGGTGCCATGCTTTGCTCGACCGTAATCCTCAGGGCCTCTGGCATCGCTAGCTCGAGCGCCGTAACTCGGCGACCAATGCCCTCTTCAAAAAGATCACGCGCCTTCATCAGCTGCGCGGTAACATCTTGGAGCACCGCTGGTGTCGTCCCGTAGGCTTCCAACCCGGTAAGCCGGGGAAGAGATGAAAGCTCCAGGGGTGAAATTGGAACAAGAAACCGCCCTTCCTCATCAAGAGCCCACCACTGACCACCCAGCTCAGCGACCATCGCGGGAGTTCGGAGCAAAGACTGAATGCGAAAACACCGAAAAGAAAAGAACGAACACCGCTCAATACGGGGCTCTGCCAGAAGTGGAAGGTGCGCGAGCGAACGCTGCAACGCTTCACGGTTCAGATTCCAAAATACGTTCGATCGCTCAAGCGGCAGAACTGCCTCAACATGCTCGGCAAATGGAGCAAGCTCTGGGGGAAGGTGAATCTCTCGCGTAGAGAAGAATTTTTCGATCTCGTGTGAAACGATCTCACTGTTTACCAGCGGGATACGGTGGAGCGGAAGGTATCCAGCAAGCAACAACCCAAAGAGACAGAGGAGAAATCCTCCAGCATAGACGACGAGGACCGATCGACTCCGAGAGTCACCGCTTCGAAGCTCCGGCTGCATTCCCGGCTCAGAGCACCCTTGAGGCGGACCCTCGTCTCGGTGAGGTTCGAGCCGCGGGCTCTCCGCCAAAGCCCCCTCCCAGCCACCATCAGTTACTGCTGGCTTCTGATTCAGCTCCCCGTCTTCACGGACGAGGAACAGCTCTTGCTGTCTCCCCAATCAACAACCTCCTCTCGCAACTCGATCTGCGAGACTTCACGCACTCGGGATCGTACTCGCTCCAGAAGTGAGCGTACCTCGTTGTACGTCGCATTACGAGAGGGATTTACCACCCAATTCGCATGGAGACACGAAAGCTCAGCTCCTCCTATGCGCTCTCCCTTCAATCCTGCTTCTTCGATAAGCCGTCCCGCCGGGCAAGACTCAGGGTTCCGGAAGACGGACCCAAAACTCGGCACCGTTAACGGCTGCGTGCGCTTTCGATACTCCAGGTGTGTCGCCAGCGCCTGCTGGACCGATCGAGCAGAAGCAGGAACGAGAGAGACGGTGCACCCCACGATCACTACCCCGGGCGGGAGCCCCGAATCTCGATACGAGCAGTTCAACTCCTCTCGTCGGAGCCGATAGCACTCCCCTGCCGACGAAAGGAGTTCTACCTCCTCAAGCACCGAAGCGAACTCACTCCCGTGAGCACCGGCATTCATCTTTACCGCGCCACCGATAGACGCCGGGATACCGCCGGCAAACTCGAGACCCGAGAGGTCGTTTCGAGCGGTTTCTCGGGCGAATCGCATGAGACCCATGGCGGCTCCCACCCGATACCGAGCATTTCCGAGCGACGTGACCTGCTTAAACTCTCCGGCGAGCTTCACCACCGGAAAACGAAAGGGGGTATCAGGAAAGAGCGAGTTACTCCCGGCTCCGAGCACATGGAGCGGTAACTCTCTCTGAGCAAGCTCTCGAATATACCGCTGCAAGGCCCCCAACGAATGTACCTCATAGAGAGATTCGATCTCTCCGCCCACATGCACCGTCGTCACATTCTTTGCAGAAACAGCCCTGAGGAGACGAATCTCACCATCTTCAGGGAGCACTTCTTCCCCAATGTTACGCAGCACGGACCCGCTCCTGAAGGTGCTCCACCGCCCGAACCGCCCATCCTCCGATGGAACCAGCACCGAGAAAGAGGACTATCTCCCCTTGGGGGATCTTATCGAGCGTCGAATAGAGCGGCTCTTCACTGAGCGGCAGATAATGGGCTGCTGGATGGCGAATATCACGAGCCAACCCCTCCCCGCTCACTCCCGCAATTGGCGATTCTCCTGCCCCATGAATATCGGCGATCCAGACCTCATCTGCATCTTGAAAACAATCAAGAAACTGCTCGTAACACTCCTCGGTCCTCGAATAGCGATGTGGTTGAAAGAACACTCGAATCTTCTGCGCGCTGGAGCTCTCACGGAGCGCCTTGAGGGTGGCCTCCACCTCAACCGGGTGATGACCGTAATCGTTGTACACCGTTATTCCCCGACAGTGACCAAGCTTTTCGAGGCGCCGCTCGACACCCGGATAACTTGCAAGTCCGTGCTGAATCTTCTCGGCCGAGATCCCAAGCTCTCGGGCGATGGCAACCGCTCCCACGGCATTCTGTGCCAAATGGCGTCCGATCACCGGCACCTCCGCCGTAAGGAAGAACTCATCTCGGAGAAAGATATCCAGTGTCACCCCCTCCTCTCGGAGGTTTCGAACAACACCTCGCACATCCGCATCCTCGGAAAACCCATAGGTCGTACACCGCCGCTGAAAATTATCAGCCACCTCACGAAGATACGGATCATCAATGCAGAGCGCTGCCAGTCCGTAAAATGGGACCGAATTGAGAAATTGGTGGAATGCTTCGCGAAGCTCCTCTTCTGAGCCGTAGGCGTTCATATGCTCTCGATCAATGTTCGTCACCAGAGCAATGACCGGCTTCAAAAGCAGGAAAGAACGGTCGCTCTCATCGGCCTCCGCAACGAGGAAGTCCCCCTGACCACTCCGCCCGCCGCTTCCACGCTTCCGCACCTGCCCGCCGATAATCACCGTCGGATCAAGATCTCCCTGTTCCAAGAGCCATCCGACCATGCTCGTCGTCGTGGTCTTCCCGTGGGCTCCAGCGATACCGATCCCAAACTTCATCCTCATCAGTTCGGCGAGTACCTCTGCTCGCTTCACGACGGGGAGATCTCTCCGACGTGCTTCCTGAAGTTCTGGATTCTCTCCGTTCACCGCCGAAGAGTAGACGAGCAGCGAAGCAGAATGAGGAAGATTCTCCGCTGAGTGCCCGAGTGAGATCGGAACTCCCAGCCCTTCCAGCCGCTTGCACGCAGAGGAGAACACGAGATCTGAGCCGCTCACGGTATATCCGTTCTGAACAAGTATCTCGGCGATACCGCTCATTCCACTCCCGCCAATGCCGGTAAAGTGGAAGTGAAGTTCCCGATTGTACATGACTCATCCTCCGATCCGCGGCGTGGACCACCACTATGAGGAGAAGCGTCCAAAGGGTCAAGAAGCCCCCAAGGCGGTTGTTCTCTAGCGCTTTTCCCCCAAGCCGTTTACAGTGTGCGGTGGAGTATAGCCAGAGCGGGAGCGATCTCACCTTGAAAAACCCTTACGAACGGTATGAGGAGAAACCCTTCCCTGGGTCGAGTCATACCTGGGCATTCAACCAGTTACGTCACTGCACCCCAGAAAGCGCGGTTCTCGATATCGGCCCGGGAAGTGGAATCCTCGGAAAACACCTCTCGGCACGCGGAGTTCGTGACATCGCAGCGGTAGAAGTTGATGAGGCCACCCGAGAGAAACTCGGTGGATGCGGCTATTCCGTAATCGTGTCGCAGCTCTCGGAGCTTCCCACCGAGAAGAAGTTCGATGTCGTCCTCTTGCTCGATGTTCTCGAACATATGGCAGATCCCTTTGGCTTTCTCCAACAGCTTGAGGCCCATCTGCAAGAGGAGGCCACCGTTCTGATCTCGGTTCCCAACATAACGCACCTGGCGATCCGAGTGATGGTGCTCTGCGGATTCTTTGAGTATATGGAACGAGGGCCCCTCGACCGAACCCACCTCCAGTTTTTTAGCTCTCGCCGCTTTCACGAACTCCTCCGCGCAGTTCCCCACTATCACTCCGCGCAGACCTCGGGCACCCTTGAGCCGCTAGAACTCTTCCTCCCCCCGTGGGCAACAGAAAACGTCGCTTTCCGGTTCTGTTCAAAAATTCGGCAGGGAGCGATATCTCTCTGGCCCTCGCTCTTCGCCTACCAATACGTCGGCAATGTACGGGTTCGCAGAGGAGGGTGAGCAGCAGCTATGTTTGGCGTTAGCATTCCTGAACTTCTTCTCTTAAGCGTGGTCGTCCTCGTCGTCCTCGGACCCGAGCGCCTCCCCTCGGCGATTCGACAACTTGCACAGCTTCTCGGACAGGTGCGTCGTCAAGCCGACGCCGTTCGTCGAGAGCTTTATAATTCCATGTACGTCCCCGGAGATGAGATACGGGGGGAGATCGATGAAATTCGAGAGAATCTCAGAACGGTAAAGAGCGAAGTAGAAGAGGTCGTCCCCCGCTTCTCTCACGAACACCTCACCTGCGAAGAGCAATCGAGAAAAGAAGAGCTTTCGGAGCCCCTCCCCACGAACACCGAACAGTCGGATAAAGCACCTCAGGGCTCCACCTCTTCTCGCCGAGAGGATCCGTCATGAAAGCGCAGGACGAAGAGAACAGCACGGAAGAACGCGAGGAGTCCGAGATGGACTTCTGGGGGCATATCGGCGAGCTCCGCAAGCGGATCATCATCGCAGCGTGTGCAGTGGCGCTCTGTGCCGTCGCGGGCTGGTACACCTCGCAACAGGTCTTTCACCTCCTCGCTGAGCCCTTTCAGCAGATGTTCGGAGAAGCCGTCCTCATCGGAACTGGTCCCGCCGAGGCCTTTATTCTCCGACTAAAGGTAGCGGTTTTCACCGGAGCACTCCTCGCGAGCCCCGTGCTCTTTCTCCAGGTGTGGCTCTTTATCGCTCCGGGGCTGCTCGAAGAGGAACGAAAGCTCGCCTTTCCATTTGTCCTCGGCACCACCCTGCTCTTTCTCACCGGCGCAAGCTTTTGTTACTTCATCGTCATGCCGTTTGCCCTCGAGTTCTTTCACCAGCAGTACGCCGCCCTCGGTGGCATCACCCCCACCATCCGAGTCAGCGAGTACCTCAGCCTCCTTATCAAAGCAGTGCTCGGCTTTGGACTCGTTTTTGAGACCCCAATCTTTGCCTTTTTCGCTGGTCGCCTCGGACTGATTACCGACCAGACCCTCCTCTCGAGTGGAAGATATGCCATCATCGCCATCTTTCTCATTTCAGCGATCTTAACCCCGCCGGATATCCTCACCCAGTTTCTCATGGCCGGCCCCCTCCTCCTGCTGTACGGCATGAGTATCTTCATCGTTCGGTGGACCCAACCGAAAGAAGAAGGGCCGACAGAAGAGGAGACGACAGGAGGTGAGAGGCGATGACGACGAGCTTTGACCGGATTATCAGTAGCGACCCAACCTGGCACTACGCCTACCACTATACCCGCAAACACTTTCGGGTCCCCTCTCACCTGAACCGGGTACTCAAAGCTGGGTGGATCGGAGAAGCCACCCCACTTGATTATGTGAAGGCGCTCGGATTTAGCCACCTTAACGCGAAGTGTCTGATACAAGCGGCGGAGCTCTCTGGAACCGAAATTCAGCGGGGGCGAGGCTCCGTCGAGCGCGCGATCTCGATGCTCGGCATACGACTTAGCGCCGTAGTACTCGGCATTCACCTCTACACCTATCTTTTCCTCAAGAGTAAGCCACCTCTCGGCTGGAGATCTTTTCTTCAGGAGATGATGACCGACATCGAGTGTGGGTACCATCTCGGGAAACACGCCTCACTGATCGGAGTAGAGGGGGGAGTGCTCTCTGGTTTTGCCCTCCACAGCGGCATCGGCCTCGTCATGGCAACAGATGGTAATCGATTCAAGGAGTACCTCGCGGTTCGAAGAGCTCAGGAGAAGGTCACCGCAGAAGACGAGCGACGAATCTTTGGGTGCGAGCTCTACCAACTCAGTACCCTTATCATCCAACAACTTGGATTTGGGGCGGATGTCGCGATGGGAGTAGCGCTCGCCTCCGGTCGTATCGAGAACTGCGATATTAACCTCCCCGAGCACGCCCACCACTGGGACGCAGCCTATCAGTGGATACAGGCCCTCCGAGCGGCTCGCAGCTATCCCCCAAAGCCATCACACCGCAAGCAGTTTTCCGAAATAGCCCCACCGGATCAGGGGGCACCCCGGAATAAACGGCTCGAAACCCTCTATACAGAGGTGGCTCCCCTCAAGACCACCCCCTCAGCATGGCTGTGGCACCTCCCAAAGGGCAGCTACGACGAGACGCAAGAGGCGCGAAAACTCCCCTGACGCGGCCACAGGAGACCTCAAAAAAACTCTGAATTCCTTGAGAAATTCTCCTATTTTAAACATCGTTCTATTGCCGAGCGGGCGCGAGCAGGAGATCCTAAAAAGGTACAGTGAGGCGGCAGAAACGGGATGACGTGCTTCCCTCCCCACTCTTTATGAGCTTCCCAAGCGTGTCCTCTCGACTGCCGTCTCTCACTGTTTTTATCTCCGAAACGACCTTCTGGGACCTCGCCGTGCCGAAGGGTTGACCTATCTCCCCGAAGCAGAAACTCTTCGGTGATGTATTCTTACCGACCACGTTCCGTTTCCTACTCTCTCCCCCAGGTGGCAGAGTATGCCGAGTGCACTCTCACTGCTGACCACGGAGGAGAGGTCCTCCACATCTGCGCTCTTGAAGAGCCGGTTTCCGGGGGGGTCGTCTTTGTTTCCTCGCGAAAAGAGGCAAAAGGAATTCATTTTCACCAACTCGCAGAGGCAGGCATCATCGCCGTCATCTGCGATGCAGAGGTTGCCGAAGGGATAGAAGGCCCTCTCTCGGTGCTCGTTTCCTCCACCCCGAAGGAGAGCTTCGCCCGCTTGATTCCACACTTTTATACCGCAGCAGAAGAGGCACGCGGCTCGATACATCACACCGCCGTTATCGGAGAGAGGTGCTCCATTGATCCAACAGTTGAGATCGGCCCCTACGTAGTCCTCGGTTCGGATGTCACGATCGGAGCAGGCACCCGCATTCATCCACATGTGGTGATCTACGACGGAGCAACGATCGGAGCGGAGTGCACCCTTCACGCTGGCGTCATCATTCGAGAGTACACCGCTATCGGTGAGAAGTGCCTCCTCCAGAGCGGAGCAGTAATTGGCGCCGATGGCTTTGGCTATGCCCCACATCCCACCGAAGGGGTGAAGCTCATTCCACAGGTCGGAACCACCCGGCTTGAACCGGGAACGGATGTTGGCGCCAATAGCTGTATTGATCGCGGAGCACTCGGAACTACCCGGATAGGGCGCGGAACGAAGCTCGACAACCTCGTCCAGGTCGGACACAACGTCCAGATCGGAGCGTACTCCTTTCTCTGTGCCCAAGCTGGAGTTGCTGGAAGCTCAAAAGTAGGAACACAGGTAACGCTGGGAGGACAGGTCGGGGTAGCAGACCATCTCCAGGTCGCTGATGGTGTTCGGGTTGGGGGAAAGAGTGGTGTGCTCACCTCCCTCCCAGAGAAAGGGGACTACGCCGGATACCCCGCCATCCCACTCGCGCAGTGGGCACGACGTGAAACGCTTCTGAAACGGCTCACCGAATCTTCGCGAGATCTCCTCGCGTTCCTGAAAAAGGTTGCGAGAAGCGGTGAAAAGAAAGATCGTTCCGACTAAACGATCCGGAGTCTTTATGAGCAGATCCTCATCCGCACGCCCCCTCTCGCTGTTCTTCTCTGTCGCACTGGTCGCATCGGTGCTCTGCGTCAGTAGCGGATGCTCCAAGCAGGGAGAACAAGAGGCTCGGACGAGAAAAGCTCCTCCTCAAACCCTCCACGTCGTCACTCACAGCAGCCTTGAACCTCCAGTAGAGCAGCTCCTCAAGGCCTTTCTCGATACCCGTCCTGCTGATGCTCCAACACTTCAGATCACTCAAGTGTCGCGACAGGGATATGACGACGCCATTCAGATCGCCCATGGGGAGCAGAAGCCTGACCTCTGGATCTCCGCCTCCCAGTTTGCAGTGGAATGGAGCGGGTCGCAGCTCAGAAATCTCGGGGCAGCACAACGAGAGTGCCTGAGCTATGGGGAGAGTCCGATCTCACTCGTGACAACAGCAGAGTTTCTCGAAAAGAGCTGCGCCAAAAAGTCCGACTGTTTGTGGGAGAGCGTCCTCTCCACTCTTCTTGCTCCCCCCGCGGGAGGGCAAGAAGTTCCGCACACCATCTTTGCGAAGGCTCCACAGGGGGGCCCCGCAGAAACCCTGGCGTGGTCAACCCTTTTTTACTGGAGTGGAGAGGAGATCTTCTCTCCCGTACTCCCAGAAGAGCCGCGGTGGCGAGCGCTGCACCTTTCTCCCCTGCCCTCGTACGAAACCATCTTTCGACAGCTTGCTCGGTTTGGCCCTGGAGAATACGGCATCGCCACCGCACCAAAGTCAGTCCTTCTCCGATTTCAGGCGACGCCCGCAGAAGATGATGCCCAGCCGCTCATTGCAATCACTCCAGCTGACTTTCCCCCACTAGCGGAGCAGTTTCTCGTCTGTACCTCTGCGGGAGACTGGGTGGATCCGAAAAAGCTCTCCCTGATTGCTGAATTCCGAACTTTCTTGAGCAGCGAAACGGGAAGAGAGATCCTCACGGCCCACGGCTTCTCACCACTCGATAAAAAGTCAAAGCTCCGAACAGTATCGGAAACCGAAGTTCGAGATTTTGCCGAAAAGAGCTGGAAACAGTTTCGGAGACCCGTCGCTCTCCTCATCGCCCTTGACACCTCGGCAAGCCTCGAAGAAGAGGGGAAGATCTACGACGCCCGACGTTTCATCCGAACCATCGCTGCAGAGGAACCAGAAGATTCACTCCTCTCCCTTCTCACCTTCTCGTCGAACTCCACCAAAGAGAGTGAGTTTCACCAGAAACGGGATGACCTTCTCCGCCTGCTCGAACAGAGCCAACCGATCGGGGGTGGTACCGTCTTTGATGCACTCGTAAGAGCATACGAAAAGATCGAAAAAACCCCTGCCGGATATCGAAGGCGATTAGTCTTTCTCACCGACGGAGGAGACCTCAACTCCCGCCTCACCAAGGAGCAACTTCTCCTCCTCGCCAAACGGCAACGGAGCTGGAGAACCATTGACACCACCGTTATCGGACTACAAGGCAGCGGAAGCGACCTCGCCGCCATCCAAGAGATCACCACTGCCCTCAATGGCCGCTATCTGGCAGTAAATCCAAGCGAGATAGACCGTGCCATCCCCTCGGTGGTCAGTCCGTAATTCTTACATCACGCACGTGTCATCACGTCACATAACCCAGATGCCGGAGCTTGCTTTTTCACTACTTTGATACATGGCGTTACAGAGCGTACCACATCACCTTGATAACGAGAGCACACGGCTTCCCCAAGGAGAGCCAACCATTGATTTTGGGCGGGGCGAAGTCGCTTGCTCAGCAAATCTCCGACTCGAACGAACACTTGGTCATCTTCCCGGCTGGATTAACCGCGAAGCATGCCTCCCCTGCCACGCCACAGAACTCTTTCTTGATGAAGAGCTTCGAGACACCGCAGGAGAAGCGGTCCTTCAGCAGCACCTCGTAACCGTGATTCCCCCAGAAGCGCTGAAAGCACTTCCCGAACCTCACCGAGAACGAGTACGGGTCCTCGCCTCTTCAAAAGAGTGGGGCAGAGCACTCGAAATAGATACCCCCCTTGAGATCGGCGGGATCCCCTCTGTCATCTCCGTCAAGAGCGCGGGAGCAACCGCGTATGCTCGTGCCAACCGAGGACACGCCTCTCCACAGTGTCACACCCACCCCTTTGTTCAAGAGACATTTGAACCCCAGATCGGAATGTTTGAGCACGATTCAGCGATCGCCGAAAAAGAAGCAAGTGAAGCGCTTCGAAAACGTGGACTCGATACTGAGAGAATCCTCGCGATCTACCGTATCGAGGAGTTCGCCGATTCCACGGGAGAACTGAAGCCGCTTTCCTTCTATACCGACCAGAGGATTATCCCGGAGGGAAGTGAACCAGTGCTCATGTTCCGAGCCACCCGAACCGCCTTTCGCATGCTCGATCCGATCCAACTCGCCCGAGAAGACCGAAGCTTCTCCCACTCCGGTCCAGATCCTGAGATCCAACGAGGTATTGCCGCGATGATCACCGAATGCCGAGAGATTACCGCCCAGATATTAGGGAAGGAATCAGTCACTGCCCAAGAGTATCTCGAATGGCTAATTAATCGGACCATCTCTCAACGGCTTCCCCTCATACTAGAAGGATACCATTTTGGCAGCTCCAACTGGGAGCGATGTGCGCAGAACAACAGTCTCCTCGGAGAGAAGTTCGACGTCGAAGGAGCAGAGCTCAAGCACAAAGTGCTCACCGGAGATGTAGGGGAATACCTCTCTCAGGTGAGCTTTCAGTGGTCACGATTTATCAAAGGGATATTTGAGCTAAGCGCCGTGCTTGACGGCTATCTTCGGGATCCGATCTCGTTCGAGGCACTCGGCTCCGCCGTCTTCAACGCCGCTCACACTGCGATGGAGCGGACAAACCTCCGCTCCGTTTATGAGAGCCTCTCCGGCACCGGCCGTCCCCGCTACGACGACTTTGTAAAATCAACACAAGGCATCTCCTGGGAACTCTTCGGAGATTTTGTACTTCCAGGAACCGGGACCACCGAACAAGAACAGGCTTACAGCAGAGCCATCTCCGATCATGCTCGAGCTGCGGATTTCTTTCGGAAAGGAGAATCATTGCCATGAAGACACTGCGAAAGTCTCATCACAGGGGCATCCCACGGATTCGTCCGGAAAGTTATTGCACTATGAAAATGAATCGCTATAACAAACCACTCGCGTCTTTGTCCCTCTGGGAGCTGTTTTCGGGCGGAGCCCTGTTCCGAGCGACGTGTTCGAGAGGTGACAAAATCTATAGTTGGAGCAATACTATTTGGAGAACTTCCCATGCTCACTCCTGAGAGAAGTCAACCGAAATTTCTTGGAGCCGCTTATGATTTAGCGAGCTGTGGGATAGGAGTACAAACTCTCGTAGTAGAGGTATTAACTGGAGAGCGTGACTCGCCACAGCTATCTGATAGAGATATCTTTGGCGCTTCATCCAACTTATTGCTAAACATTCACCACTGTGGAGAACATCTCGGAGAACGTGGAAATTCCTTTCGAGAGAAGGAGCGAGAGCTTTCTGATCAGTGGTCTGGCTTACGGCGAAAAGCGACTCGAGCTCTACTATCCAGTCACGAAGAGAGAGGGGTGGAAGCATTTCAGGAAGAAGAGTTTCCCCACCTCATGAAGAAGCTGTTTGAGGGCAAAACTCTCCAGGAGGAGCAACTTCGGGAGCTAGCAGAAAATTTTTCTTCGGAACTTACATTTAGCGGAACGATGCTACGCATGGATCTACCAATGGAGCGATGTCTCTGGTTTGTGGAAGGTCTGCGCAAAGTTCTTCGAGAGGGGGCGTGTGCTCAAGAGTTTCTTGCTTACCACCTCCAAAAGCTCACCTTAATGACCGAAATCTTTGCGGCTGATGTGGAGGCAAGTCGATCACCAGGAGACGTTCGTCCTCCTGACCCAGATGGAAGTTGGGCGAGGAACTGGCGAGAGCAATTAGGGGTCGAAATGCCAACCGCACAAGATCTGATCTCCACTTCATGGACCACTATTCAAAGGGGTTGGGCCTCTCTGACGATGACACTGGGAATAGTTTATCAAAGGGATATTTGAGCTAAGCACCGTGCTTGACGGCTACCTTCGGGATCCGATCTCGTTCGAGGCACTCGGCTCCGCCGTCTTCAACGCCGCCAAAGCAGCAATGAATATAGCCGATCTTCGCATCGTACATGACGGACTCTCCCCACCCGGCCTCCCCGACTACGCCCCCTTCGTGAAATCAACACGAGGCATCTCCTACGAACTCTTCGGAGATTTTGTACTTCCAGGAACCGGCACGACCAAACAAGAACAGGCCTACAGCACCGCCATCTCAAAACATGCTCGAGCTGCAGGCTTCTTCGAGAGGGCTTAGAGCCCCTTTTATCCAACCCCCCTTCTTTCGAAGCAACCCACTTCGGCAGGACCTCCAGGAATCGAGTGATCAATCCAGTCCTTTTCATCAAAATGGCAAAATACTGTCGAACCACCGCCGAATACCAGATTCCCTGGCAACACCAGTTGGGTGAAGAGATCGTAAAGCTCTTTATGATAATCAGGAGACTCAATGATGAAACGATCAATAGCATTAATGCAGTAAGAGCAATCCTTCTGACCAAGTCTCGAAACGTACCGTTTCTGGTCAGAGGTCACTAATCCATATGGAAATCCACAGGGAGTTTCATGCTAACTCACCGAGCAAGGAGAAACAAGCTTATCCACACCAACTTAGGCGAGACAGCCTACCTGCTCCGCAAA
>JALEGQ010000135.1 GCA_022763385.1 bacterium
ACTGGTCTTTCATTTTCGGAATCCAGTGGTCGATCATTTCCAGAATCCACTGGTCGATCATTTCCGGAATCACTGGTCAATCATTTCGGAATACGCAATCATCGCAGGCACCTAAACGATATTCATACTGCAACTTATATTCTCATCACAGTATCCTACTTCAGGTAAGAGCGCTCAGATTTTTGCCGCTTTTTCTCCCTTTGCAACACCTTATTTTTTACTTGCAAATATGTCAGATGTGATATATAGTTAGGTAAGGAGTTCATGTTGGATAAGCCCCTTGTTTGGTTGCACGGAGAGGTGAAAACACCACCGTTCTCGGCGGAAGCTCGAATCCGGGTAGGATTTCTGTTGAGAGAGATTCAATCAGACGTAATGCTGAGCATGCCTGATTCGCGGCAGATGCCATCCATAGGAAGGCATTGTCATGAATTGAGAATAGTTGACTCCGAGACGGATAAGACTTGGCGCATTGTTTACAGGATCGATCGAGATGCGATTGTTATCGCTGAAGTTTTTGCTAAGAAAACTCAGAAGACACCTCAGAAAGTGATTGATGTCTGTAAAAAACGCTTCAAAGACTATGACCGAATTACTCAGGAGTGAGTCATGAAAAAGAGTAAGCAAAAGAACCTTGAAAAAGCCGGTTGGAGGGTTGGAGATGCCCAAGAGTTCCTAGGACTCTCTGACGAAGAAGCAGCTCTCATTGCTATGAAGCAAAAGCTTATACAGCTTGTTCGGGAAATTAGAGGAGATCAGAGCCTCACTCAAGTTGCTCTTGCTGAGCTTCTTCATTCGAGTCAGTCACGAGTCGCTAAACTTGAAAATGGCTCTTCTGATGTTTCTCTAGACCTTATAGTACGAGCCTTGTTTGCAATGGGTGTGTCTCACCAGCAGGTTGGCAAGGCTATTAGCTCTTCCTGAAGCTCTCCTTAAAAGTACCAGTTGAGGGATTTCTGACGAGACACTAGCTGAGCGCTTACATGCGGTCTGGGACTTCGATATTGAGTATCTCGAGTCCCCGTTCCAACGTCTTTACTACTCCGGCAAGTATTGCGAGATAGAGTGTTTTTTCTGCTCCTTCAAGATCCTTAATGCGGACTCTCTGATAGAAGTGATTGATCGCTTGCCCGACGGTATGGAGGTAGTGAGCGAGTGGGTGGGGACTCCTCTGGGTGCAGCTCTGGTCGACGATATCTGGGAGGAGCACAGAGAGCTTTACGAGTGTAAGGGCTGACTCATCAATGGCATCGAAGTGCTCTTCCTCAATTTCAGCGAGGGGGATCGGGTCTCCGCTTACCTTTTTGAGAATCGCTTTTCCCCGAACGCAGGCGTACTGGAGATAGGCGCCACTCTTTCCCTTCATATCGAGGATACTCTCGAGGTTAAAGTCGGTTGATTTTCCAGGAGCAGTGAGGAGTTGATTATAGAAGAGTGCTCCATTGGTGAGCTGATCTGCGATCTTTTGTCGTGCTTCTTCTGAGAGTTCAGAGAGGGTCTCATCAACCTGACCCTTCGCCCGTTCAAAGATCGCATCTCGAAGTTCTACCGCTCCGAGGGCTCCGCCGGCGCGAGATGAGATCTTTGCACCCTTCTGGGTAATGAGTCCTATGGGTACGTGGACGCAAGCTGCATCATCGAGGTACCCCATCTTCTTTCCGATCGCGAAGAGCTGGCGGAAGTGAAGGGTTTGCTCTGAACCGACGACGTACGCGGTGAGATCGTAGTGAAAGAGCTCTTTGCGCTTGAAGAGAGCAACGACATCTCTGGCAAAGTAGGTTGTTGCTCCATCAGATTTCCGGAGGAGCACTTTTTTCAGGCCTTCTTCTTCGAGATCAACGAGGACCGCCTCTCCGTCGACGGCAGCGAGTTCATCTCTGAGCAGTCGGTCGATGGTGTCTTCAAGATACGGTTCGTAGAACGCTTCTCCGAGGTACGTATCGAACTGAATATTCATCCCGCTGTAGATTGCGTCTAGCTCTTCGGCACTCTCTTCTCGCACGGTACGCCAGAAATCGAGGGAGTCGTCCTCACCTCGTTCTAGGGCGGCAAAGGCCGCTTTCGCTTTTTCGCGAATCGCAGGATCGTCCTTCTGCGCCTCGTTAAATCGGGCGTAGATAGTGGAGTAGAACTGCGAAGGAGTCTCTCGGAGCGCCTGAATATCTGGATCTTCTGCAAAGAGCTCATGACCAACTTGAAGCATGCCGCACGGTGTTCCCCAGTCTCCGAGGTGGCTCACCCGAAAAACGAGCGCACCAGCAGCTTCAAAGATATTCGCCAATCCTTGGCCAACAAGGGTTGTTCCGAGGTGGCCGACGTGGAGCGACTTTCCCATATTCGGGCTGGAGTACTCGACGATTACCCGTTTTCCTGCGTGAGAAGTGGTTCTTCCGTAGTCTCGCCCTTGGCTCTGAATCTCTGTCAGCACCTGTCGGATAAAGGGAGCTCGATGAATACAAAAGTTCAGAAATGGACCCACGAGTTCAAAACCGTGAAAAGGGAGTCCTTCTTGGGCGTCAAGGTGCTCTTTCAGCGCTGGGAGGATTTCACCACGATACCGTTTCATATCCCGCATGAGATGTGGAACTTGAAGCGCGTAATCACCGTGGTGTTTTGCAGGAACTTCATTAAGCTGAACCTGTTCTCCGGTGATCTCTTCTTCTCCGAGGATCGCTGAAAGCGCAACAGCAAAGAAAGTTCGAGCCTTTTCGAGCACTCGCTCACTGCTTTCTAAGGATGGTGGAGTCTTCTGTTCAAGAGTTTTTACGAGCTCGCGAACGTCGTCTTCGGAGCTCGGGTTTGGGAGGAGCGTTTTCATGCCGTATATGTACCTAAGATGCGGAAAAGAAAAGTATCACAAAAGGGATTGGAGAGTTCAACTCACTCAGCCGACCCTTCTGAAGAGATATCCTTCCCGAAACCACCGGTCCGACTCAGGAGAGCGGAGGAATTGTAAGAATGCTTCTCGATTCGCAAACCGAGGAGCATTTTCTTCGAGAGCGATGGCTCGAATAGAATCGTCATCCCCATCAAAATCAAGTTCGAGACGAAAGATGGAGTACTCAGGGTGCAGTTCGTCTGAGTAGGAGAGGATGATCGCATCTTGAATCTCGTGAGCAATTGCTTGAAGCTTCCTTTTTTCGCCGGTACCGAGGTCCGTCCTCAATATCGAGTACCAGGGAGAGTCCTTATCTCGAGAGATCTCAAGGTGCATCCCCCGGGCGAGGGGGGTCTTCTTCTGCGAGACCCAGGATCCGATCACCCCGTCATTGAGGTAGGCCTGTGACTCATCCTGGATGAGGAAAGGAACGTCGTAGCACCCGCTAAAGAGAAGAAAGAAGAGAAAGGGAAAGAGTTTTAACATGCTACGATTCATCCGGTTTCTCCTGCATCTGTACCTCGATCGCTTTTTGCATCTCTGTCACCTTTTCTTGGATCAGAGCTTCTTTCCCACTGAGATCGAGTGGTGTTTTCGTTGAAAGTTCTTCTTCAAAGACCTCTTTGAGTTTCTCTCCTTCGGCCTTGAGGAGTTTTCTTCGAATCTCTCCCTTCTGGGTGAGAAACGGTGTGATGTCTTCGTATCCTTCCAGGATCACGTCACCTTCTGAAGTTCGTGCGATCCAGGTTGGAACCTTCTCAAGTCCGTACTGCTCGATCAAGCTCCGCTTCATCTGAATCTTTCCCCCTCTCGTAATCACCTTTACCCAATCCAGTGGGGCATCTCGCACGATAAACTGGGGAATCTGCATGGTGTAGACGGCCTCAGGGGTGATATCAAACTGCACAAGGAGATCTGCATATCTTCGGATCTGGGCAAAGGAGGTGTCAGCATCAGAAGCATTGATGACGAGAGCAAGGGCTTCCATCGCGATCGTCTTCTCTTCCTCTTCGTGTTCCCCTTCAAGTACCTTTTCCGCATCTCGCTTTTCGTTAAAGATCGGAGTTCGAAATCCGTCTTCTTTTTCTGGTGCTTTTTTATCTTCGGATGAGAGGAGCTCCTTTGGGGACGAGAGTTCTCGTCGAGAAGGAGAGCGCTTCTGCTTCCCCGTTCGTTGCAGCGGCTTTCTGACGTAATCTCCAGAGAAAAATGAATCTGGATCCGCAGATTGAGCTCCGCAGGGCGATGCAGCAGAGAGGAGAAATCCGAAGACGAGAAAGAGTATCTCTCTATGCCCTGTTCTCCGTATATTCTTGGAAAATAATGCGCCCATCAGCTTCTCTGGTCTCTGTTATACCGCTCATGACCCCGTATCTGAGGTTCGTCGCCCTTGATGACCCTCATTCCAGGCGGGCAGCATTCGTACGTGTGCCATTCAACAAAACTGGCAATGTCGATGTTCGTTCCTTTCCTCTGGTTTGAATAAGTGTCTGGATCTTTCCAGACGGTCTCCCACCAGGGGGTATTCAACGCCATGGGAGGAGTGCTCCCGAAGCTTGAGTCAGTGATCTGAATCTTTGTTGGCCACCGACTTCCTCTTCCCGGAGTCTGGTGGAAGCTCGGAAGTTGGTTGTTCGAGATAAGATTCGTGAGCACATCTGCGCGAAGCATGCGGGTGAGAAAGTTCGCCTTAAAGTTTTTTCCACCTGCCACCCGATTCGTTACGGGATAGATAGCACCCGCTGATTGGAGGCAGTTCACCTCAGAGGCACCAGCAAGGGTCGCTGCTCCTGAGAAACCGCGATTGAGCTTCGCCACCGTTCCGAAGCGATCGTCGGTCGGATATGCGCCGAGCGCGCCAACGAGTCCATCTCTGTTCATGAGGTTATACTGCATGCACCGTCCTGGCATACTTGCAAGAACGACCTTCTCTGCTGCCCCCCGAATGAGCATCAAGAGCTCTGAGTACACTGATGAACGGGCAAAGGGAAAGACGACTGGGTTATCACTCCGGTGGATAACTGGGAATATTGATTCTGTCACATACTTTATGTGACAGTTCCCGAGAATAGGTCGTGGCATATCAAACGGTAGAATAGTTTGCAGCGCGGAAAAGCGAGAATACTCTAGGTCTCGGTGGGTCGAATTATAGGCTCCCCGCTTCAGAGCATAGGGATTGCTGTGTGCCGCTGTTGCCTCAGAGGGGTTTTTGGGCACTCCTCCTCTTTTGCCGACGCTTCCCGCGAGCCTGGCTGCTCGAGTTGCTGGTGTCGATTGTTGGCCGTCGTCCTCGGGAGCTGCTACCTGGCGGACGCGGTTCATCTCATAGGGAGCGAGAAAGTCACCAACATCAAAGGCATCAGGAGCAAACTCTACATCGTCAACCATCGAGATCGGCGCATTGAACCCGCTAAAGAGCATTCTCTTGAAGAGGGAGCGGATCAGATATCTATCGAGGTATTTTCCACGAAAGAGATCACTGGAGATCTCCCCTTGAATCGCCGGCCAGGTATATTGCTGATACGGCCAAAATTTTGTCTTTTTGTTGCAGAGTCCCGTGATTGCCCAATCGGCTTCTCCGCCATAGAAATCAGTAACGGCCCTTCCGTAGTCGCTTGCCATCTGGGCAACAAGACCCCAAGTCGTATTTCCCCTTGCATACGAGCGTTCGAGGGGAATCGGCTCTTGGATTCCTTCCGCGTTTTCCCGCAATCCACCGCTTACCCCTTGAATCTCTGCGACCGTCTTCCCGCTGGTGGCAGCATCAGCCGCGAGGTCAAGAATCTCTGGAACCTTATTCGCTAAGTGTCGAGCTGCGGTGGCTGCGGCAGGAAGATCTGTCTCGGGAAGGCTCTCTCGGAGACCTTTGAGTGGGTCTGCGGAGAGAGGTGACAGGGAGACGGTCACCACCGCGATGCAGGCGAGACAGAGGTGAAAGAGCAGGGAGCGCTCTCTTCGGTGCCTATTCCAGTAAACTTTCACCGTCTCCATGAGGATCTCCATCGTAGTTTCGTAGGGCGTCTTTTCCCCGGTGGGTAAAGAGATATGTCCCGGTTGCCCGAATGCGATACGGAAGGCAATCGACCTCATAGCTTTTCGCCAAGAGGGTCATGCTCGTCTCTCGTTCGGTGTCGTACAGGATCAGACTCGTCTTTTCTCCGAAAATCTCCTTTGAGCTCGTGGTAAAGTGTTTCGGAGCGACAAAAAGAACGTCTCCGATCACCTCATTCGCTCGCTCTTTAAGGCGCGGTTCTACACGTTTTTTTTCCGTTGAACTCTGAGAACAGGTCGGGACCTTGGGAAGCCAAAAGATCTTCTTTGCCTGCTCTCGTTGCGCTTTAATGTGCGCCATGGCCGCAGCGGTGATCTCTTCTTTCCTCTCTTCGAGCATCTTCCGATACGGAGCGATGATTTCCTCTCGAGAGATGATCGACTCACCTCCATTTTTATTCTTCTTATGGGCGACGAGGGGAGGGGGCTCATGCGGTGAAGGAGGGGAAGAAGAACGTTGCTGCCGTTGCAATTCCTCTTTGGCTCCCTGATCAAACAGGGCTCGGAGCCGGAGGTCGTTCGGATCGAGGTCAAGCTCTTTGGCGGTTTCGTAGAACTGATGCATCGGAAGGTAGCCACTATCTTCCTGCTCTGCTTGCAGCCGTGCGAGTGTGCTGCTGGAAGGTTGTGCTCCACAGAGCGAGGGCAGAAGGGTACTCCACACTACGACGAGCGCGAGTACGGTACCTACCGCCTGGGGACGTGCCCAGCAGAATACGGGGGGGGAGCCGACACTTCTGGTGCCAAAACGGAGCTGAAAACCTGCCCTGTGCCCCCCAGAGAAAAATAGACGCGATCTCTGCGGTGCCATGAAAAAAACCTCTCTATATCCCTATTATGCTGCAAAATTCCCTGATGTGCGATTGCGAAGCAGGGGGAGAAAGGCAACTCCGCTTAGCAGGGCGACGGCGCTGCTGAGGAGGAAGGCGGTTGAGAGGGCGCTGTAGTCGGCGAGAGAGAGGGCTGCAATGGTCATGACCCCCTTTCCGAGGATCATTCCACCACTGGTACCGAAGGTCGAGAGCCATCCCTGACCCCGGTCTCGGAGGTGGTCTGGGAGGAGGGCATAGGTGAGCTTTACCGAACAGAGGTAGTGGGCACCGAAGGAGAAGGCGTGTAAGAGCTGGGAAAAGAGAATGACGGCGCTGTTTGGAGAGCTTCCGAGGAGGAGCCACCGGAGAACCGCAAGGGCCGTGCTGAAGAGGTAGAGCTGGTGAAGAGAGAACCGTTCTTGCCACTTTGGAAAGGCGATAAATACCCCGATTTCAGCGAGGACCCCGAGGGTAAAAGCGACCGCTATCCAGCTCCCACTCCACCCAAGGTGTTGGAGGTAGACGCTAAAATAGGCGCTCCAGGGAGCATGTGATGCCCACATAAGGGCCACGGAAAAGAAGAGGCACGCGACCCTCCATGAGCTTCGATCGGGTGTGGACGAGAGCGCTTCGGTCTCCTTGCTCTCTTCGCGAGCTTCGAGAAACCTTCCCCTCCGGTAGTCAGAGAAGAAGACGAGATATCCGACGACTCCGAGAGGGAAGAGAAAGAGGGTGGTGAGCGGAACGATCACCCCGGTTCCATAGTGGTCCACGAGGTACCCGAGCCCAAAGAGGGCAAGAATATAGCCGATGGAGCCCCAGATCCTCAGGTGTTCGAAGTGGAGCCGACTCCCCGGGAGAAAGGAGGCCCTGACAATTCGTGCATCTACGAGTGAGCTCATCCCCTTGGCGCAGAGGGCAGAAAGGGCAGTAAAGAGGAGTACGAGCAGAAGTCGTTGTTCCCCTTTCAGGAGGGCGAAGAATATCGTGGCGGCTCCCCCGAGCAGCAGCACGAAGTACGGGAGCGCCCACGGTTTGGTCGTCCGAAATCGCTCAACGGTGTGAAGCGAGAGCGAGGCCCCGATGGTCATGGCGATCTGACTCCCAAAGCTCACCACACCGATCATGGCAGGAGAGAACCCGTATTCGTGGAGAAGGAGTGGATAAAACCCCATCAGACTCGCGATAGTTGCAAAGAAAAAAAAGAAGAAGGACGCGGCAGCGATCTGGTACATGGGGGGCTGAATCTTAAAAGATCAGAGGGATCAGAAGGTTACATGAGTATGACGGAACGGAGTACGAGAGCAAGTATCCCTCTAAAGCTGAATGATCATTCGGTTTTTCGGGGAGAAATGAGTTCTCCCTTTGCCTAAAACCGGGATTTTCTCAATACTCCCCCTCTACCAGAGGTCGGGGAGGTCCCCGGCTTCGAGGATGTGTAGCACTCAAGGCGCTGCACCGATACAAACCATGAGAAGAGGATTCTTGTATGGAACTCGTATTACTCTCATCCCCTGGATTCTGGGGAACCTCCTCCGAGCAGGAGGGTGACCAGCGTGAAGCGATTGCGCGTGAGGTTGAACTCGTAAATGAGATCTTTGAAAACGGACTGAAGCAGTTTCATCTGAGAAAGCCGATGTTCTCGGTTGCTGAGCTGCGGCTATGGCTCTCTCAGGTCTCCCCGGAGCACCTTTCAAAGATCTCTCTCCACACCTTTCACGACCTGGTGTTTGAGTTTCCACTGGGGGGGATTCATACGAGCGAGCGGTTGAGAAAACGGTGTGCACAGAGCCGCCAGCAGGATGAGTTCCTGCTCGATCAGTTCTCGCACCTCCGTTTGAGCAGCTCCTTTCACGAGCTTGCGGACCTTCGTTTTGCTCCGAAGAAGTACGAGTACACCTTTATCTCTCCTGTTTTTGATAGTATCTCGAAACCTCACTACCGAGCGTGCTTCTCTCGCCGGGAGTTGAGAGAAACGCTCGCTCTTGCTCGAAATAAGGTGATCGCCCTCGGTGGAGTGTGTGCTGAGCGGCTCGAAGACGTTCAGGGGCTCGGGTTCGATGGTGCCGCCATTCTTGGTGCGGTGTGGCGTTCTTCCACTCCGCTGCAGTCGTTTCTTGAGTGCCGAGATGCCTGCGAGGCGCTCCCCGTCCTGAGAGAGAAGCCCACGTACCCAGAGCAGCAACAGCTCGCCGCTCACAACGGGTAAGAGACCGGAGAAAACGCGGGAAGGCGGGATGGAGGTGATCGGAGAGACTCCACCAGATGTCTCACAATCACAAAACCTTCACCGCATCCAGTGGCGTCCCTTCGCGTACGACTGGTTTGGAGAACCAACGGATACTCCCCCGGCATACGCGCTTTATTGGACCGATGAGGGGCTCTATTTTCTCTCAGTAACCTCCTTCGGGAATACCGCGGCTTCTTTGGTCGAAGAGACCCCCCGCTTTCAAGCAGGTCTTTGGAAGGAGGAGGTTTCAGAGCTCTTTCTGCTCCGAAGTGATGGAAGTTACTTGGAGTTCCACTTCTCTGCACCCAACCTCTGGTGGGGAGCGAGCTTCTCTTCATACCGGATTCAGGAAGAAGAGTGGGCAGACCTTCAGGTTGCCACAAAGTGTCGTACGGCGAATGGTCAGATATTCGGCCAACTCTTTCTCCCCACCTCGACCCTTCGTGCCGTTGGCCTCTCCAGAGACCTCCCGCTGCGGGCACAAGTGTGTTGTATCGGCGGAGGTCGGTACTTCTCTTCGGGGGTGCCTGAGGGAGGCTTCCGAGAGCCTCCTGACTTTCACCGGGAGATGCTCTTTTATGAGATCTCCTTTCACGCTACGGTAGCGGGGTGAATACTGAGGAAAAATCAGAGATGTTGCCCACTGGCACACCCGAAACGAGAGGACATCCTTCGTTCTTTTCGCGGATGGTTGCTCTTGTACTGAAGCCGGTCGAAACGTGGAAGACGATTGCGGAAGAGCGCGGCAACGCGCACGATTTCTCTCGGTACTACCTCCCTGCGGTTCTCCTCTGGACGAGCGCAACGATTGCGAGCTATCTCGTTTTCGGAATGTTTTATCCGGTTCGTGATGGAGTAAGTGGAGAGGTGGAGGTGATTCACCT
Source organism: bacterium (assembly GCA_022763385.1). Lineage (GTDB taxonomy): Bacteria > Bdellovibrionota_C > UBA2361 > UBA2361 > RFPC01 > RFPC01. The sequence continues at coordinate 9,856 of JALEGQ010000135.1, forward strand.
CTATCCAGAGGTAAATTCCCTGATCGCACATCAGCTCTTCTACGGGTTCTTCTCGTTGATCTTCCCCTTTCTCCTCGCAAAACCCGTCACCGTGCTGGCGCGATTTTTTGACCGAGAGACCCCAACCGACGTCGGTGAGGGAGAGGTGCCGAGCGAGTCGCACGAGACGCCAACAGCGCCTCTACTGCTTCACGATGCCCGTCGGTACCTCATCTATGCTCATGCGCCGATCATTACCGCCTCAGCGGTTCACGCCATCCCCCTGTTGAGTGTCGTCTCATTTGTGGTTGCGTTGAGAGGATTCTACATCTACTACACCGGGATCACCCCCATCCTCGGCATCGCAGAGCGCTCACGGTTTCGATTCTTTATCGCTGGGTTCTTCCTCTTTCTCTTTTTCACCGTGGTCCTCATGTTTCTCTCACAGGACATCGTCGGAAATCCCTTTGAAGAGGCCGTCTTAAACCTCCAGCAGGGTGTCGAGGTCGGCGAGTAGAACGACCTAAAACCCTAGCCCTCAGTGTCATTGGCAAAGACGATGGCATCGAGTCGCTCTTCGCCGCCACTCATCTGAGCATAGAACTGAGCGACTTCGTTTTTCTTGGCTTCAAAAGCTTCATCCGAGAGACGCACTCCAGCACCACTCTCATACTGCTTTACATAGAGTTCCGCTAAGTCATCAAGAGAAAGCGCATCGCTTTCACTCGGCGCAGGGGCAACCGGAGGAGAGGATGTGACGGATTCGCTTTCTGGTGGTGAAACAGGGGTGCTGTTAGGGGGAGAAGATGCACGCTCTTCTCGTTGAGCTCTTCGGGCGTCTCTCGCCTCTCTGCGCTCTTCTGCTCGTTCGGAGCCTCCTCCTCGCCGCTGCTCCCTCCGACGACTCGCCTCTTCGAGTAGCTCCTCTGTACTTCGTCCCCTTCCCCTAAAGAGGGAGCGCAGTGCTCCACTACCGATTTCCATACTACATCCTTCTCAACACCTGATGAGAAGGTCGGAGCAAAACTACACCAGTCTTAACGATCTGAGGCTAAATTGAGCTGTTTTGCTATCTCATGGAGGTCTGTCAGTGAGAGCTTTTCGAGAGCTTCACGGGCTTTAGATGAGGATACTTGCTCTTTCTCCGATGGAGGAGAAACGAATCTTACCGGAAAACCGGCCTCACCCTCTACATAGACGATTTCGGGCCATTTATCGTGGGTATTTGGGGTAACTCGCTCAAGAACGGTATCAACAACAGGGACGATCTCTGGAGAGAAGAGCTTGATCTCTTCATAGCCCCACCGAGCAAATACGACCCAGAAGCAGCAAGAGAAAAGAAGACGGAACAACATAACAACACCACAACTTTATTCGTGAATGAGAATCTCACTCACCCTACAGAACAGAGTCGGAATGTTTTCTCTGAAAATGAAGTGCTTTTTCTCTAGCGAGAAAACGTATGATAGAGGATGCTACGACGATGAAGGGGAAGAGGGAGAAGTCAGCAATTTTCGTATGAACAACCCAAATCAATCTCCCTCATCGCGTCATCTCTGGTACCGTTTCGAATCTCAGAGCTTCCTTCTTATCGCTATTGCAGCGATCTCCATTCTTTTCCTTCTCTGGAGAGGATCCCTCAACGACGACTATTTCGTTGCCTACTGGATGGGAGCGCTGATAGTTTTTTTTCTCCTTCTCCTTTCTTTCTCAGTTACGATGGAGTGTGATGATGAAAAGGTTACTATTCGGTACGGAATCGGCCTTCTTGTCTTTGAAATTCCGTATTACTCCATAGCCGAAGCAGGGCCGGTAAAAAACGAGTCTCTCTTTACCTTTCCCTACAATCTGAACGCAGAGTGGGCGCTTCGTATCGTCCTCCGAAATGGCAAAAAGCACACGGTTCCGGCACAGAGTCCGAAGCAGGTCGCTCAGGCGCTCCTTCAGCGAAGAGAGCGATAAGAAGAGGCGTTGATACTCACTTCGCAAGATCGGGTGTGTTCTCAGTCGCAAGAGAGACATGAGAGAATCCGCTCGTCTGTAACAGGTCCATGGTCGATACCAGAAGCTGCACGTCTGCACCGTGATCCATAACCACCAGTACTGGGAGGGTTGCTGCTTTTGCGGAATCATACCCCTGTAGTTTTTCTCCCAGCTCCTCTGAAGAGAGCTCCTCCCCGTGAACCCGGTAGCGGTCCTCTCCAAGAGCCGCAATACGAAGGACTTCCTCTTCTTCTCTCCTGGTTCCCGATTCGGCTTCTGGAAGAGCGAGATCGATCGCCTCTTCCTTGATAAAGGTGCTCGTGAGCATAAAGAAGATGAGAAGGAGGAAAACGATATCGATCAGGGGCGTGATATTGAGCTGAACCGAGATCTTCTTCCGTTTCGCAATATCCATGGGCTACCGCTCTTTAATGCAATGAGGGAGTAAGTTTTATTGTCTCAGAGAGCTCCCCTTTTGAGGAACTTCCCCTCTCACTCTCTTCGAGGATGAGTCGTCGCCGGAAAAGGAGACGTTTTCCAAAATCGCTAATGCGAGCAGCGCGGCTATCCACTTCACCCTCGAAGTAAGAATAAGCAGCACTCGTTGGGATTGCTATCGCCAGTCCCACCGCGGTGGTGAGAAGGGCTTCCCAGATTCCACCAGCGAGTACCCCCGGATCCACCGAACTTCCAGCTCCTTCAAGCCCGACAAATACCTGAATCATCCCGAGCACCGTTCCGAGGAGGCCGAGGAGGGGAGCAAGTTGCGATATTACCGCGAGTGGACGGAGCCACTCCTCTAGGCTGCGAACCTCGCGAGTTGCGAGTCTCCCGATCTCTATCTCGAGCTCCTTATTGCTAATGCCGCGTCGAAATTCAGCGGCGATGAGCGGGCAAAATATCTCCTGGAATGCCCCGAGTTCACGGCAGTTCCGAGTGCTGTTGCACCCAACTTCCTGACACTCTGTTTCTCCGCCAGAGAGATTGTTCTGAAACTCCGTGCGAAAATGGGCGAAGTGTTGACGAGTATAGAGTCGAGCAAGCTTCTCGACCTCCTCGGGGGAGGGAAGCTTTGTTTTCGTAAAGTGCAGCAGCTTATAGATGATTAACGCCATACCGATCACCGAGAAGGCGAAGAGGATGTACATCACGGCACTGCCATTCGTAAAAATCTCTTGGTAGTTCATATCCTTATCCCTGCTCGATGATACGACTCCGAATCGCACGAGATGCTGTATCCAGTACGAGGACCACTCCCAAAATAAGGAGAAGGCAGGCGGTCACCGCTGGAAAATATCGATAGTCGATGTATTCCTTAATATAAAATCCAATGCCGCCAGCATCAACGACCCCTAAGATACTAGCGGCTCTCACGTTGTACTCAAGCATGAAGACGCTGCTCGAAAGAACTGCGGCACGAGAAGCTGGCCATACGGCGTGAAAGAACCGTTGAAGGCGAGACGCACCGATCTCTTCTAAGGCTTCCGTTGGTCCCGGTGCAGCGCTCTCGAAAGCCTCATAGAAGAACTTTGAGAGGTATCCAACCGAATATGCCGTAAGTGCAAGAATCCCCGCGAGTGGCCCGAGTCCCACTGCAGAGACAAAGAGCAGGGCCCAGATCAACGAAGGAACCGTGCGCACTGCGTTCAGGAGGAAACGGGTCGGCTCTTGGAGGAACCACGGGCCGGTATTCTTTGCCGCAAAAGCTGCCATCGGAAGAGCGCCGAGAATCCCAAAGACGGTCCCGATAAACGCCATCTGGAGGGTTTCGAAAAGGGAAGAGAGCAGCGTCATCCACGGAAGCTCTTTCACCTCTAAAAAACTCTTCGGAAAGAGTGCCAGTACGAATCGAAAGAGATTGCCGGCAAAACCGTCGAGATCTCGCTCTGAAATATTGATCGTGAACAGCGCGCCACAGAGAAGAGCCCCCACCAAGCACCACGCGAGGATTCGAGGAAGCGGTGAGGGGGGAGTCGGTGACCTGAATCTGGTCTCTGGAATTTCAGAACTCAGAAGTCCCGGCTCACGCTTTCGAAGATCTGGGTTGGGAGCGATTTTCTTCTCATTCCCAATGGTGATCACCTCATCGCTGTACATCTCAGCAAAGTGTTGGTGGTGAAGGACGAGGAGGACGGTTAGAGGCCGTTGACGGTCAGTCGTTCGTTCGCCGGCGAGACCGCGAATGAGTTGGAGGATGTTGTGGGAAGAGACATCATCAAGAGCTGAGATCGGTTCATCGGCAAGGAGGATATCTGGGTCTTGGAGGAGTGCTCGTGCGATGGCGACCCGTTGTTTCTCCCCGCCACTGAGTTGAGAAACCCGCTGGTGGATGTGGTGTTCAAGCCCGACCCGACAGAGAAGCTGCTCTGCTCGTTCTCGTTCACACTTCGGAAATCCGAGAGCAGTGCGAAGGACCCCATGCCGTCCGATTGAACCGTGCAGGACATTTGAAAGCGCCGAGAGTGACCCCACCAGGCGGAAGTCTTGGGAGATCGAGGCAATCCTCCCCTCAACACGAACGTGGCCTGCGGTGGGTGAGAGTCGTCCAGCCAAACACCGGAGCAGAGTTGTTTTGCCACACCCGGAAGGACCAACGATGCTGGCACACCCTCCAGGGGGGATCGAAAAGGAGAGATTCTCAAAGAGCGCGTGTTCGCCATAGGAAAAGCACACCCCTTCAGCGAGAGCCGCAGGGGGATACGGGACCTCCCCTTCCCTCGAATTTCGGTATGAACTCTTCTCCATATGTTTCTTCTGCTGCTCAGAGGAGTCAGGACGGGAGTGAAACCTTCTTGTGGACGATATCGGTCAGTGGAATGGGAAGGTACTCCATTGCTTCTCGTGCAGACTGAACGTGGCGGTCACCGTCGACTTCCACGAAGCGGGCCGTGCCATAGACATCGGTGAGAAGTTTTGGAGATTCCTTGCTGAGCTTGAGAATTGCATCTCGAATCTGTTGTTCAAGAGCAGCAGAAAGCCCTGCCCGTGCGATTACCACGTGAGTAGGAACTCCGGGAGTCCTTTCTAAGATTCGGAGCTGCTCCCGTTTTTCCTTGGGAAGATATCTATTGGCCGAGTCTCCCTCCATGGTGTAGTAGCTCACCGCGCAGATATCCGCCCTCTTCAAGAGCACCTCTTCCAGCGCCTGAGCATAGCCGCCTCCGTAGTGTACTGAGCGAAATGCGCTCTTCGCGTTCTCGCCAGCGGAGAGGACCCCCTCACGAACGAGCCGACGGTACGCCATGACAAAACCCGATGTGCTCGTGGGGCTTGTAAACACCATGCGGAGATCGCGGTGTTGTTCGAGGACATCTTGGAAGCTTTTGAGAGGGCTCTCTTTTCGGACCACAAAGATGGAGTCGTACTCGGTGCGATACTTCCCGGCGGCATCCATCCGTTCCTCGGCAAGAAGCACCTTCGCTCCCCCATCTCTCTTGGCGAGCAGGTAGGCGAGGCTATCAACATAGGCCACATCAGCCTTGCGGCTGACGAGCGCTTGAACTGCTGCAGCATAACTCCCCGGCACCTGAGTGCGCACCGGCATCTTCAGCTCTTCCGAGAGAAAAGCCCCGACCTTCGCCGCCTCTTGTCGGATGCGAGCAGGATCCTTCTGTTTCTGAAAGACAATCCGCAGCTCAGAAAGCTCCTCCGAGGGCGCTGCCTCAGCCCCCACCGGAACAAAAGCTCCCAGAGCAAGGAAGAAAATACAGAGAACAATACCGCGAAATTTCATCATAGCTACCCCAGCCCCGAAGAGAACAACTTTGCCTGTTAGGTATATCAATCACCTTATCTGTATGCAATGTAAGCCAAAAATTCGTCCCCGGGATGACTTGTCCATTTCTAACCTGCTGGAATTACAGTATATCCAGTGCTGCCACGCACCTGTAGTAGGCAACTCGACAACGAGTTCCGTCCCATCTTACCTTTTGACTCCTCTCTCTCGGCGCGTTTATATAGAGATAGCGAGGTGAGGAGCCTCGTGGATTTTCACGGAGCTCGGACAATGAAAAAAATCGTTTGTCTTCTTATCGTCGTTTTGGCTGTTGCCCTTCTTCAAGTGCCGACTGTGTTGGCAGCACCGGCTGGTAAGGTGAAAAGTTTGGCGAAGAGATATCGGAATCTTGACCGCAAGACGAACCGGCTTGTTACGCGCTTTAATAGACTTTCCTCAGCTCAACAGGCGAGGCTTCTGTCTCGGCTCGCTGAAAAATACGACGATGCGGATAATGACGACCTTCCCGACTTTTTGGATACCGGCGCTGGTCGATGTGATTCGGACGTTGATGACGATGGTATCCTTGATGGCGAAGACCGTGATGATGATAGTGGCGATGATGATAGTGACGATTCAAGCCCCACACCAACTCCAACGCCTTCTGGTAATGAGATTGAGATTCACGCCGTCATCCAGTCCATTGGCGAATCTTCAATTACTCTGAATAATACCACCTTTGTTCTTAACAACAGCACTGAGTATCTGGATGACGATAATAACGAGATCAGCCGTACGGATTTCTCCGTGGGCGAGTGTGTCGAGGTCGAGGGCTTTTCTTCCGGTGGTAATCTTGTTGCCGAGAAAGTCAAAGAGGACGATGACTGCTAAATGGAGAGAGTGAAGAGCTCACTCTTCCCGAAGTGTTTTGTCTAGCACTCTTTTGACTCCGAGAGCTGTCAGAAGGCTTGAAATACGCACCGGATGCAGTAAGCAGAAGGCTCTTCCTTCAACGAAGGGTTGATCTGGTTGACTCTCTATCTGCTGTCATTCTTATAACTACACCTCTTGAGTTCACTCTCCTTGGATTAGCACCGTTTTGTACCAAGAGTGAAAGTACCTCCGTTATTGGAGGTTCTCTCCTTCGGTACCGAGCGTTATCAACAGTAATCGCAATTTTGAGGGGATCTCTGTCGTCAATTTCACTCATTATCGCAATCTTCCCGCTCTCAATCGCTTCTTTCACCCGATGCGGTTCATTGAGGACGATACCGGCAAGAAGTTGTGCTTGATGGTGATCTTCTGGTATCGAAACTTCATCAGCGAGCAGCCGCGCCTCTCGCTCGAGCCCCATCATGATCGCGCGCCAAAAATATTTCTCGATGAATTCGCCCCTCTCCTGATCAAAGAGCATCCCTTCGGGTGATTCACGAGTAGCCTTCCCAAGCGCGGGTTGAAAAGTCTCATATGAGTGGTGAAAGCAAAGGTCTAGGTCTCCAGCAGTAGTGGGGATCTGGGAATCGAGAAGAACGGGAATAAAACGGTCACATACCTCTGCAGAGGCATGCCGGCCAAGCATCGAGATGATACCGTGCCCGGTACGAATGCCAGGTGTCTGAAATTTCTCTTCAACACCTTCTTCCCACCTTTCCTCTATTGCTGATACGAGAGCGTTGAAAAAAACGAGCCCCTCTTCCTTCATGAGGTGTTCATCTTCAAGAGCTGCCTGTATCCCTTGTGCAAGCCCCTCCACCAGTCGTTCATGCGCAGCGCCCGAAGAGATCGTTTGTTCGAGGATACTGGTATCACCACGTGAAACAGCGAGTCGGATCCCAAACTCTGGATGCTGAGCCAGGGTTTCTTGAGAAAAGTCTTCTGCCGTTTCAAAGAGCGGAGCTATCCACCCTTCCCCACGACAATTCGCCACGGCGAGTGAGGCAGAAAACACCGCAGGAAGAGCCTCTACCGGAAGTCCATTCGTGAGGGGAGGGTGAGCAGAAAAAGGAAAAAATCTCTTCACCGTATCAATAAGAGCAGAGGGATCCTCCATCTGCTCCGTAACTGCTGACACAAAAGCCGCTTGGAGTGCCCTCTGCTGTTCAGACTTCATTTTGAGACGGAGCTTATCCACCAGTCGACCTGGAGAGCCACTTTGCAACTGCTCAACGCAAGTCGCCATTGCTTCGTCGGAAAAAGTGATTGGTTCTCCTGCCCCCTGAAGCAGACGTTCTACTGATTCTGCCGCTGTCCAGAGTGGCGATGGCCCCTGCACGTTTTCACTGGCAATAAGCGCTCGATTTGCTCTCACAAAGGCTTGAACACACGCGGCCTGAATCTTTTCAATCTGCTTGTCTGATAAAACGCTCCCCGGTCCACCCTGCAAGAGTCGATCGACCTCCCGTACCTTCTCCGCAAACGATTCTGCCCTTGCAGAATCTTCTCCGGTCGCAGGTATCTCATCAAGAGCAGTGACCACTTCCTCAAGAGCCGCTACTAATGGATTGTTCGCGCGCCGATCATAATCCTGCATCTTCTCATCTCCCGATGGTCATCGTTCCGGTTATGACCCAATGGGCATCAAAAGTGACGCAAAATTCGTCCCCGAAATGACGAGTCCTTTCTTAATTACCTGAAATTACTAAAGATCTGAAAGTGCCACGCACCTTCTCGGGCATCTCAGGCTGCGATACGCTACGGCTCCTTTAAAGAGTGCCATAACTCCTCTAGTGTCTGCTTAAGTTCATTTTTGCTGGAGATATTCGACAAAACGGTAAAAATGAACTTGAGCAGACACTAGGCCCCGTCCTCTTTTATTTATACTGAAGGCAACTGAAGTTGCCGGAAGTCTCCCGGACGGACAACACATACTGCCCGCAAAAACGGGCGAAAGCGATCCGCTTCCGACAACCAATCCGGCAATTTGATTGGCGGGCAGTATAGAGGGGGGTAATGTATGGTTTTCAATTATGCCGAAGCTTTCTCCAGAGAGTATTCATATCAGGTTGTCTGAGATGTATATCGACGGGAGTGCCCAACGAGATGTCGATTTTAGAGAGACGCTTGAGGGGGAAACGCCCACTCCGCGGAGTGAGGATATGCTCGCGGTCCACCTTCGGGTGCGAGAGATTCTGTCCGACGGACTCGGGGAGAGCGCACCGGAGAATTTTCCAGAAGTTTCGCGACGAATTCGGGGGCAGGTCATTGCTCTTGCCCAAGACTCTGACTTGGAAAGAGACGTGGTCAGTAAGAGTCGCTATCGGAAGCACGTCCTTGAATCATTGGCCGCTTTAGAAAACGATATTGAGCGGCCTTCACTTGCCGAGCTTCATCCACAAAAAGCAAGTGTCGTTGAGAGCCTCCTCAAGAATCTCGGTTTGAGTGGTTCAACAGATTTTACAGAGCCTTCCATCGAGGCTTTTTATCTTGCAGATTCAGCGAAAGATTTTCTTCTCCGTACGGAGGAACTACTGGCAGGAGGGAATCTTCCCTCGCTGGGAGAAAAAGCTCTGTATCTCGATCTGCTGACACGCCTGCCTCATGACGGGGCTCAGGTGGAGATCTTTGGGTGTCTTCAGCGGCTGTCGCAGCAACGAGACATTGAAGTGGGAGTCGAGAATCCTGAGATTGGGAAGAGTCTGTGTGCTCCTGTACGCCACTTTCCCTCGAGCTATATTCCTTCGCAATATTCAGAGGCGCTTACGAGATCAATCCTCCTCAGCCCAGAATTCTTATGCAGTTCCCAACTGAAAGCATTCTTTACGACCGAACCTCCTGGCGGTGATCGCCTCCAGGTTCGAGATGTTGCGGTTGGAGTCATTCAAGAGCTCTCTCTTGAGCACAGTGCTCACGATTGGGCCCTTGCAGCAATCGAAACTCCGCTTTGTCAGGATCACAGCAAAGAGCAGCAGAGCGACCTTCGCCAGTGGAGGGAGGAGTCCTCAAGTCTGGAAGAATATTGCACCGCCATCCTTTCTCGACTGGAGGGAGAGAGCCGGCTTGGTCTTCCAGAGCTCTCTCTGATTTTCGAGCATATGACAGAATACCCGGGGGCTCCACCGAGCCCTCCAGTGGAGAGGGTGTTTGAGGAGGTCGGGAAACGACTTGTAGGTGATATTTACCTCGCCACCACCCGCCAGGTGGCTTCTCTGATCACCCACCTGCAGAAGATTGCCTATCTGGGGATTCCTGGAGCGCTCGTAGAGGGTCTGAATACCGCGGTTTCAAAGGGACACGGAAAGATTGATGCCACCCTTCTTGAAGAGTCTCAACGAGCGCTTCGAACGGTTGCAGCTAATCTACAACGGACTGACGGAGAAGCGTCATTTGTGAGTCGCACTCATCCAGCACCGAGGGCGAAAAGAGAGCCCCTTACCGAGAAAACAGCTGACCAATGGAGAGCTATTACCCGTATCGCGAAAGAGCACGACACTCTTGAAGACTATTGTGATGCCGCAGAACGATATATTTCTGCAGAAGGGAATCTTCATATTCAAAATATCAGTACCATAATGGTGCAGCTCGTAGCGTACGAACCTGCTGCTGGAAGTTCAGACGTGTTTCATTTGGCACAACAGGTCACCGATCTTTTGAAGCAGGATCGGTACGTGGCAAACCCCCTTGATGTCAGAAATTTTTTACATGGAGTCCAGTGCATGGGGGACCGAGGGGTTCCTCGAGAGTACTTTGATCAGATCGCCGAGATGGCAGCAAGAACAGATGGAAAGTGGCGAGATTCTCTTCTTATGAACTCCATCTACCAGTTACGGGGATTTAGCGAGCATAGGATCCCAGAAAAACTCCTTGAAACCTTTCTTGAAAAGCTCGGTAAAGTTCCCCCTAATCAGCGAAGATGCAGTCGAGCGACTGCTCTTTTTGGCTTGGGAAATATCGAAGGCAGTCCGGCAGCCCGAGAGATGGCGATGCATCTTGCGGGAGATCATCATCGACCCCGAGATCAGTGGTTATCGAACTGCTGCCTCGGACTTTCCGGACTCCTTCAGTACCGATTAGAGCCGGAGTTTCGAAGTGGAATCGAGAAATTTACCGAGATGCTGGAAACGGTGGATGAGGAGGTTCTGGACTTCTACCGAGAAAAACGACGCCCCGAAGTTGTTATCGTTGCCATGAAGCACTGTTATTTCTATGGCGTTACTCCTTCGAACGCTCTAAGGAGAAGTTATCGGGCCCTTCGAGATGACGAGCAGTGGGAAATACGATCGTCAGCTCCAGAGCGTGCATTGGCAAGGCAGCTTGCTGAAAGGTTTGGGCTCCCCGTAGAAGACCAGACGTTGATCTCAGGGGTAAAACTCGATGTATACATTCCTTCCCTTAAGTTAAATATTGAAGTGTTTGGAAGGGAGAGTGAGATGAATCGTGTGGCGAATCGCGTTCGAGATGAAGTTCTCTTCGAGCGGGAAGGGATTCAAACGGTTCGATTGCCGACCTGGAGAGATGCCGAAAAGGACGTTTCCAAGGTTATAGAAGCGGCACTTCAAGAGAGACGAAGCGGGACCCGTCACCAGGCATAAAAATTCCTCCCCGAGATGACGAGTCCTTTTTTAATTACCTGAAATTACAAAAGATCTGAAGGTGCCACGCACCTTCTCGGGTTGGTATGTAAACTTTCCTTTTATTGACCGGGCGGTTATGTGGTATAGTCATTTGATATATTGAATATCAATAGTATGACTTATCATATGGGCAACTGTGCGATATAACAGAGATTTATCCGGTAAGATTCGGGAGTTATCGGCACATTTTCCTGCTTTGGTGGTCACGGGGGCGAGACAAACGGGGAAAACTACCCTTTTGCGGGAGCTCTTTCCGGAGCATACCTATGTCAGTCTCGACCTTCCTGCTGATGCTCAGATGGCGGAGGAGAGTCCAGAAACCTTTCTCTCCAAGTACCCTCCACCGCTCCTTCTTGACGAAGTGCAGTACGCCCCGGCCCTCTTTCGACATCTTAAGGTGCTTATTGATGCCCAGAGGGAAAAGAATGGTGAATTCATTTTGACCGGTTCCCAGAAGTTTACCTTGATGAAAGAGGTCTCTGAGAGCCTCGCGGGGAGAATCGCTCTGCTCGAGCTCGAAACCTTCTCTGTCCACGAAGTAGAAGCAGACTTTCTGGAGAGCCTTGAAACAGATGGGATGGCATCTATCCTCTGTCGGGGGCTTTATCCTGGATTGTGGGATAACCGAGAACTCCCTCGGAGCGATTTTTTTCGGAGCTACCTTGCCACCTATATTGAACGTGACGTAAGGCAGATCCTGAACATTAGCTCGCTTCGAGATTTCGATCGGTTTATGCGGGTGTGTGCCACCCGGTCAGGGCAACTGCTGAACAAAACGGATATCGCTAAAGAGGTAGGTGTTTCACCGAAAACAATTAACGATTGGCTCAGTGTTTTGGAGGCGAGCAACCAGATCGTGCTCCTTGAGCCGTACTTCAAAAACACGGGAAAACGGGTGGTAAAATCTCCCAAGCTCTATTTTACTGATTGTGGACTGCTCACATTTCTTCTCGGGCTCAATAAAGAAAACCTCCTGGTCTCAAGCCACCTCGGTGCCGTGTGGCAGACGTTCGTATTTTCCGAACTGAGAAAGTATCTTTTTCTCCACCACCCAGAGAGCACCCTCTGGTTTTACCGAGATCAACTCAAAGAGGCTGATTTCTTGATTCATCAGGGGGATACTATTCTCCTCGCAGATGCAAAATGGAAAGAGATCCCAAATGAAAAAGGTTTTGAATCACTGATCAGTATTCATTCGTTCTTTGAAGAGTGCTCACCAAAACTTACCCTGATTACCTCAACCAAGAAGTCTTTTCCCGTCGCTGAAAACAGGGTGGCGGTCAGCGGTTTTCACCTATCCGAGCTATTCGACTGAGGGCTTACATCGAGTTATCTCATTTTTCGAAAGTACGTGAACGCTTACCTTATCACGGCATATGTATCATTAAGTACCTGAAAAAACTAAAGTTACGAGGAGGGGACGGAAGGAGACGCCTCGTTTGGGGTGGGGGAGATTTCCCTCTTGCACCTCTTTCAAATGGGGTCTCATCTACCTCTTGGGGAAGTTTTCGCGATGTTCCCCATGCAACCTATATTTCTGTGAGTTTTGTCATGAAGCGACGCCTTCTTGGGTTTCTTGTTTTTTCTCTTCTTCTGTTTCTTCCAGTTCTTGTCATGGCGGCGCCGTGTGTGGATGGAGAGGTCGGTGGAACCCTCTTTCGTGATTACGATGGAGACGGAACTCAAGACGATCTGGAGCCGGCGCTCGGAGAAACCGATGTGACGATCTCTGCTTATGATGCGAGTGGAACCCGGGTTGGGACGACCCAGGTTGATACCGATGGAAACTACTCGCTCGGTGCGCTTTCTGTTGGAGAAGGGCTTCGCCTCGAGCTTACCGGTATTCCAGGGCTCTTCACTGCTGGGGCGATCGGCGATGATGGAGACTCTTCCGTTCGGTTTGCCTCTTCTCTCGGTTGTTCCTACGACTTTGTGCTCCACAATGCTCGTCAGTACTGTGAAGAGGATCCTCAGGTTGCCGTCGCCTGTTTCCAGAACGGAACGGGAACAGACTCGACCGCGGCTGGTGTCGTGAGTTATACGTACTCGAACTCTGGCAATCCAGATATGTTCGGCGGAGATGCTGACGATCCCGTAGCGGACGTTTCGATCGGCGCTGTTGGAAGTGTTTGGGGAGGAGCATACAGCGCAGAAGATGAGCTGCTCTTTCTTGGGGCGTTGACGAAGCGTCACATCGGTTTTGGTACTCGGGGAATCGGTGGAGTATACGTCGTTGATTATTCCTCTGATACGCCTTCAGTCAGTACCTCTTTTTCATTGCAAGGAGAAACTCCCGCCAATGGAGGAGCGGCACTTGATTTTGGTTCGGTAACTCGGACAACAGTTGCAGGTGCTATCGCTACGGATAACGATCTCTCTGATGATCCTGAGGAACCGAACCGTGATCTCGACGCATATCTAAAGGTGGGAACCACTGGAATCGGGGATCTTGAGCTGGAAGAGGATAGCGAGACCCTCTGGTTGGTGAACCTGAATGAGCCATCCCTTGTTTCGATCGATGTTTCAGATGCGAGTGCTCTTCCTGGAACGATTAATCGTTTCCTCATCCTTCCGCTTGCCGGTGTTCCTGCGTGTGCGAATGGAAACTTTCGACCCTTTGCACTCCAGTTTCTTGATGGAACCGGGTATCTCGGAGGGGTGTGTGATGCAGTAACCTCTCAGGATAGGGATGATCTCTCTGCTCATGTGCTCTCTTTTGACCCGGATGATGTGGCTTCAGGGTTTACCTCAGTACTCTCGTTTGATCTCGATTTTACCCGGGAGCCGACCTTTCATAATCCTGCCGGTGACCTCGCGGTAGCGAATACGATTTCATCAACCTGGAGGCCGTGGCACTTTGATTATGTAGCAAACTCTATTGGATATGCCGCAGAGGTCTCCTTCGGAGTTGCTCAAGGAATTGCTCAGCCGATCCTTTCGAATATCGTCTTTACTGAAGATCAGTCGATGGTGCTCGGGTTCACCGACCGTTTCTCCCACCAGCTCGGCTATATGAACTATGCACCCTCTGCCGGCTCGGTAACCCTTCTTGAGGGGATGAGTGGCGGAGATCTCATCCACGCTTGTAAGACCGATGGTGGTTGGACTCTTGAGGGGGGAGCCGGGTGTGATCTCACGGATGATGATTCTATCCTCGATAGTGATGGCCCCTCTGGTACTGGTGAGTTTTACAGCCAAGATGCCTATTTCGCGAACGGTGACTCTTTTCCGGTTCCCACGCACTCTGAGATCGCGCTTGGTGGGCTAGTCGCTCGGCTTGGAAGTGGAGAGGTCATGAGCTCGGTGTTTGATCCGATTTCAGATACGAACTTAGTGCGGACCAATGGGGTCACCCGTTTCTCGACCACGACGGGAAATATCGTTGATGGATATCTCATCGTTCCAGATCCCCTTCTCTTTCCGGGGTATCTCGGAAAAGCCGGTGGGCTTGGAGAGCTTATTCTCCGGTGTACCGCTGCTCCTATTGAGGTGGGAAACTATATCTGGATCGATAGCGATGGTGATGGAGTGCAGGATCCGAATGAGGAGGTTCTTCCCGGTGTTACTGTCCAACTGGTCGCTGCCGATGAAACGGTTCTTGCGACAGCGGTCACCGATGAGAATGGGTACTACCTCTTCTCTTCACGACCAGCGACCTCTTCAGAGAGTCAGCAGTATGGGATCTCAGCGCTTGCTCCCGGGGTAACGGACTTGACCATTCGGGTGCCACTCGACCAGAGCGCCCTCACTGGATACCTCGTGACGACGGCTGATGGAGACTCTTCCTCCAATGGAGACGAGCGAGATTCAGATTGCGCGAGTGATGGATCTGAGGGAATTATCCAGGTAACTCTCGGTGAGGTCGGCGATAATGATCACTCGTACGATTGTGGCTTTACCACTGACGAGTGTTCTGAAGATCTCTCGGGTGATGTGGTTGCCCTTGATTCGAGTCTTCGGGGGCTGGATATTACGACCCGCCTCGCCCTGAGCGTCCGTTCTCGATTTGAAAAGGCCGGTCTCTGTCCCTCGCTTTCGGCGAAGAGGCGCCGGCGCTTGCGGCGCTTATCAAACGATGACTATGAGTCAGGATGGCAGTTTCTCTGGGTAGAGCTGAGCTCACAGAACTTCGATGGATGTCAACGCGACTCTCTCACCTGTAATACGGTTGACCAATCTGAAGACCTCTCCTCAGTGGATACGATTAAGTCTCGTATGGAGACGAGAGCTCGTCGAATCCTCACTGCTCGGTGTATGAGAGACAACAGTTCGCGTCCATTGAAGCGGCGAAGACGTCGTGTCCGAAAGCAGCTTTCGGCAGTAGCAACTGAGTTTGATACCGCCTTTGCGAGCTATCCGAGCAGTATCATCTCGTGTCAGTAGAAGAATCGCACGGCGCTTTCCTTTTTCGTTCTCTTTCGAGATTATGGGGGGCAGCTATGCCCTATGCTCTGAGAGAAGAACATCTTCGGTTGCCGGAAAAGAAGAAGTCTTGTTCGACGGCTTCCTCCCTCTCAAAATTGTGCGATCTGCAAGATTGGGAGAGTGAGGAGTTCCAAGATATCGCCCGTTCCATCCTCTATTCTCCGGATGAGGCCGAGAAGTGCAAAGCGCGAGGAGAGCCTGCTCCAGTACATCGAAAGCTGTGGGAGTTTGCCAAGACCGTTCAAGCGCTCGAACGGTATGGGCTTCTACACGGGGAGAGTCGAGGGCTCTCTGTTGCTGCTGGAAGTGAACGGATCCTCTTTTATCTCGCGAACTGTATTGAGCAGATCGTTGCTACCGATATCTACGGAATCGGTGATTTCGCTTCGGGAGAGGCAGATGATAGCTTCCTCGATAGTCCCGAGAAGTTTGCCCCGTATCCTTACCAGGGAGAGAAGCTTCACCCCCTCTTTATGGATGCGCTGAATCTTCGCTTCTCGGAGAACCTCTTCGATTTTGCTTTTAGCCTCTCTTCTCTCGAGCACTTTGGAGGATATACGAACGCACTTCGCTCCATTCAAGAGATGGCTCGGGTGGTTCGCCCCGGTGGACTCGTTCTCGTGGCAACTGACTGCGCGTTAAACGGGGTAAAGATGGATGAGGTTTTCTCCTGGAGAGAGATTGAATCCCTCGTTGAAGAGTCAGGACTTCTTCTCGATGAGTCGATCGACTGGAGTCTGAGTCGAGAGACCTTGGAGCACTGCACGGATATGAGGAGCGGGGATCTGTCTACCTTGCCACATCTGAACCTGAAGCTCTTTGGATCATGCTTTACCTCCGTATTTCTGGCCCTCAGAAAGGGAGGAGAGCCGTTTCCTCAGAAGGCGACCGAACTCTTTACGGAAGAGATCTCCCGAGTACGAAGAGAAAGTATGGATGATCAGCGCCTATTTCATGAGCAATTTCTCGTAGAGCAAGGTGCGAAGGACTCTATCCACCGGCTGCTGAACAGAGTAAAGAACAAGATTTTGTTTCGCCTTCAGGAGTGGTGGTACTGTCCCACGCGATAGCCGGTTATGGGAGGCCGAGGGCTGCTCGGTAGGAGGGGTTAGCGATCCACTCTGTTGAGGCTGTCTCCGGTCGATATGAGGAGAGGAGGCGGAAGAGCCTTTTTGCCTGTTCGGACTCGGTGAAGATGATATTTTTTGTCTGAAGTGAATCACGCTTCATATCGTAGAGCTCTGGCCGATCTCGTTGGCTGATGATAAGAGCGAAGTCTAAGGTTCGTATCCCGGCAAACGAGGGCCGTTTGAGTTTATCGGAAGCTTTCGTGGCAAAGCCCTCATAGAGTAGATGATCTCTCCACGGAATCTGTGAGTCCTGAACGAGGGGGAGGAGAGAGCGTCCATCGATCGATGGCGGTGCGGTTACCCCCGCAAGATCGTACGCCGTGGCAGGGATATCAATATTGGCAACGATCGGATGTGCTTTCCGGTCAGTAAGCTTTTCGGTGAGTGGTGGGTAGCGAAACCCAAACGGGACGTGGATAGCATCTTCATACGGAAAGGGCTTTCCCTGAAGGCCTCCGAATGATCCTCGAAGCATCCCATTGTCTGAGATGAAAAAAACAGCGGTATTCTCGTACTCCCCCGCCGCACGAATCATATCGAGCGCTTCACCGATCACATCATCGAGCGATCGGAGGGCCTGTCGTTGTCGGAGTTGAAACCCTTTTCGCTCTAACGGCCGCTTCTTTTTCTTCTTTCCTGGAACAAAGCACTCGACATTCTGCACCCAATCTGGCTTCCCTTCCTGAAAAGCGCACTCCTGGTTTTTTGCTCGGTAGAGTTTTTCCCCTTCAAAAAGTTTCTCGTACTTTTTTTCTGGTATTGCTGGGCGGTGAGGGATATTGGGGGTAAAAAAGAGGAGAAATGGTTGCTCTGTTTCTACCGTCGCCTGAAAAAATTCTTTCATATACCGTTTGTAGAGGTCCACGATGTGCATATCGTATCCCTTCCATACCCCATTCTCATTAAAACGGGGCTCTGTGTAGCTCGCATTGCCATGAGCAAATACCCGCCAGAAGTCAAACTCTTTGCGGTGCGTGCCCTTCCATGAGTTCAGGTACTTTCCGATAATTCCGGTGTAGTACCCAGCGGCTTTGAGCCGGTGGGTAATGGTTTTCTCTCTCAGAGGATTCCGGTTTCCCTTCACCCCGTGTTTATAGGCGTACTTCCCCGTGAAGATCGATGCTCGGCTCGGACAGCACCACGGAGTGGTCACAAAGGCATTCTCAAAGGTGACCCCTTTCTTGAAGATACGGTCTATCGTTTGGGGCATCACCCCCTCCATATCGGCAAGGTGCTGATCATCACTGACAAAGATGATGATATTTGGACTTTTTTTGGGGTTCGCTTCAGCAACGAGGGTGAGAGGAAAGAGAGAAAAAGCTCCCGCAACAATCAGAAAGAATACTCTGCGCAACATTTTGTTGGTCCTTTTCCGTTTCATGTGTCCGTACTGTAGCTCGACTCGTGAGAAAAGGCGATCGGAAGAGCGGGATGATGGAGACTTCTGGTGCTCACCGGTAAGCGTTCTCGGAAAAATCACTTCGGAGCCCCCTTGCAATACACTCTCCCCATAAATGTCCACTTCCTTCAGGGACAATACAATGTAATACAATGTAAAAATGTAAACTTTCCTGGTCGTCCATTTCTAGAGTCCGCTGATCCCTTATTTCGGAGCACGCAGTCAAAAGCTCGGGGATAAGCTCAAACATTTCTGCGTCTGCAGCTTTTATGTGGTTAAGCTTAGTAATAATAAGAACACTTCTCGCGGCACTTCTTGGCGCTTGGGTTACTAAAAAATTAGTTCATCTTGGGCACGATGTTAATTTTTTTGTAATGTATCTCATTCAATTTATCTGTCTCAGTGTTTTCGTAGCTTACACTCATTACATTAACTTTGATCCGATACTGATCTTTCTTGGATTTTGCTGCGCTAGCGGAAACTATTGTCTTTGGCGTGCATTTAAAATCAGTATCACCAAAGCGAGTTTATTTATGTTGCTCGATGATATTCTGGCAATTGCACTTGCTTGGTTTTTGCTTGATGAGATAAAAGAACTCAACCTCACTATGCTTTTTGGAGCAGGGCTTGTACTGAGTGCCTGCTTTCTACAAGCTTTTATTTCCTTTGAAACAGATAAAGCAGATAAGAACGGTAGCTTTAGCTTTAGCTTTAGCTTTGCTCTCATCCTTTGGTCACTAGGTTTCGGCTTTGCTTGGGGGATAGTTGATTTCTCCTTTGCATATTATAATGATCAAGGTCTTATTGAAGTTGAATATGGATTTCCATATTACTTAGGAGCTCTTCTTACCTCGGCGTTCATTTTAGTGTTGAATACAGAAGATGCTCAGAAAAACTTGCCAAATAGGTTCTCTCTAGGCGTGCTGATTGCCATAGCTGCTCTGGTGAACCTTAGTTGCTTCTTCTTAGATTACGCAACTTATGGACTTGCCCCTGTCACTAAAGTTCAACCAGTTTTGCAGTTCACAGGTCTTATTGGACCAATATTAGTTGGCTTGTTCATTTTCAATGAAAAAGATGCACTCACTCCAAGCGAGAAGAGAGTCTTAATCCTAGGCCTAACAGGAGCAGCTTTAGTGATATCCTCTTAAATAAGCTGTGTCCGAAAAGGTTGAGCCGAAATTCAAGGAGACGATTTCTCCCTCCGCGGGGATCGCATTTCCTCGGTACTCAAGCTACAGTACAGACAAAAAAGGAAGAATGACATGCGGGGTGATTGTTCTCTCAAAGAGAACTGTGGAACGATATCGCCCATGAAGTCGAACGCCATTCTTCTTGTTCTTTCGCTCGCCCTTGGGCTGCTCTGTTCTGAGATCGCTGTTCGGTTCACAGGAGTAGCACCAACGGTCTACCGACTCTCACCAGAGGGGGAGGGGAGTGCTTAT
>JALEGQ010000136.1 GCA_022763385.1 bacterium
GGAGTGGTTGTCGAAAGCTGATCGCTTTCGCCCGTTTTTGCGGGCAGTATGTGTTGTCCCTCCGGGAGACTTCCGGCAACTTCAGTTGCCTTCAGTAAAGGGAAACTACGTGAGCCGGAGGCACTCGACGAGGGCGTGGCGCATCGCTTGGAAGTTGAGGACCTGCTCGTCTTTCTCGAAATCTGAGACCATCTCTGGGAGTTCGAGGTAGAGGACCCCGACCCGCTGAGTGCCTCCGAACATCCCGGCGACAGCGGTCATCAGCTCACCCGCTTCGTTCATGCGATACTCCACCACCGGTTCTGGGTCCTGAAAGGCGAGGGAGATGATATCTGCGTTCGAGAGGACGACCGAATAGTCTACCCCCTGTGGCTTTTTCAACTGGAGGTCTCCGAAAGGATACTGCGGCATCAACATCATAATGCTCGGATCTGCGGTATATACACATCCTCCGCTAAACTGAGCGACCGGGATCACTTCGTCGACAAAGACCTTCGTGGTAACAGCAGCATCCAGCCCGCCATCGATATGTTGATAGAGCCTCCGAAGAGAACGTGCCACCTCCGGGGAGATGCAGGAGAGAAACGGGTTTCGAATGATGTCTCGTGAGAGCGGTTCCGATTCCGGGGTTTCTACTAACTCGTAGAGACCGTCAAGGCCGTGCTGATAGACCTCCGGCATAAAGGTGTAGTAGGTCTCCAGCGTTTCATCGATCTTCTCTTGAACCTTTTTGACTCCACCTTCTCCAAGCTTTTCGGTGATAACCTGAGTAGCCTCTTCCCAATCACTCCGTGCACTCGGATAGAGCTCTGGATGATGCGCTCGAGCGAGAGACTCACCAACCCGACACAGTTCCACGAGGGTGTCAGCCATCGCCTCTTTGAGGCACTCTTCCCCTCCGACGGCGGGATCATGTAGCCCGTAGTTGGTGCAGAACTCCGTATCGTATCCCCAACTCTGAAAGAGCCGGATGGCGAGGAGTTGAGGAGAAAAACCGAGCCGCTTCGACACCGCTTCTTCCACTGAAACACCAGACTCTAAGGTGTTCATCACCTCTTGGTACATCCCGGGATAGTTCCACGCAATGAGGGTGAGTCCGAGTTGCCGTAAGACCGAGGCGCTGTAGGCAGACTGCTCGTCTACTCCATAGCTCTCCGCCAGGGTCACCGCGGTGCTCGAACTCACGAGCATCTCGTGAAAGCGAGCGAGCTGCGCATCAGATCCATCATCAAAGGAGAGCCGAGAGATCTCCTCGTCTCCGCTCTGAAAGATCTTTTTGAGGGTATCGAGACTACTCTTCTCGAGAAGAAGGATCGGATCCTGTGATTCGAGGGAGGCTCCTTCCTCGCGGAGAATGTCAGAGAGCACCCGAAGGGCGTGAAAGAAGAGTGAAAAGTCCCCCTTTAGCCGAGCAATAATCTGAGGGGCGGAAGAATCGCTCTCCGCAGCGCTCAATTCCTCTCGTATCTCCTGAAGCAGTCCATCATTCACCGGAATCCAGAAGTCAGAGACGTGTCCGACGGCTCGCTCGAGCCGGCGTTCGGTAAGAGAACCTGAAAGTCGAGATGAGACCATAGGGGAGCATCCATCCATGAAGTTGCTATCTGAAGCAAAGTCGACCCGTAGAGCACTTCGCTTGAGGATTGCTGGCAGTTTTCTTGAGATATTACTGCTTTTCCCCTAGCAAATTTGCTGAGGAGCTCTCATTGTGATGAGGAGAGAGAAAATAACCGTGGTGTGAAACCCACATGCTCAGAAGTGCCCATATGAGATATTCCTTTCGTTCCATCGGTGAAGCCGTTGAAGAGACCCTCTGGTGCCGTGAACGCACAGAGCTCCCATTTTTTCGTCGTCAATTGGTCACCGTGGGCCGGGTCCTCCACCTCGCCGCCACTCGCTCTCAGCAACACGAGATCTTTCTCCATGCCTCTGCCCTCACCCTCTTCTCACTCCTCGCGGTGGTGCCGGTACTCGCCACCCTCTTTGGGATCGCCAAGGGGTTTGGGCTCGCAGAGCTCGTAGAGTCTCAGATACGTGAGGCCTTCGCGACTCAGGAACAGGTGATGAACCTCCTCATGACCTTTTCGAAGCGCTCTCTTGATCACGCTCAGGGAGGAGTGATCGCTGGTATCGGAATCGTTATCCTGATCTGGGCCGTTATTCGGATGGTCGGAAATGTCGAGCGGGCCTTTAACCTCGTGTGGGGAGTGCAACGAGCTCGGACCTTTTTCCGAAAGCTCACCGATTACCTCTTTCTCGTACTCCTCCTCCCCCTCCTGCTCGTTTTCTCGAGTAGTGTCACCGTCGTGCTCTCTGCGGGGATACACGACGTCGTGAAGGGGCTCCAGCTCCCTGAGGATGCGGTGACCTTCGTAATTTTCTTTACCCAGTTTCTCCCGGCACTCCTTCTCGGTTGTGGCTTCGGTTTTCTCTACGCATTTCTGCCGAATACCACCGTTCGACCGCTCGCTGCGGCACTTGGCGGATTAATCACCGCGGTGCTCTTTCTCCTCTCACAGTGGGCCTACGTGCAGTTCCAGTTCGCCCTCGCGTCATACGGTGCGATCTACGGAAGTTTCGCCGCTCTTCCACTGTTTTTGATCTGGCTTCAGGCCGCCTGGCTTCTCGTGCTGTTCGGAGCAGAGCTCACCCACGCTATTGAGCTCCGTGACGAACTGGAATTTGAACCGTACTCACGAGAGCTCAGTATTGCGGCGCTCTTTGAATCAGCAAAGCTGGTTGCTGCTCAGGTCGCGAACCGGATGGTTGCTGGAGAGGGTCCTCCCACTGTTGACGAGCTCTCAGCAGATACCGGACTTCCCGCTAGCATCATTCACGTCACCGTTGAACGGATGCAGGAGGCCAAACTCCTCACGAGAGACGAATACGAGCGGTGGGTTCCGATAATCCCGACGAACCAATTCCAGGAGGAAACGGTCTTAC
>JALEGQ010000137.1 GCA_022763385.1 bacterium
CCGTTTTCAGGGGCACCGGGCGCTAGCGAAAAAGCTTGACGGAGTGACCGATCCGACAGAACGCTTGAAGATCACTGCAGACTATTTCAGCCACATTGAGGGCGTTAGAGAGTTTCAGGCCTGGGGCCAGGTGGCAACCCAACTGATCGCCCTTGAGGATCCAAAGATGGCGGGGATCGTCTCAGCAGCGATTCAGGTGACCGCCTCTGCGGCGCTCGCCTCTACGGGAGACCCGGTCAGCATCGCTAATCTCGCCTCTGCTTCCATCACTCTGGTCTCGTCCATATTTGGGGGAGGAGATTCCCAGGGGGAGGCACTTCAGAAGGCATTTCAAGGGCTCTTCGATGCCATTCGGAGCTTGGAAAAGCACGTGCTCGAACTCCGGAAAGAGCTCCGAGAGTTCAGACGAGAGATGCATGACCGTCTTGATATTCAGCAGGATATGCTCGTTGAGGTTCTCAAGCGAACCTCTGCCATTCTGGACGGCCAACGAACACTCGGCCGGGGCCAACGAGAAATTCTCACCCAGGGCGAACGGACCATCCGGACGATCAATAACTTCTTAGAAGCCTATCAAAACGACCAGTCTGCCGAGAGAGCTCGAGAAGTCTACGACCTCTCCGCCTCGTTTCGAGAGGCTCAGGACGAACGGGTCGATCCATTTATCCTTGAGGAGGAGCAAGAGGCGCTGATCCGGCAAGACGCTCTAACGTTTCTCCACTATGCCCTCCATACCGCCGCACACCCCCTTCTCACGGGGGCAGACCGTGATCTCGACAACCTCTCCATGATATTCACGGCGCTGTACGGAAGACCCTCTGCGGAAACCTACGGTCTCCTGGAACGGGGCACCGCCCAACTACTCCAGATACCGGAGGCGGAACGGCTCGCTGCGCTCGTTGGGGCAACCCCGGAGGACTCATTGATCCTCCAGGAGGTGAGTGGATATCGGCTCGCTGCGATACATCCGGACGCCTACGCAGCAGGTGTTGCGGCATTCTTAAACAGCCCTCTCCAAGCAGATCAGCGGTATCACCCGCGGATCAGAGAAAGAATCGAAGATATGATCGAACTCGGAGAACTCCACCAACGACTCGCTGCCTTTCTCGGAAGCCCCGCAGTGTTACAGAAGGCATTCAAACTTGCTGACGACGAGCTTTCAAACGCAATAGCGGCGTTCAAAACGGCTGCTCACTCACCACAACTGAACGATGCCCTTGAAGAACAGGGTGCCGTTGATCTCACCGAGGGGATCGAGCAGTTCTTCCGTTCCCGAATCAAACAACCACTTGCTGAAGCGTATCAGTATGACCGGGGTCAGAACCTCACGGATCAACGCGTATCGATAGACCGACGTCAGGCACGGGAAAAATTCAAGATAGATCCTCGGATCTTTAACGATTTCTCCCGAGAAACACGAGTAGCAACCAGCCTCCACGGAGCCTCAAATCCGAGGGCTGGCGAGTTTCGTCGGTCGGTGGAAATAGACCACGTGATTGGAAAGATGAATGACGTTAAGAACGGAGCAAGAACAACGTCTGTAGAAAAAGTTTATGTTGGGACTGTAAAAACCCCTATCGGCGGCCGAAACGGGTTTAGAGAAGAGAAGGTGTACAACGATGTCCACCATTGGCAGCAGAATTACCTCCGACAAACCGCATCACGAGCACACGTCGTCCTCTTTATCGGAGAAGACAGGGCGATACTTCTCGACCTGGAGGGAGAGCAACGGACTATCGGCTCCTTCGCCTGTAGTGACCGAGCGAGCTCAACTCCGAAACGCGACGATCGTACCCGGATAAATGACGTCCACAGCTTCGAAAAAGCCGTCCCCAACGACTTCAACACCTGCATGGCCCCAGCCGCAGAGCAGGTCATCTATGCGGTGCAAGACCTCTTACGCCAGCACGCTCCGGATCGAAACCTCCGAGCGATCCGCGCCACCTTCTCCCCCGCGGCACCCTCCCAGCTCAGCGATCGGTTTGCTCCCCACCAGATATCAACCCACGCCTGCCAGCTAGACACCATCGTACTCGAGTTCGAGCTCAGTGATGAAGAGGCACGAGAGCAGGGTCGTCTGTTAAGTAAACACGTCACCACCAGTGAGATCGAAGAGAAACTCGTTGGAGAGCTCTTCCCCGGAAATCTCGTAAACCTCGAGATGAAGTGGCTCCCCAGTGACACTCCTGGTGAGAACGGAAGTGAGACAGATCAACTACTCGAGCCGTATCGCGAATACCTCCACGATCGCAGCATCGCAGCCCCAGCCGAGGTACGAGAGATCCTGAAGAGATCCGGAGGAACACTCGCCGAAGCCCTGGTGCGGTGTGATGAAGCAGCCGTCTTCTACAAGCTCTATGAACAGCTCGGCGTTCCCCGCGAAGCCCTTCAAATGTGGAGACTCGACCAGGCCACCGCCGAAAATCCAGAGTGGGACAAGGTCACCGAAGGTGGAGAGGTCTTCTCAGAACTCTTCCAAACCCGAGTCCGCAAGATCCTCGAGGGAGTCATCACCGAAGAGCAACCACTCAAAGAGTTCATCCTTCAACTCGAAGCCCTCCAAAAAGAAGAACAGAGCCGCTTCGCCGCCTTCCTCAGAAGCTGGGAAAGCGCCTCAACCGACATTCCAACCGAACAATACGGCGCAACAGCAGTCCAGGAAGCCCTCAGCAGACTTCGCCAAGCCCGCGAAGAACTGATGAGATAGCCATGGAGAAGAGAGAGAAAAGAGAGAGCCACTCATGAAGTACGTACACCTCTGTATCATAACACTCTGGGCTCTCCTCCTAACTGCATGTTCTACTCCGCAGATCAGATTTGCTCCTGGGGAGATTCCCCATCCACCGCCCTCGACGGTGGAGGAGATTGCTGCTGGGGAGCAGGTGAAGAGCTCTTTCCTGAAGGATATTCCGCTGGAGGAGGATCCGGCGTATACCAAGCGAGTGGAGCGGGTGCTCCGGAGACTCCTTGCGGTTACTCCCTCTTCTGGTCACTGGCCCACCTATGTTCTTGATCACGATCTCTGGAATGCGATGACAACGACGGGGAACTATATCTTTGTCTTTCGTGGTCTCCTTGACGATCTGAAGAAAGATGATGAACTCGCTGCCGTCCTCGCGCACGAGATCTCGCATCGGCTGGCGAAACATCACGAAAAGACAAGCGAAGAGAAGTGGAAATCAGCCCTTCGGGATCTGACGACGGTTGCTGCTGGAATACTGGTGGCGTCTTCTGAACACTCCACCCAAAGACAGGTGGGAGAGATGATGAACACTACCCATCAGGTCATGAGCGGGCTTACTACGAATCCGTACTCTCAAACCCGAGAACGAGAGGCCGACCTCGTGGGGCTCTTCCTCATGGCAGATGCCGGATATGACCCCTATGCTTCGGCAAAGTTGTGGCGAGATCAGGCCGAAAAAACGGGGGCCGTTGGAGTTTCATCCGCCTTCTTCAGCACCCATCCCCCATCAAGCGAACGGTCACATTTTGCTTTCCACCACGCTGAACTTGCGGAAAAACGGTACAAGCAAGCCAAGCGTCGAGGCCCGCCCAAACTCAAACCTCCGCGAAAGAGATATGAGCCCACCTATAAACAGGAGATGCTCTACAAACAGGCCTTTGATCTTCACCGAGGGGGTCAGTACGAGGATGCCCTCGCCAAGACGAAACAGCTCCAACGACTCGCCCCGCGATATGATGAGGCGACCTCCCTCCACGCGGTAAACCTCGCGAAGGTGGGAAAACTCGCCGAATCAGAAAAGCTCCTTAAAAAGCTTATCATGAAAAACCCTCATGATTCACAGGCAAGATACAACCTCGCCTGCGTCAGCGCCCTCCGTGGTAAAAAAGAGTACGCCCTCCAACACCTCGACGCTGCAGTTGATATAGACCCAGGCTACGGCTCCTTCGCCCGAGACGACCCAGACTTTTCCTCGCTAGAAAATACCCCCGAGTTTCTCTCAATCACCAAGGAACGCTCACTCCCCGTCGAAGGAGAGCGTGGAAGAAATACCTTCACTATCAACAACAGGTAGTAAACCCCAGCGTTGCATAAAAATTTGCCCGTAGACTGCTTTGCTCCCACAATAGCAGCACATCTTGAAACTTTGATCGAGTTTTTAGACCTCACTGTA
>JALEGQ010000138.1 GCA_022763385.1 bacterium
ACCGGGTGTCAGACACCCATGAGGGGAGAAAAATTGGAGGGTGAGGGGTGTCAGACACCCGTGAGGGTAGCTTAGTGGGGGGAGGGGGGTAGGATGGGGGGATGGAAATAGTTGATATAGGCCTGCGGGGTGAGGCGGTGGAAGTTTCGGATGATTTGACGGTGGACCTTGGGGGTCTGACGATTACTCATGATCCGGAGAAGGGACGGGGGACCTTTATTGTGGGGGATCCGGAGAGGCCGGTGCTTGCTTTTGAGGCGGCTTTGGAGGGGGAGCGGCTTTTCCAGTACTGTGATGCTCTTCGTGGAGTTCTGCCGAGCTTAAGTTTTGATGCGTTGGTGAAGGCGGAACTTCGAAACGTTCTTGACGGTTTAGGGGTTGATGGCTCGAAACTTTTTGAAACCCGCTGAAGACGGGCGAGACTGCGAGGCACTCTCGCGATTAGAGGGCCGAATACAGGGATTGGTAACCGAGGTTGATCAGCTGGTTGATTATGACCGAGAAAAAGGAAGTTTAATCCGTGATCTCAAACAAGAGGAGCGTGATGTCGCTGCTGCTCGTCGTTCAGATCTGTGGGGCTTGTTCGGGCCGACGACTCTTGCTTTTTCTGTGACGGCGTTTCTTCAGGGGACGGTTGCACCATCTTCTCTCGCGGGTACGGGGCCTCTTTTGGGGATTACGGCAGGGGCGTTTATGTTAAGTCTTGCGGCTCGATATCTCCCCAGTATCGGAGTTTCTCGTTATACGACACATGGGGATTATCGCTCAAAAGTTCGTGAGCCTCGGGCACGGGTTCGAAATGATAACGGTGCATAGCCATACGCAGAGATTCGGTGTGCTATGAGAGGTACTGCCGAATGCGATATCGGAGGGTTTTCTCGTCTGGCATGAGGAGTTCTATTTCGATCAGCCAGAGTCCCTTTTCAAGGGTGATCGGGGGGCTGAGATAGAGATGGGTTTTGGGTGTCGGGGAGAGGACGAGTTCGTTTCTATCTGATTGTGGGTTATTCGGTCGCATCAGGGTGAGGCGTACTTCTTTTGGAAGAGGAGTAAGATTTTTTCGGAGGATCACCTGAAGTCTTTTGTTCGGCGAGCTCTCTTCGTCTTCCGCGAGTGAGAGGTAGCGCACTTCCTCGATCGCTTCGAACGTCTTCCCTTCGGCGATCTGCTCTACGACTTCATTATAGTGTATTCCTTTTTCATACGGCTGAGATTCGACGAGTTGAACAGGGTTCTGGAGTGCAATTCGTACGGTCCAGATCGCTGCGCCGATTGTGGTGAGGAGCGCTCCGGTGACGAGGAGGGGCCAGAGGTAGAGGGAGAGGGGGAAGTTCTTCGTGGTATTCATTGGGGTTTTGGGCCTACTAGGGGGATGGAGAAGGTTTTCTTGTAGCCAGTCTCTGTGGAGATCTCAATCTGTACCGCTCGGTCTCCTTGCCCGATGAGTTTCTCCGGGAAGTGAAGAAAGAGCGGAATGGTTGCGATTGAATCGGGTTCTACCGGGTATGGATTAAGTGGGAGTATCACGTTTATGGCGTCATCTCCACTTACTTCTATCTGGTAGCTTTGTCCGGCTTTCGATTTGTTCGAGATTCGTATCTCAAGGTGATTGCTCAAGATGCTCTCTTCGACATACGAGAAGGGGGCGTCCTTTGCTCGAAGGATTTTTGCTTCGGAGTCTTCTTGAGAGAAGATGTTATAGATGAGTGCTGTTGAGAAGAGCAGAAGGAAGACGGCATAGAGAAATATTCTCGGCCTCATCCAGTGAGTTTGTTTCTGTTCTAAGAGTTTTGCTTCAGAATCATACCGGATAAGACCGAGAGGTCTGTCGATACTCTTCATGATGGAGTCGCATGCATCAATGCAGTTTGCACACTGGATGCACTCAAGTTGTAGCCCGTTCCTGATGTCGATTCCCGTGGGGCAGACTCTCACACACATTCCGCAGTCGATGCAGTCTCCGACTTCAATTCCAGCGTGCTTCTTTTTTCGTAATTTCCCCCGCGGTTCGCCTCTCTGCGGATCATATCCAACTTGCAGAGAGTGCTTATCCATTAAGACCGACTGGAATCGAGCGTATGGACAGAGCGCGGTGCAGAACTGCTCTCGAAACCATCCAAACTGGAAAAAGAGGACGCCCATGAGAGCGAGGGTGGTGACAAAGAGTGACCAGTTCTCAAAAGGAGAGTGGGTCATCATCACGAGTAGCTCTTCTCTGCCAACAAAGTAGGCGAGTGCTGTGCTCGAAAGAAACCAACAGATAATGAGGTAGAGAGAGAACTTGAGTCCTTTCTTGGCGAGCTTTTGGGTGGTCCACGGAGCCTGATCAAGTCGGAGTCGACGTGCGCCATCTCCTTCAATGAGTTTTTCGATGGGGCGAAAAACAAACTCAAGAAAGACCGTTTCGGGACATGCCCAGCCACACCAGACACGTCCGATAAGGGCGGTAAAGAAGAAGAGGGAGGCTCCAAGAACTCCGAGAGTCAGGAAGAGGAACTGGGTATCAGTAGCCCACAGGGTCATCCCGAAGAAGGTAAACCGACGTTCCGGAATGTTGAGCCGAACGGCCTGCTCCCCGGCGATTCTTATCCAGGGAAGCGCCACCAAAAATACGATCAGGGCGGCAGCGACGAGGGTTCGATAGCGGGTGAACTTTCCAGAGACGCTCTGGGTGTATACCCACTTTCGAGAGCCATCTTTACCAATGGTATAGAGGTGTTCTCGAAAGTCTTCATCCTTCTTTTCGGCCATCTGGACAGGTTACCCCTCTTCGAGAAGCTCGCCTTCAGGAGCTTTTCCTTCGATGTTGGTTCCTCGAATAGACCACACGAAGAGGGTGACATCGTTAATTTCCTTCGTGCTGAGCTGGTCTTTCCAGGCAAGCATCCCCTTTTCGAGTACGCCTTCCATTATGATCCGCTTGATGTCCTCCATCGTTCCGCCGTGGATCCAGTAGTTGTCGGTGAGGTTTGGTCCGACGAGTCCCTCTCCTCGTTGGAGATGGCAGGCGGCGCACTTCTGAATAAATATCTCTTTTCCAGACTCAATTCGTCCGGTGTCATTGACGAGTTGGAGGAGGTCCTCGGGCTCTTCTGCTCCCGACTGTTCTTCCTGTTGTGCCTGTGCCGCGACGATTGCTTCATGAGCTTCCATCTCTTCGGCGAGATTTTCCTGGATCGAATTCCCCGGCCCAAAGTGGTAGTAGCCGACATACACCACCGAGCTCGCTATGGTGATGTAGAACAGCCAGATCCACCAGGAGGGGAGGTCGTTGTCGTACTCCTGAATGCCATCATAGTTTGAATCAAGGAGCTTATCTTCGTAGTCGTCGTGTTCCATTATCTCTCTCCTTTTCTGCCGCATGATTCGGTTATGGAAATTTCGTCGTTCTCTGAGTCACTCTCCAGAGGAATACGGGCAGCGTTTTCGTACTGCTTCTTCGAGCCTGGCCTCCAGGTCCAAAGGATGATTCCTGCAAAGAGAAGGCAGAAGAACGCGGTCGAAAGTGACGACCAGCTCGTCAATTCGAGATGGGAAAAGAATTTTCCAATCATTCTTACTTTCCTCCTTGAACGACTTGCGTAACAAACGAACTCGGTTTGTTTCCAGAGATGTCAGTCCCGAGTCTCTGGAGATACGCTATCAATGCGACGATCTCTTTATCCTTTACTTTTTCTGCTTCGGTCGTCTTGAGCCCTTGCTCCTGAAGCTCGCTGACGATCTGCTCTGCTTGAGCATTCAGGATGTCGACGGCTCGGACGATTCCTTCGTCAGAGTACGGAGCACCGAGGGTTCGCAAGGCGTTGAGTTTCCCCTGCGTCAGCGAGGTATCGAGCTCGTCGGTGTAGAGCCACGGGTACGCCGGCATGATGGAGCCTGGTATGAGGGAACGAGGATCTTCCATATGCAGGTAGTGCCACTGGTGGTTGTACTTTCCTCCAAGTCGGTGAAGGTCTGGCCCCGTTCGCTTTGAGCCGAACTGAAATGGTCGGTCATAGACGAATTCACCAGACTTCGAGTACTCACCGTACCGTACGAGTTCGTCACGAAACGGCCGAACCATCTGGGAGTGACAGGTGTAGCACCCCTCACGAATATAGATGTCTCGCCCTTCAAGCTCTAGCGGGGTATAGGGATGAACCGAGGCGATAGATGGCACGTTGCTCTCAATCGCTATCATCGGAACGAATTCAACGATTCCTCCAATGAGCACGGCGATAAGGGTGAGCACGCTAAAGAGTACTGGTTTTCCTTCAAGGGTATGGTGCCAGTTCGCATACGCGGTCTCACCGTGCTCAGCCTCTTTCTCGATCTTTGGAAGAGGAGGTGCTGATACCTGAGGGTCTGAGAGGTCTGCTTGCGACTGCTTCGCCGCTTTTAACGTCATGTAAACGTTGACTCCCATGAGGACAAATCCAAACAGGTAAAGCAGTCCTCCGAGGAGTCTGGTGTGATAGAAGGGGAGAAGCTCTGTTACGGTCTCTATAAACTGGCCGTAAACAAGAGTTCCGTCTTCTTTAAATGCCCGCCACATAAGGCCTTGGGTCACCCCGGCGGTCCACATGGAGGTGATGTAGAGAATGATTCCGATCGTGGAGATCCAGAAGTGTGCTGCCATGAGCTTCTTGCTCCACATCTCGACTTTCCAGAGTCGGGGAATCAGCCAGTACGTCATCCCAAAGATGAGATATCCGTTCCAACCGAGCGCTCCGCTGTGGACGTGTCCAATGGTCCAGTCCGTGTAGTGAGAGAGAGAGTTCACGGCGTGAATGGAGAGCATCGGTCCTTCAAAGGTCGACATGCCGTAAAAGGTGATTCCGACCACGAAGAACTTGAGAATGACGTCGTCTCGAAGCTTATCCCACGCTCCACGGAGAGTGAGGAGTCCGTTCAACATCCCTCCCCATGATGGAGCGAGGAGCATAACCGAGAAGATTACTCCCATCGTCTGTGCCCACTCTGGGAGTGAGGTGTAGAGCAGGTGGTGAGGGCCAGCCCAGATGTAAATAAAGACGAGCGACCAGAAGTGAATAATCGACAGGCGATACGAAAACACGGGACGATTCGCTGCTTTCGGAAGGAAATAGTACATCAATCCAAGAAATGGGGTCGTCAGGAAGAATGCAACGGCGTTATGTCCGTACCACCACTGGACGAGCGCGTCTTGAACTCCGGCGAAGACGGGATAGCTCTTGAAAAGTGAGACCGGAAGAGCGAGGGAGTTTACGATATGCAACATCGCGACGGTGAGGATGGTGGCGATGTAGAACCAGATAGCGACGTATATATGTCGTTCTCGTCGTTTGATGAGGGTTCCGAAAAAGTTAATGGCAAACACCACCCAGACGAGTGCAATGGCGATGTCTATTGGCCATTCGAGTTCGGCGTACTCCTTTGAAACGGTAATTCCGAGTGCGAGGGTTACCGCAGCAGCAGCGATGATGAGCTGCCATCCCCAGAAGTGAATGGCGCTCAAGGTGTTAGAGAAGAGTCGCGCTTTACAGAGACGTTGTGTGGAATAATAGATCGCCGCAAAGATAGCATTCCCGGCAAAGGCAAAGATAACGGCGTTCGTATGAATCGGACGGAGCCTTCCGAAGGTGATGTACGGGACACCGCCGTTTAACTGCCAAAAAGCGAGCTCTGCCGCGATGTACACACCGGCCAACATTCCGATTCCACCCCATATCAGGGTGGCAAGGAGAAATTTTCGAACGATCTCATCGTCAAAAGAGAAGTGTTCGAGATGGCTTTCGTTCTCACGGCTCATGTGTATTCCTTGTCGTAAAAAAAGAGGACAAACGTTAACGCACTAGATGTTTTCTCAATGGAAATCGTTCCGGAGTTTATCACGGACCTAAAGATAGGAACTAGTGGTTCATCTGAGACATTTTGCGTTTTTTCAGCATTTTCTTTCTTGAAGAGTTTGCTCATGAATGTGCGATGTCAGTGGTGATGGTGGTGATGATGATGTTCAGTGCTTGCAGGAGAGAAGAGACGAACATGGGTCCAGAGTGAAAATCCGGCTGCCGTGAGGAGGAGGATGGCGCTGAGAACCCGTGTTTTATTTCCGAGCTTTCTCGCGACCAGTGATCCCATCCCTCCTACTGAGATGAGGATCGGAAGGGTGCCGAGCCAAAAAACGCCGAGAATGATCGCTCCTTGCAGCGGATCTGCTGCACCGGCCGCAGCAGCGAGAAAGACCCAAAGCCAGCCACAAGGGAGAAATCCGGTGAGAAAGCCGAGTGTCCCTGCGTGGAGCCTCGGAGAAAAAATGGCCCCAAACCAACTCTTTCTACTCTCTGGTGTGGTTGTCGAGATCTCCGCTAGCGATACGGACTGTGGGCGTGAGCGGAGGAGTCTGAGAGCAAATATTACCATGACTATCACAGCGAGAACCGCACTAACCCGCTGAATCCCTGCGACTTCACCACCAAGGTCAAGCGAGCTTCCAAAATATCCGGCAAGGGTGCCGAGCATGAGGTACGAGAGTCCCCGCATAAGGTGATAGGAGAGCGCCCCCCAGACTCCGTTCTTTCGTTCACTTGAGCAGAGCATCGCGATTCCACCGCACATGCCAGCGCAGTGTGTGCTTCCGATAAGGCTTGCAAGAAAGATCGCAACGATAGAGATTGGCTGCTCCATATGGTGCAGTATGGAGTGAAGAGGTGCTCCGAGCAACGGAGAGAGCGTCTCTTCGGTAGGGAGAAGAGGGTGTTTCAATCAGAGAGCGAGAGCTCTGAGCAAGAGAGTTCGTCAGTCAAGAGAGCGCGGTGCCTCCACTGTGGTCAGGCGGTCTTCAGCCCCTCCACGGCGCCATTCTGTTGTACGGGATGTGCGTTTGTTTACAAGAATTTTCAAGATTTTGGCCTGGAAAAGTACTACGGTTTGCGGGAGCAGCTCGGAGAGCTTCCTGGTGCTCCTCCTACCAGCTCGCACTTGCCGTCGTCCTATTTCGATTCGGAGATCTTCCACGAGGAGTATGTGACTCCGTGTCATAGTGGTGGAGAATGCGAAAGCGCCGAGGTCACCTTTTCGGTGAGCGGTATTCACTGTGCCGCGTGTGTCTGGGTGCTCGAGAAGATCCCCTCGCTGCTTGATGGAGTTCTCGAGTCAAAGGTTGATTATGGTCGAGCTCTCCTTCGCATCCGGTTTGTGCCAGCGCAGGTTCGACTCTCAGCGGTAGCGGAGCTGCTCTCGTCGTTGGGGTATCCAGCTTCGCCCCCGCAGCGAGAGCTGGAGCGACAACGAGAGACTCGCGAGCAGCGAAGGAGTTTGCTGCGCCTCGGTGTTGCCGCGGTGACGGCGGGAAATACGATGATCCTCGCCGTCTCATTGTACGAGGCAACTTTTTCGGGGATGGAGGAGCATTATCGACTGTTTTTTCAACTTCTCTCGTTGGGGGTGGCGCTTCCCGCGGTGACCTATGCAGCGCTTCCCTTCTATCGGGCGGCTCTTGCGGGTCTCCTCGTTGGAAAGGCGCACCTCGATCTCCCGTTAAGTCTCGGAATCGTGGCGTCATTTCTGCTCAGTGCCTATAACGCGTTTTCGCAGCAGGGAGAGGTGTATTTCGAGTCGGTGACGATGCTCGTTTTTCTCTTGCTCTGTGGAAGATATCTCCAGAGCCAGCTCCTCCGAAAAGCGCGTGCGGAAAGCGCCTCGCTCCGTTTTCTTCTTCCGCTCGTGGCGACCCGCCTTGAACCTGGTTCACCTGAGCGAAGGGTTACGGTTCCGGTGGAGCTGGTAAAGCCGGGTGAGCGGGTTGTCGTTTCGTCGGGTGGAAGAGTTCCCGTCGATGGAAGATTGGCGTCACCTCAGGCGATTCTTGACGAGAGTATCCTCACCGGAGAGGTGCGTCCACGAGAGGCTCGAGCTGGTGAGATGGTGAGTGCAGGAACTGTCTCCGTCGGTCCTCCGATCGAGCTTACGGTGGAAAGTGTCGGTGAGAATACTCGAGTTGGGGCGTTGTTGCAGCAGCTTGGAAGTGGAGACTTCTCAGAGCATCCGTACCGCTCGGGTGGGAGCCGATTGAGCGGGCTCTTTACCGGTGGGGTTCTACTCGCTTCTTTTCTCACCTTTTTCGGTTGGGCCTTTGTTGATGTTCAAGTGGCCCTTAATAACACCGTGGCTCTTCTGATTGTCAGCTGTCCCTGTGCGCTTGCGCTCTCGACGCCGCTTGCGGTGAGTGCTGCGATTGCCCAGGGGATTCGGAGAGGGTTTATCGTTCTCCAGAGTGGTGCGCTTTTTCATCTGTCCAGCATTCGCCGGATCTTTCTCGATAAAACGGGGACTCTTACCACCGGCTCCCCGGAGGTGCAGTCTTTCGTCTATACCGGTGAACGAGAAGAGTATGAGTATTTCCTCGCGGCAACGGTTGCCGCAGAGCAGCAGGTCACGAAGACTCCGGTGGGAAGTGCACTGCTCCGTTGGGCACGGAGGCACGGGACGGATGAGATCTTCTCGAAGTGGAGTTTTCCTCCTGAAGAGATCTCCCTCCACCAGGGCCGAGGTGTTTCTCTCGCAACAGAGCAGGGTGTGCTGCGGATTGGAAGTCTCCGGTGGGGAGAGCAATTTGTGGAGGGTGACGAACAACGCGCTATTCTTAAAGCGATTGAGGCTGAGTCTTTAAACTCAACGGTTGTTCTTTTTCTCTGTTCCGGGCGGATTCTTGGGTACTGGATGTTGGAGGATCCGCTCCGTTCAGGAATGGCGAACTTTGTTCGAAGGCAGAGAGAGAAGGAACGAACCGTTACTATTCTCTCTGGCGATCGGCAGGAGACCGTGGAGGCGGTTGCAGAAGAGGTGGGGATCTCTCGTGATGATGCGTATGGTGGGCTTACTCCCGAGTGCAAGCAGGAGTTTATTGAAGCGGGGGACGCAAAAGAGACGGTGATGATCGGCGATGGATACAATGACGCGCCAGCGCTCCGATCCGCTGCGGTGGGAGTGGCCGTGCGCGGCGGTATGGAGGCCTCCGTCGACATCGCGGACCTCTACCTGACGACTCCCTCCGCCGAGAGCTTTGAAGCAATCTTTGTTGCTGGAGACCGCTTGCAGGGACTTCTGAGGCGAAACTATACCTTTTCTCTCGTGTACAACGTACTTGCATCGGCCGCTGCTATTGGAGGATACATGTCTCCCCTCTTCGCAGCGGTTGCCATGCCGATCAGTTCACTACTCATCGTTGCGTCGTGTGCAATGACTCGGTTCTTTCCAGCAAGAGGAGAGTAATGGAGATTATCTTTGTCCTCCTTCCGCTTTCTCTCGTCATCGGGTTTGTTGCCATCATCGGCTATTTTTGGGCCGTGCGGAGTGGGCAGTTTGATGACCTTGAGACCCCCTCTCTTCGGATGTTGGTCGACGAAGAAGAGGGGGAGGGGAGCCGTCAAAAGACGGCGCCACCGATTTCCCGCGGTGATTCAGAGGCTACTGAATCTGAAACGTGAGCCCCTCACTGACCCCGACATTTCCGAGTGGATCAGCTGCAACAAATTGGAGTCTGAGGTTTTCACCAATTAAGAGCGGGTCGAAGGGGAGTGTGAGCGGGAAGGTGGCCGCGCCACTCGCGTCGAGGAGCGGGGTGCCGAGTATGGCGGAGTTCGACTGGTTCACGTACGAATAGCATCCGGGATACCCGGCAAAGGGGAGAGGGACTTCCGGTGGTGCACTGAGGAAGAGTAGCCCACTTCCGTTCGGTGGTCCCGCAAGAGAGAGGGTCGTGGTTGAGCCGATGGCAAAGGGTATTGCTCCTGACACCCCGGAGAAGCCCGGAAGAGGATTGGCCGGGGGGAGACCACTCCAGCACACGGTTCCTGCTGCAGAGTACGGTTTTGCCGATGAACTCAGATTTATCCCGCGGAAATGAAGGGGGATAGCAGGGAAGCTGCCGCCGCCAAGAGAGATGATATTTGCGTCATTTGGGGCAGCAGGAACTTCCTGGGAGATCTTTGCTCCGCCCTTCACAAAGTTCCCCATATTTTCCTGGGGGGTATTCCCCTCAAGAGAAGAGATTAAGGTTCCACTCGCACCAGAATAGATATGTATCGCCCCACCATCTTGGACAGTGGTGCCGCTTGCATAGGGCTCTCCAACCAGCAGTTCTGAGATCCCATCTCCGTCAGAATCGGGGAGAGAATGGAGAGCCCATCCAAAATGTGACGAACCTGCAGTTCCGTAGGGGCTCTGCAATGCATAGATGGAGTTCAGTGTTGAGCCCGAGAAGACCTCAACTGCTCCGATCCGAAAGCCCCCGAAGCGAGAAAATCCCGCCGCGATATCCCGGACACCATCACCGGTATAATCAGCGCTCGTATCGATGACGAGCGCATTGGCGTTCGTGGTGACCTGCACCTGAGAGATGAAGTTCCCCGAGTTGGAGGAATAGAACTTGATCGTGCAGGTTGAGCCGGGGCAAAAGTAGAGCGCGTAGTCATCGATGAGATCGTTGTCTTGGTCGGGGATCGGGCCGAAGGGGCCAAACTCGCCGAGAGGAAAACCGCCGAGATTTGAGATAAGAGCTCCCGTTCCTCCATCAAAGAGCTGAAATCCCCCAGTGGTGCGCAATTCAGGAGCGCTGACGAGAAAGTCCGGGGTCTGATTCTGGTTTACATCTCCGAGCGCGATAATTGCGGCACCGAAACTCGTGTCTTGGTTTGGTGGGCCGTCGAGCAAGAAGATCTGAGAACCGTCGCTCCCGGAGAATACGCCAACCCGCCCCTGACGAAAAAACGCTGTTCCTCCAGCATCGTAGCCCGGAGCGCCAACGGCGAAATCGGCAACCGAGTCCCCGTTGACATCGCCGATGACCTCAAGTCCCTCCCCGAAGCGGTCCTGTGCCTGCCACTGCTGCAGAACGATTCGCTCAGTCGGGTGAGCGCCATCGACGATCTGGACCGTATACGTAGTAGTCGTTGGCGTAGTGGCCTCACGAACTCCGAGGAGAATATCTCCGTATCCGTCTCCATTGGTATCTCCGAGGAGTTCGAGTCCGGTGAAAGAGGAGTTAATGGGAGTTGAGCGATCGGTGAATATGGGGAGGGTAAGTGACTGGGCCTGTCCGAGTCCTTGCAGGAGAAAAAACAGGAAAGCAACAACGAGAGCGCGGGGATACGTAGAGGAGTTGGGTCGAATATTCATCTGAGGGCCTCCTGCCATGGTTCAAAATAAAACCATACCTCATTTTCGAGGCGAAGTGGTGAAAACCGCTAAGGGTATTCCAAGAGAAGGGTGACTGGGCCATCATTAATGAGCTCCACGGCCATGTCAGCGCCAAATTCTCCCGTCTGTACCGCCCCGAGCTCTTTATATGCCTGAAAACATTTAATAAAATCGAGAAAGTGCTTTTTTGCGAGCTGTGGTTCAAGGGCTCCGGTAAAATCTGGCCGGCGTCCTTTTCTTGTGGTGCCGTACAGGGTGAATTGCGGCACGAGCAGTACCCCTCCCCCTCGCTGGAGGAGCGATTCTTGAAAGCAGCTCTTTTCGTCGGCAAATATTCGGAGCTCGCAGATTTTCTTTGCCATCTGCGCCAGGTGTTTCGGGGTGAGGTGCTCTTCCGTATCGTCCTCGCCGAATCCGACGAGGAGGACCACCCCCTCACCGATCGCCCCGATCTGCTGATTGTTCACCGAAACAGATGCCCCGGTCGTCCTCTGAAGAACTATCTTCACCGGCCCGTATCCTTATCTTTCTCTACAAGTGTGGCATTAGAAGGAATCCCAGTTTTGAAGGAATCTCAGCGAAGGGAGTGATTAATTCCCTCGGCTATGTCACCCTCTCTGCTTCACTGTAGCACTCTTCCAAGGGATAGTATGTCATCTGAGCTCACCGATCCAACGGCGATACGGAATATCGCCATTATTGCCCACGTTGATCACGGAAAAACGACTCTCGTCGATCACCTCTTTCGCCAGAGTGGCGCGTTACAGAAGCGGGGTTCGGAGGACGTTGATCGGGTCATGGATAGTATGGACCTGGAGCGTGAGCGGGGCATAACGATCGCTGCGAAGAACTGCTCCGTTGATTGGCACGGAACGAAGATCAACATTCTTGATACTCCAGGTCACTCTGACTTCGGGGGAGAGGTTGAGCGTTCGCTCAGCATGGTTGACGGAGCGATACTGCTGGTAGATGCCGCCGAAGGACCGCTGCCGCAGACCCGGTTCGTTCTGAAGAAAGCTCTCGAACTCAAACTCGAGATAATCGTTTGTATTAATAAAATTGATCGCTCTGATGCTCGAGCAGATGAAGTGCTGAATGAGATCTACGATCTCTTTATCGATCTCGATGCTGAGGAATCTCAGATTGAGTTCCCGGTGCTCTACCTCGTTGCAAAAGATGGGATAGCGAAGCGGGCGCTCGAAGATGCAGATGGAAATCTCTCTCTCTTGCTCGATCAGATCGTAGAGACGATTCCAGCGCCGCAGGTAGATGTCAGCAAGCCGTTTCGGATGCTTGTTGCAAATCTGGATTACAGTGACTATCTCGGGCGACTGGCAGTGGGTCGGATTTTTCAGGGAAAGGCAAAGGCAAAAGACTCCCTGGTCCGGATAGATCGCGATGGGACAGCCCGTCCCTTGAAGGTCAGCTCGCTCCA
Organism: bacterium; assembly: GCA_022763385.1. Lineage (GTDB taxonomy): Bacteria > Bdellovibrionota_C > UBA2361 > UBA2361 > RFPC01 > RFPC01. The sequence goes on from JALEGQ010000138.1 coordinate 12,593, forward strand.
ATCCTATCAAGGTATTCAGGTACAAGAGACGGCGGAGGCCCTTGCGGGTGATATCGTGCTCCTCGCGGGACTTGAAGAAGTGGAGATCGGAGACACCATCACCGAAGCGGCTTCTCCGGAGGCGCTGCCGAGGATTAATGTTGATCAGCCAACGATCGGCATGACCTTTGGGATTAACACCTCGCCTCTGGCAGGGAGGGAAGGAAAGATCGTTCAGGGGCAGCGAATCCGTGAGCGACTTGAGAAGGAGATCCTGTACAATGTGAGTCTCCAGGTCGAATTTGGCCAGGGGGATGACTCATTTCTCGTGAAGGGCAGGGGGGAGCTTCAGTTGGCGATCCTGATCGAGACGATGAGGCGAGAGGGATTTGAACTCTCCGTTGGAAGACCTGAGGTGCTCTACCGTGAGGAAGATGGAAAGAAGCTCGAACCGATTGAGCATCTTTTGGTGGATTGCGATGAAGCATTTCTCGGCGTCGTGACGGAGAAGCTCTCCCTTCGGAAGGGGAAGATGACCAATATGGTAAACCACGGTACAGGCCGGGTTCGGGTTGAGTTTTCTATTCCTTCTCGGGGTCTGATTGGGTATCGGAGCCAGTATCTCACCGATACTCGGGGAACAGGAATTATGAACTCTTCACTTGAGGGGTACGAAGAGCATCGGGGGGATTTTCCTTCTCGACAGACGGGCTCACTCGTCGCCGATCGGACCGGCGAAGCTGTTGCCTACGGGCTCTTCCACCTTCAACCTCGCGGGCGCCTCTTTGTTCGCCCTGGGGAGCCGGTATACGAAGGACTTATTATCGGTGAGCACGCTCGCGGAAATGACCTTAACGTCAATCCGTGCAAGGCAAAGAAGCTGAGTAATATGAGAGCCGCTGGTAAGGATGAGAATATCCAGCTGACACCGGTCCCTCCCATGAGCCTTGAGAAGGCGATTGAGTTTATTCGAGAAGATGAGCTAATCGAGGTGACTCCTGAAAGCATTCGGTTGCGAAAGGTAAAGCTTAACCCGAATGACCGTCGAGATCTGTTATAATCACTCGGAAGGAAGCAGCGCGTACTCTGAAACTATCTCTCCGCCGATCAGGTGCCGTGAGATGATCTCCTCCAGCACCTCCGGGGTGCAGGAGTGGTACCAGACACCCTCTGGATAAACAACGGCAACTGGCCCAGCTGCACAGAGCCTCAGACAGTTTGCTTTCGTACGAGAGAGCACCGGAGTAGGAAGCCCTTCTCTTTCCCGTTCGATCCGAATCTCCTCGAGTCGCTTCTTGAGATAGTTCCACGACGCAACTCCCGCTTCGTGCGAGCAGCATTTCGGCGCGCTCTGATCGGCGCAGAGAAAGATGTGTCGTTGCACCTCAAAGAGCTTGAGCCTATCGGCCTTCTCTTGTAGTGCCTTCCTTTCGACTGGTGGCAGTAGCTCTTTCATCAGTTATATGCATTCCCCTCTTTGCCGAGTTCTTCTGAATAGCCAGAGTAAGACTCTCCGAACAAAGATCCCCTCAGGGGACCTTTTAGGGGTGAAAACGCTAAGCATTCACAGAAGGCAGAAAGCCGATCAGGCTTTTCCACTGGAGCTTTAGTGTCTTGGAATTTTAGATGCTTATCCAGCATGTGAATGCTTACCATCAGTTATGGATTCTTCTGGATCAACTTTTCGAGAAATGGAGCCATAAAATCAGCAAATGCCTCACGAGGATCTCGAATGCCTCCCTGAAACTTCATCCGGTGGAGGAGCACGTGGGGAGCGAGGGACTTCAGGTCGTCTTCATCGACATAGCTCCTCCCATGAATAAGTGCCCAGCTCTTAAGTGCTTTCTGAAGCATGAGTGCTGCTCGTGTTGAGACACCAAACTGGAAGAGCGAAGAATTTCGTGTGGCCTGTACGATCTCGACAATCGTTTGTCGAAGAATAGCGCTGACCTCGACCTGCTGGGCAGCCTTTTGAGCGGAGAGGATCTCAGCCCGACTCGCGACCGGAGAAAGTTCCGCAGCGTTCCGTTGGATATCGCCGTGTTGCTCGAGGATCTCCAGCTCCGTTTCCTGGTCGACATATGACATCGGTATTCGGAGCAGAAAGCGATCGAGTTGAACGAGGGGAAGCGGATAGGTCCCGGCGAGATCAAGAGGATTCTGCGTTCCCACCACAAAGAAAAGGTCATCGAGTGGATGCGTTACATTGTCGATGGTCACCTGTTTCTCCGCCATACACTCGAGAAAAGCGGCCTGGACCTTTGGTCCGGTGCGGTTTAGTTCGTCAGCGAGCACCACGTGGGCAAATACTGGTCCGTGGATAAAGCGAAAAGAGCCACTCTTTGCGTCAAAAACGTTCACCCCAAGGATATCTCCGGGGAGCATGTCTGGAGTGAACTGGATCCGTCGAAAAGGGATAATCTCACTCGTCTTATGACTCTCATCAGCAGCGATTAGTCGCCCAAGCGTCTTCGTCAGAACGGTTTTCCCTGAACCAGGGTAGTCTTCAAGAAGAACGTGTCCATCAGCAAAGAGCGCTGTGAGCACGAGGTTGATCGTATCTTCTCGTCCTCTGATAACAGACGAGAGCGACTCGCGGAGTCGACCAGCGGTGGCCGCAGCACTCTTGACGGCATCACCCGCCCCATTCGTCTCTTTCTCTGTTGCAAAAACCATCCCTGCTCCTCTCTTCTCTCACTACTATCGTTTAATGAAACAAAAAATTGCAAATCCTATCCATTCAGCGGAACGCGGAATACCTCATCCACCAGTTGTAGCAACACCTCGTCAAAACGATCTCCCTTTACGGTGAAAATCGGTGCTCGGCCCGTGCGAGATCGGAACCGGAGTTGGTGAAGGCCGTCCTGTTCAGTGTGTGAGACAACAAAGTCGCGCTCTTGAGCAGTGGTGACCAGGAAGGGAGAGAGAGCGAAGTCCTCTTTTCCGACGTTCTCCGAGGAGGAAATGTTCACAGGGAGCCGGATGCCGTAATTTGGAAGACTCGCCCTGTTGAGCAGAAAAGCCTCCGTAGCAGCCTGTCGGTACTCTCGAGAGTCTTCTCGAAGCTCTTTCGCAAGAGTGAGCAGCACGTGCACCTTGAGTGCGCCGTCAGCCGGAAGCCGGAGCCGTTGTTGAATCTCTTGCAGCTTTGCTATTCCCTCCCTTCGTTGAGAAGAATCCAGCATGCGTTCCGCGCGGTAACTCTCATAAAAGAGGTGAGCTGGGCCCCTGTCATCTTCGCGATCTTCAAGCGCTACCCGTCGCATAAGAGTTTTTTGAGGCACCTGACGGAGAACCGCCCCCAAAGTAGCATACTCAATCATGCTGTCAGTGTTTCGAATATAGAGGTCCTCTCCGTATCCGAGGTGATCAATGAGGGTCTGAATCATCCGCCTCTTGAGCCACCACGATTCTATCTGGTGAGAAAGTCCTTCTGTCCAACGAGCGATCCGCTCCGGTAGAGAGAGCCCTGGCAGGGGACGCAACGTATCACGCGAAGCCTTGCTCTTGAGGGCAAAGGAGAGCGAAGCAAGCACCCCCACCTGGAGGTCTTCAACATCGGTCCCGATCTTTCCAAACCACTGCTGCCGTTTAAGCGCGGCTCGAAGATGCTCGATCGCTTGTTCGAGAAAGCCGGTGTGAAGATCAATCCTTCCTCGAGCAAGGTGTACGAGCGCTCGGTGCTCCTCTCCATTTCGGAGCGGAAACTGAGCGACGCAGCTCTCGAAATTATCAAGCGCCTGCTTCGCTCCACGGTAATCGAGTCGTTCCATCCGAATAGTGGCGAGGTTGAGCGCCGGAAGAACATGCTCGCACCCATCAGGGAGGGAGGTGGCCCGCATCCAGGAGCGCTCCGCATCCTCTTCTTGAAAGGTCTCTCGGTATACCTCGCCAGAGTTATTGAGGGGCGTTGCTGGCTGGCCATAGGTTCCAAGCGAAAACTCGTGGGCGATCGCCTGGTCAAAGATCTGGAGCGAAGACTGACGTTCACCAGTCATGGAGAGAAGAATCCCAAGAATATTCAACGTCCTCCCTGGCTCAGCGCCATTCATGATACCAACTCGTGAAACCTGTATCGCCTCAGAAAGCTCCCCGTTCTTCATGAGAATCCACGCTCGTGAACCAGGATACCAGTCTTGGTAGTAGCCGTACGACTCGTACTCATCGAGCACCCGGAGAGCTCCAGCATAATCATCGAGGTTGAGGCGAGCCTGAGAGAGAATGTGGAGATGATGCGCATGCGTGCTTTTTAGTAGTGCATCCAGATAGGGAGGTGGCCCATACGCCTTCTCAAAGTACTCCTGTGCTTTCCTGATATACCGAAGCGCCAGCTTAAAATGTCCCACATGTACGAGATAGTATCCCGAGAGGAGCGAGTAGGTCTGATAGTTCTCTGGATCCTTTTTAAGAGCGAGCAGCAGTTTCGTCCGTGCATCGAGGAGGCGCTCTTCAATAAAGAGCAGCTCCGCCTCTCGGATCAGCTGCTCTGCGGACTTTTCCTCGTCTTCTTGGAGGGGTTCTTCTTTCCCCAAGCGATCGTTCGGATCGAGGGGATCATCGAGCAGGTACTGTGCCGTAGCGTTTGCTGCACCAAGGGTGCACCAGAGCAAAAGCACACCGCTACAAATAAGGACAACTCTGTAGAATCTCTTCATGAGCCGCCTCCCGTGATCGTCCGGATAAGTGAGAGTGGATGAAGAAAAGAGAGCGCTCGCCGAAGGAGGGAGATCTGTTGTAACTGTTCAAGATCTCGTCGGATGGCCGTTATGGGAGCGACCGGTGACGGTGACTCGCCACCGTATTTCACCTCCTTCCACCGCTGCCAGATCCGATCTGGAGAAACCTGTTCACTTTCCCGAAACCGTTGTAGCAGCTCTCGTCCGGTCTCTGCGTAGTTCCTTTCATATCCGAGATCCGCAAGTCGGGTAGCGATCGCTCGGTAGCCGCGGCGAATCTGAGTCCGGTGAGAGCTGGGGAGGAGCCATCCATACCAGAGAAAGAGCTTCCAGAGAAAGGCGACCCCGAGACAGAGAGCGAATACCTTCAGCAACGCTGCTGACGAGGGGAGTTCGTAGGGATCGGGTTCCTGAAGACCTGGCTCATCGTGAAACTCTTCTTCCGGGAGAAAGGTTTTCTCTTCACCGATCAGCCCCATCAGCTCTTCAAGTAGCTCTGAATCAACCTCGGTATCAGCGTGGCTCTCAACATTTTCCGGTTGGGTATCAAAGACCACCCATCCGATGCCCGAGAAATAGGCCTCTGCCCAGGCGTGACGGTCGCTCATCCGGAGGAGGATATGTCCATCTCTTGCCTGACTCATATCGGTGAGGTACCCGGTAGCAATTCGCGCCGGTATGCCGAGTGCTCGGAGCATATACACCGTTGCGTGGGCAAAGTGGACGCAGTATCCACGCATATCTCCGAACAGAAAGGGAGCCACCGGGTCTTCGTCTTTTCCGACATCGTGATTCGGAGAGAGGGTGTAGATCGATCGCTTGTTGAGAAACTGCGTTAAGAGAAAGGCTTGGCGTGCCGGATTCGACTCGTCTTCGGTGAGCTCTGTTGCCATCGCGCCGTACCGTTTATCGGTATGCGGAACGAGATAGTGCTGCTGCACCTCCTTCGTCCACTCCGAATTTCCCACCTGACGAGACTCGAGAGCGTGGAGAGAGTAGCTCGGAGCCATGGAGTAGGCTCGGTATGCCGAGCGAAACCGTTCTGGTGAAGGATTCTCCAACGGTTCAAGCGAGATCGGATAGTCGACCGCAAATGCAACATCGTGATCCGTAATGAGATAGATCGATTGAGGGACCGGTACCCGCTCAAGGAGCTCCACCTCTTCGCCACCCCGGTACCGCTCTGTTGGTGCCGTCGCCGGAATATCACTATCGAAACTCTTTCCCGCGTTCACGAGTTCGGTGCCATTAAACGCTGAAAGAGCGCCCTCTCTCAGGTAGAGCATCGGCGAGTAAGGGTTCTCCTGGTAGTCGCCACCGAGCCTCACCACGGCAGCCGGTTGGCTATTACTTCCGAGCGCGGAATGAAAACCGAGAGGAGACTTTCCGATAGACTCCTCTTTCTCCTGAAAACCGACCCCATTCGCCCCGAGACTCTCCTGAATCACATCGTAGTGGGAGTATACCTGACGGGAAGTCATACTGATGATAAAGACGAGGATGCCCACAAAGAGTGTCCCGAGAAACGGACGTGGCCGTCCCGATACGAGTAGAGATGTTCTCTTTGTTCGAGAGATCGCTGGAATCCCGGCGTGTCCAGAGAGACCGAGAGCCAGCACGGTAAGAAAAGTGGCCACTCCACTGAGGATGATCAGAAGTGCAAAGGGAGAAGTATTGAGGTCCCAGGCGAGGAGGTGGACGATCTTCGGCGCTTCAGAAAAGCGAAAATCTCGGTGAGGAGCAAAGAAAATGAGCAGCAGGGTGAGGGCCCCAATGACCTCTAAGGTCGGATAGAGACGTACTCTCCAGTGACACCACGTACTCAGGTAGCCGGCCGAAAGGAGCGAAAAGAGAAGGTTTAGATCGAGGAGAATCGAGTAAGGGGTGAGTATCCCAGCTCGAGTTTCTGGGAAGAATGACTGAAGTCCGAGAAACGCCCCGTTGGTGAGGAGGATGACTCCTGCGATAAGTGCCGGTCCGACATAAAAGCGGAGGGAGCTAAAGGCAGAGAGGGTCCCCGCGATCTGTCCAATGAGCAGAGCGAGTATGCAGCTCTCCTTCGCCGTCGAAAGAGAAAACGTATCGTGTACCAGAGAGATGGCGACAGCAAAAACCAAAAAACGGAACAAGAAGGCGAGTGCGAAGACAACCTTGTGAAACCGCTGAGTTGAGAGAGAGAAAGTGTCCACGTAATCCTTAACGAGCCGCTCCTCATCTTACCGTATACTGAGACGGAGGAACAAGGTCGATGCCGGAATGACTGGTCGTGAAAAATGCTTGAAAAGCGAGCTATGAAGAGGGAAGAGAGACGATCTGGAACAGAGCGCCGTTCGACTCACATCTCTCAAGAAAGGTACTGAGCGCGTGTTCTCGGTTGGTGTCTTCTTTTTTGGGGAGAGATAGCGGAGTAAGGGAGGACGGTTGAGGAGCGAACAGAAGCCTCTGTACGACACGCTGAGACGCTCTTCTGGTCCCGTCTCCCCGATCGTCTCCTATAATCCAGAGAGGTTGAATATTTCGAGTTCTGAGTGCCTCAAAAAATTCACCGAGGGACTCTAAAAATTGGGGGTGGCTGATGCTGTTGAGAGAGATGAAAAGGGTTATCCGGGACAACTCACTTCCCCGTTCGTCCTGAAAGACCCGCTGGAGAGCATCGATCAGGGAGATTCGCTCCGAGTTCGTGACGCTTTCGCTCTTCCATACGGATGTCCGAAAGAGCCTTTCTGCTTCCTCTTCCGTTCTGGCGATGGCATCTGGAGAAGAGATGGGATCCTCCGCTCCATCCGCGATGACGAGGAACTGATATTCCTCTTCTGTCAGCCTCTTCAGATGGGCTGTTGCAAGAGAGCAGAGAAAGTCATCTTCCTTCCCTGCGAGAACTCCTATCGCGACTACTCCCTCTGGGGTCATCGAAGGTTCCGGGTGGCGAGAGAGGAGCTCTCCGGATCTGGCGTACACCTTCCAGAGGATGCGACGCATGCCATCTGAAGGGTGGTATCTTTTCACATCGTAGGCATCCCCATCCTGCCGTTGGATATCACTCTGGTCGACCCCAGAGCGGGTTTCTCCCGTGAAGATCGGAAGATCGGGAAAGCTCCGTATCGGAGGCGAGAGAGGGATCACTGGGAGTCTTTCTCCGTCAATGCTCCACCGGAAAGTTCCGAGGCCGAGCGTATCCCGAAAGCGCATGGAAAGAGAGCGGATAGCCCACTCCCCACGGTGGGGAAAAAAGAGGTGCTGAGAACAGCTCTCGTTACCGAAGAAACCACCAATTAATCTCCATGATGCGAGGGGAAACTCACGATCACCGTTGTCGTTGTCTGGAAAAGTAGATCGTTGGCCTCCGACCCTCGGTGTGATCTCAAGGGAAGTGAAGGGAAGGATTCGGCCCCCCTTTATATGAAGAGCAATTGAAATTTCATCGCTGGAAGTGAGGTGTGGCGATTGAGCTGTCGAAGCATTCGTGCCGTAAGTCATCTGAAAGTGGGAGTGTCTTCGGAGCCACCACCCAGAGAAAAAGGTAAACAGGAGCGTTATCAAGACGAGTGCAATCAGCGAATAGCCAACCACCGCCGCATAGAGATCCGAGTGGGCCTGAACCGGACCGATCACGAGGATCGCTCCAAAGAGAAGAATAAGGGCTCCTCGAAGCGATGGAGTAAAGACCACGGCAGAGTGGAGCCGACGAGGTGAGAAAGCTGAAGAAGAACGTCTCTCGGACGATGAAACCCCCTGAAAAGGATCAGATACACCGCTGGTCTTTTGAGCTGCCGCTCCGACACTCATACTTCATCTCTCTCTTGTTCTTGCAGAGTACGCCGACAGTATGAAGAGAAAGAAAACAGAAGGCCAGCGGCAGAAGCTGCATTTTCAATAGCATAGCACTTTCTGTATTGCTCCTGGAGGTAGTGCTCCCGTAGACCCCTTAATTAACAGAGCGGTGCTATAGAAGAGTAGCGAGGTGTTCGCGCTTCAGGCGGAGGACTTTTCTTCGACGTCCTCGACGAGCACGTGAGCAATAGTGATAGCGGAAAATTTTGGCTCGTCTGCGGAGTATCTCTGAAAAGCCCTCCGCCTGAAGCGCTCGATAATCGTCTTATGCTTTGTTCCAATCGAGCAGAGTAAGCCCGTCAAGCGAAGTAGTCTTCTGATTCGCGAGCCGTGGGATCACGTCGGTAAGATAGGCGTGGAGATATCTCCGAGCCCAAGTGTAAAGCTGTCCTCGAATTGTTGGCGGTGTAGTTAGGCGTCAGAGAAGCCGATAGCTTGATATAGCGGTCCTCAATAATAATGCCACTTCGCACCACTATTTTTGGGGATCTCTATAGAGGAAGATGGCAATTAGCAATTGAAACATAGGCAGTATAGTTGCAAACTGTAGTTATAACTATGCTGCATGAGTTATAATTACTAATAAAAACTTCCAAAAGTTCTTCTCTTATTCAGGAGCTTATTCTCGAGGGGCAGTCTGAAGACTTACCAGAACTGTTCGATCGGGATATCAAGGTGCCGCTTGAGAGTAGCAAGGCGATCAGTATTGCTGGTATGCGGCGGGTAGGGAAGTCTTCTCTGCTGCGGCTTCTTCAGCAGAAATTGATGCGAGAGTGCCAGGTCCCACGTCAACGGATGGTGTTTTTTAATTTTGTTGATGAGCGTATACGACCGCTCGAGACAGAACTCCTTTCACTGATAGAATCTGCTTATTTTGAGCTCTATCCAGAGAATCGGTATCAGCGTCTTTGTCGAAGAATGTGGGAAGGCTACTCGAGAATCTCGTTTTCATGCACCTCCGCCGAAAATTTGAGGAGGTTTATTACTACCGATCAAAAAAAGATTTTAAGGTCGATTTTGTGATACCAACTTGAAGAGGGGTCGACCTCTATCAGGTCGCTTATGACCTCTCCGACCCGGATACAAGGTGCCGCGAACTCCGTTCACTTGAAGCAGGTCTGATTGAACATCGGCTACTTTATTGACAGCTCGGGATGAAGAGCGGGTTACTACCTCGGCTGGTACGATTCAGATCTTACCGGTCTGGAAAGAGTTTGGTGTATCTGATCCGAGTTGATTTATGGGGAGATTCGAGACCATCAAGCAGAATAAGTGCTCGAAGGGGCTCAACGAAAAGAATGGATTTACTCTCTCTGCTGAGGCAGACTTCAGGAGGTGAGGAACAAGAATTCTCTCCTAAATAACATGTTACCTGAGTTTGAATGCCCATGGGCCCAACAAGACACGAAATACACCGCGTTGAGTCTGGAGGTGTCCTTCTGGAGGTGAAGGATGATTTTGTCGTGTATCGTCACTCAGGAAGCCAAGGAAGGGTAGAAAGTCACTCAAGCTTTATGGGAAGTAGCTATCTTGTTCGAGATGAAAATGTACCACATCTATCAAGACTTATTTCTCAGCTGGCGTGTTCTCTACAAGAACGAACTCGAGAACTGAGTGAGTGGGATAGCGGGATCGGTGAGGGTTTTCCTCTCCCCGAGCTAGGGAGGTCGATTACCCGTCATAGCGTCGAGCGAAGTGGCCCAATCACTGGCTTGCTCCTTGAGAATGATAAAGGTCAGTATGCAGTGCAGTTACTGCGATACAGTTTCGATTGTCGGGGCGTTGTTCAAGGATTTCCGGTTCCCGTAGCGGATCTGAACTACGTTAAGAGCGTTTTGGAGAGCCTTGAGGCTCGTCTGCTTGAGAGACGAGGGAGTGGTGTAGGTGAGACGAGAGGATAGCTAGGCTGGCCAGAAGTCTTTTGGAGAGGTGCCAAGTAGGCAGGGAGGGGGCTTTCATGTTCATGGTGAATAGGTACCAAGAGTTCATGCTGATTGTTTTCTCAGTATTCATAACCCTCGAAGCGTTCGCCTGTCCGGATAGCTCCCAGTACTTTTCACGATACTATCTGGAATCAGCTGGTAGGCACTATCCACCGGGAAAGTTGTACGAGTACCTCTATTTGGCGAGAGAGGGCTATCTGGACCCCGCCCTTGTTCCTGAAGTGAAGCGTCGTTTTTAGCAGGAGAAAAATGAGCAGTCTCTGAGAAGCCTTCACCTTCTGTTGCTCTTGAAGAGTGGACGTTCAGGGGCGAGAGAGTTTGTATTGAAAAACTTTCGTGGCCTTAATACCTGGAGAGATCCTTTTGAGGCGAGAGACTGCGCTGAGAAGTCTCTTTTCTTACTCTTGCTCAACGAGCTTTATCCTGACGAAATTGATTCCCATTATCCCTTTGCAGGAGTTTCTACTGGGGTAAATCAGTGTCTCTTAGATAAGAACTCTGCATCGCGGTTTTTATCAGCCCTTACCGTACTCTCTGTCGCTCATCCAACCTATCACCCGCCAGCCCTTGAGGTGAAAGAATCGCTGACCCAGAAGGGAGGAGATCTCGACAACATGTTTTTCTTCGAACCTCTCCTTGAAATTCCTCTCTTTCCGGGAAAACACGATAAGTTCGTTCGTAGAATAGAGAGCTTACTCCAGAGCGATGATGGTCTCATCTATGAAGAAGAACTGATCCTGGCCCTATTTCGGTTGGTGGGAGGAGAGCATCCGAGGGTGAAACGATTTATTTCCGAAAAGAGAGGAGCTCTCCGAGAGCCTCACGGAAGAGGGCTTTTACCAATTATCTTCCCGAAGTTGCGTAACCATATGTTTGTTATTCAGGAGCTCTCTCGTGTGCTCCCGGCCTCATACTGTATGGCTCCACAGGTGCTCAATAATATTCAGGAAAAGAGATATACGGGTGGTGCGCTCGCTGAAGCAGTAAAATTTGTTATCATGAGTGGATTCGTCCCTCTCCAGGAGCAAGAAGCATTACTCAATGATGCGAGTGTGTCGCTCTCCTCGGAGGTGAGAGGTCGTTTTCGAAAGCTCATTGCCTTTCGAAAGTCTCTTTGATGAGGAGCTCTAAGAAATCAAAGAAGTCATCAGTAGGATGGCGCTGAGAACGAAGATAGGAGAGAGACATGGAATTAAAAGAGCTAACGGCTAAAGATATCATGACTGAATCGGTTGTCACATGTCATGCTGATCAGAGCTTGAACCTCGTGGAGTTAACGTCGGAGGCGAAGCATGTTCGGCATATTCCAGTGGTGGGTGATGAAGATGAACCACTTGGGATGCTGAGTGTTCGCGATATTCTGAAGCATTTTGCGGCTCCCTCTCCGAATCATTTTATTCCTATCAAGGAACTCATGGTGAAGCGGGTGGTGACCTGTACTCCGACTACTGCTCTTTTGGATGTCGCTCGCCAGCTTGTTGATAGTCAGGTGAGCTCGGTTATGGTTGTTGATGAGAATAAGGTGGTGGGGATTGTGACGGAACACGACTTCGTCCTCGCGCTCCTGGGAAAGAAGCCGGGGTGAGAGAGAGGGAGTTCTCGTTGTTCGTGGCGGGCGTTCCTCCTACACGTATTTCGCCCACAAATACGTTTTCTCTCTTGTGGTAGCAAAGCAGTCTACGGGCAAATTTTTATGCAACGTTGGGGTTTACACTCTGGCATCAAAGTCCGGGATTCCATAGGCTAAGTTGTGAAGCTCTCGGAGTTTGAGATTGATATAGTCGGGAATACGGGTGCCTCCACTCCCGGTAAAGCCGAGAGTCGTCATCTCCTTCAGGAGTCGGTACGAGCGTTTCGCTTCTTTGGTGTTGGGGTACTCCCGGATACACTGTTCGAGATAAATATCGGGAAGTTCATTGATGAAGAAATGTGGAAGCTTGCTGTAGCTGAGACCGAGGAGGTAAAGGGTTCTTCTTCGATCCTGTTCCGTTTGGGTTTTCGACTCACTGAGGCGATGTAATAGGGCAGTGGCACGTAGAACCCGAATGTCATCTTGCTCGTCGTAGAGGAGGTCGGAGCTTCGAAGCCCCACATTCAAGAGCCGCTCTGCTTCAGCAAGCGAATCCTCTTCATGTTCACCTTCCCACGCTCGTAAGGATTCCTTCCACCCAAGGATCACCTCTTTCTCGTACTGGTTTAGATTTTTTTCATGTTGACGGTAGAAGGCATCAAGCGTTTTGCCTGCTTCCTTCGGAGTGCGTTGTATACGGACAGAGAGTAGGAGCCATCTTCTCAGGGAGGTGAGTACATCAGCTGAGGACTCAGGTGACCCCGCCGATTCAAGAAAGGCTTTTTCCGCTCTTGAGAATTGCCGAGTCGCAAGGAAAAATTCGCCACGTCGAAAGGGCGTGAGGTTTTCTGCTGAGTACTCCGGATCGTAGAACTGCATTTTCGGTGCATAGCTGGTGTGACACGTAATGCAGTGTGAGGCGAGCGCCCTTAATCTCCAATAGGCCCAAGACTCATTTCCCCACTTGAGTCCGCCCTTGATATCTCGGAATAGTGAGTTCAACGACTGCAGAGTTGAGGTAAATCCAGGAATGTCTCTGTACTTTGATTTCGGAGCATCAATGACCCCGTGAAATTTTTTCTCGAGTGAGTCTACGATCCGCTCGAGCTCCTCCTGCTCTTCCGAGCTGGTGATCTCCTCGTGTTCTACAAAAAAAGTTTGGAGCTCAAGAAATGGCTTATATGCCTTCTTCATCTTGGAACGGACTATTGGTGCTTCCTCTGCCTGCGGCTCTTCCGCTACGAGATGAGTGGAAGGGATGTGAAAGAGAGGAAATAATAACAGCATGGCTGTTGTCGCCAACAATACTCTTCTCATGGTCTTACTCCTCTCGTTCTCAGGCGTGTCCGCAGGGACATGATAATCCAGAGGAGGTGCGTGGTACATAACTTTATGTGTTGTAACTATTCAGCGTCATTTGAACCGTTTCTAGTGGCAAAGTCTACGAATGATGAGGGAAAGCCCCCTCAGGGGGCTCTTTGGGGGTGAAGACAAGTAACCATTCAAAAAAACGACATCCCCGATCAGGGGATGACAAGAA
>JALEGQ010000139.1 GCA_022763385.1 bacterium
CGTACGACGATCCTCGAGCTCCTCAGGCGGAGGGCTTTTCGGAGACACTCCGCAGACGAGCCAAAATTTTCCGCTATCACTATTGCTCATGTGCTCGTCGAGGACGTCGAAGAAAAGCGCTCCGCCTGAGGAGCGAACACCTGGCTACTCTTTCAGATCGACACTCTGTAAAGCATGGGATCACTGAGAACATCACATTTTACCGGCTCAGTTGAGCAATCAATCCCGGGAGTTCTCTCATGCGATGAAAGGTTTGAGCGCCAGCAGCTTGGAGCTCTGAAGCTGGAGTGAGATCGACAAATCCAAGGGCCTGCATTCCTGCAGCTACTGCTCCCTCAACGCCAGCTGGAGAATCTTCAACAACGACACACTCCTCTGGGGCTACCCCCATCTCAGAAGCAGCGTGAAGAAACAGGTCAGGCGCTGGCTTTCCTCGTGAAACGTCCGAGGCGCTGTAAATTCCCTCCGTAAAATACGGCAGCAGCCCTGAGCGCTCCAAGCCGAGACGAATGTGATCGTGTGAGCTACTGGAGGCCACGCAGCGGCGAAACGGGAGTTCTTCGAGCACCTCCTTGATTCCCGGAATAGGACCAATCTCTTCTTGAAACCGTTGCGCACCAAGCTCTTCGTATTTGTGGCTTAACTGTTGCTCTGAGACCGCGCGTCCAAGCATCTGTTCAACGATGACGAGACAGTCTTGAGAAGAGCGACCTTTAAAGGCATGGATCACCTCTGCGAGGGAAAGCTCTAGCCCTACTTCTTGCAGGCATTCCCGGTACACCTCATTGAGGATTCGCTCAGAGTCGATCAGAACTCCATCACAGTCAAAAATTACCAGCACCTTTCTTGCCCTCTCTCACTATGCTTTCACCGCAGAAAGCTCCTTGGCTCGTCTCATAAGGACTTCATGTGTTCCCCCGCGACCGATCGCTCCGGCGTCTTTGCCCCTCTGGTAACTTCCATCAGAGAGCAGCTCCCACCGTAATACTTCGTCGTGGCGTAGCACCTGAAACAGTCCCCACACCCGCTCGCGGTGGGCTCGTTCTTCAAGGGGCGCTGCCACCTCAATTCGTCGGTGAAGGTTTCGCTGCATCCAGTCAGCAGAGCTGAGAAAGAACACCCCATCGATCGGATCTTCTGCTCCATTTCGAAAATAAAAGAGCCGTGAATGTTCGAGCAACCTCCCAATAATGGAGATTACTCGAATATTCTCACTTAGCCCCTTTACCCCCGGACGGAGACAACACACCCCTCGTACATAGAGCTCTATCTGAACTCCCGCCTGTGAAGCCTCGTACAGCGCGGTGATAATCTCTCGATCTTCTAGGCTATTCATCTTGGCGACAATATGTGCTGGCCTTCCGGCACCAGCGTGCTGAATCTCCCCCTCAATCAGCTCAATAAACCGTTTCGCCATCTGAAATGGAGCAACGAGCAGCTTCTCGTAGTCTTCCTTCCGCGAGCGGCCGGTGAGGAAGTTAAAAAAATGAAGGAGCTCCCGAGTATACGATTCCTTCGCCGTAAAAAGCCCAAAATCCGTATAGAGATTTGCCGTCCCCGCGTGATAATTCCCCGTCGCGATGTGGGCATAGCACCGAACTCTCCCCTCCTCCTGCCGAACCACGAGGAGGGTCTTTGCATGAATCTTTACCCCATACATACCGTAGATAACGTGCACCCCAGCTTCCTCCAACTGGTGTGCCCACCCGATATTCCGTTGTTCATCAAATCGCGCCTTCAGTTCGACGACGCAGACAACATTCTTCCCCAGCTCAGCAGCTTGAATGAGGAGCGGAATAATCGGAGTACTGTCTCCCACCCGATACACGGTCATCTTAATCGAACGGACGGCCGGGTCTTCCACCGCTTCTCGCACAAACCGCTCAACACTGGCGGAGAAGCTCTCAAAGGGGTGATGAACGAGAAGGTCGTGAGTTCGGAGCGCTGAAAACATGCTCGTCTCCTCTCGAAGAGAGACCGGGGTCGTTGGAGTCCACGGAGCAAACTTCAGCGTCGGAAGATCAAGCGCACAGATCTCAGAGAGATTCCGGTAATCACACTCCCCTTCAAAGTCATAGATGTCGTGGGCATGGAGATCGAGCTCATCGATGAGGAACTGCAAGATCCACGGGTCCGGGTTCTTCCCGTGTTCCAGTCGACACATCATCCCCTTCTTCCGTTGCCGAAGCTCTTCTTCCATCAGCTCCCGGAGATCCTCAACATCTTCTTCGTCAACTTCGATCTCGATATTCCTGGTCACCCGAAAGAGCATCTTTCCAACCACCGTCATATCTGAGAACAACTCGTCGACAAACTGAAATACCACCTGCCATGCAGGAAGAAAGCGATACTCCTCTGGGGCGCCTCCTCCTTTCTCTGTCGGAAGCCGTACCCACTGCGGCTCGATGCCACTCGTCTTTACCCGCGCAAAGAGGGGATCCTCTCTATCGGGATGCGAGAGTGCCACCCCGACCGAAGTTGACAGGTTTGAGAGAAAGGGAAAGGGATGACCAGCATCAACTGCCAGCGGGGTGAGTAACGGGAAAATTCGCTCATCAAAATACTTCCGACAGTACCGTCGCTCTGAAGCACTCAACTCCTCCCACGAGAGCAGGAAGATCCCTTCCTCTCGTAACAGGGGGCAGAGCTCTTCGAGGTAGATGCGGTCTGCCTTCTTCAACTGCGGAAGGAGGAGCTGTCGTATCGCACGGAGCTGCTCCTTGACCGAAAGTCCATCGAGACTCGTCTGGGGCATACCGACCGCGAGGTGACGCTTCAACCCGCCAACCCGCTTCATAAAGAATTCATCGAGATTGCTCTCAAAGATCGAGAGAAAGAAGAGCCGCTCTAAAAGAGGAAGTTTCTTCTCCGCCGCCTGGCGCAACACCCGAGCGTTAAAATGCAGCCAGCTCAGCTCCCGATTAAAGAACTGAAAATCAGTGGGAATCTCCGAGCTAAACTGCGCCCACGGAGACTCTACACCACCCTTGTCACCCTCTCGTCCCATACCGTTAGGATACACCGACACCCGGAAAGGAGCGAACGTTTATGACGAGGCGTACTCTTCAAGGGGTGGACAGGTACAGACGAGATTGCGGTCACCGTAGCTCTCCTCTATCCGAGCCACTGAGGGCCAGAACTTCGAATCTTTCGTCCACGGAGCCGGGTATGCGGCTTCCTCGCGGGTGTAGGATCGCTCCCAGGTAGTGGCCGTCACCGCGGCTGCCGTGTGGGGGGCGTTCCGCAGCGGATTATCATCCTGCGGAGAGCGTCCCTCCTCAATCGCAGTGATCTCTCCCCGAATAGCAATCATCGCATCGCAGAACCGGTCGAGCTCAACCTTCGATTCACTCTCAGTGGGCTCTACCATGAGAGTTCCAGCGACCGGCCACGACATCGTAGGGGCGTGAAAGCCGTAATCCATCAATCGCTTTGCAATATCGGCGGCTTCCACTCCGGCGCTCTGCTTGAATGCTCGAACGTCGAGAATACATTCGTGCGCAACAAGCCCGGCGTTTCCTCGATAGAGAACTGGATAGTGATCCTGAAGGCGGTGCGCAATGTAGTTCGCATTGAGAATAGCGATCTCAGACGCCCGTTGCAGCCCTCCCGCTCCCATCATCGCCATATACATCCACGAGATCGGCAAGATGCTCGCACTTCCCCACGGAGCGGCGCTCACGGCACCAGCACTCTTCGTGATATTCCCGATCGTATCGGCTACCTTCTTATCCTTCTCCTCGGCGAGGAGGAGTGACGCCGTGTTCAGGTGCCCCGGTAGGTGTGGCTCCAGGTGTTTCCGCACACCGATCGGCCCCATCCCCGGGCCTCCTCCTCCGTGCGGAATGCAGAAGGTCTTGTGGAGATTAAAGTGACACACATCAGCCCCGAAGGAAGCCGGTTGAGAGAGTCCAACGAGGGCGTTCAGGTTCGCTCCATCAAGATAAACCTGCCCCCCATTGGCGTGGATAATCTCACAGATCTCTTGAATCTCCCCCTCAAAGACTCCGTGAGTCGAGGGATAGGTAATCATGAGGCACGAGAGTGAACTCGCGTGCTCCTCGGCCTTCGACCGGAGATCTTCAACATCGATATTTCCGTTGTCGTCACACTGCACGATAACGACCTTCATGCCAGCCATCACCGCACTCGCCGGATTTGTTCCGTGCGCAGAGACCGGGATGAGACACACATCGCGGTTCGCATCCCCATTGGCGTGGTGATACCGACGTATCGCGAGAAGCCCGGCGTATTCCCCTTGAGAACCCGCGTTTGGTTGAAGCGAGACGGCATCAAAACCGGTCACCTCGGCGAGGAGTCGCTCAATATCTGAGAAGAGCTCGAGGTACCCCACGGCGTCACTCAGTGGCGCAAAGGGGTGAAGGCGTGAGAATCCCTCGTACGAAACCGGGATCATCTCACTCGTGGCATTCAACTTCATGGTGCACGAACCGAGTGGGATCATCGAGTGTGTCAGTGAGAGATCCTTCGACTCGAGCTTCTTTACGTACCGGAGAAACTTCGACTCTGACCGGTGCTCGTGAAACACGGGGTGAGTCAAGATCTCATCATCACGCAGAAATGCTTCCGGCAGTGAGGATGAAGCATCGGGCACCGCGTGCAGATCGCTCTCAAGAAAGATTCCCGTTAACGCAAGCACATCTTCTGGCGTAGAAGTCTCATCAAATGAGACCCCAATACTTCCCCCTTCAGCGTATCGAAGGAGCACGCCAGCTTCGATCGCTCGACTTCGGATGTTCTTCTGCTCTTCCTTCGAGAGGCGTACCGTCACCGTATCAAAGAAGTTTTCACTCACGATCTCTTTTCCGGCTCCATGAAGTGCTTTAGCGAAAGCCGTTGCTCTCTCATGCACCCGTAGCGCTATCCGGCGGAGCCCCTTCGGGCCGTGGTACACCCCGTACATTCCCGCCATCACCGCCAGGAGTACCTGAGCGGTACAGATATTACTCGTCGCCTTTTCGCGACGAATGTGTTGCTCGCGAGTTTGAAGGGCGAGACGGAGCGCCGGACGTTCCTCGCGATCCTTTGAAACCCCCACGAGTCTTCCCGGCATGACCCGCTTGTACTCCTCTTTGGTGGCAAAGAAAGCGGCATGTGGTCCGCCGTATCCAAGCGGCACCCCGAATCGTTGCGAGGATCCGACCACGATATCAGCACCGAGCGACCCCGGAGATCGGAGCAACACGAGCGCCAGTGGATCCGCACTCACCGTTACGAGGAGCTGAGACTGGTGCGCTGCTTCAATAAACGCACTCGGATCGATGACTTCTCCGTCAGTTGCCGGATACGAGAGGAGGGCTCCGAAGAAACTCTCGTCTGGTGAGAACTGAGCGCACTCTCCTACCACCACCTCAATGCCAACCGCCTCGGCCCGGGTCTGGACGACCTCGATCACCTGGGGATGACAGTGGTCAGCAACGAAGAACCGTCGCACCTCTGCGGCTCCCCGCTTATTTCGAATGCCGTATGACATCGTCATCGCTTCGGCTGCCGCCGTTGCTTCATCAAGGAGCGAGGCGTTGACAATTGGAAGACCGGTGAGATCCGCGATCATCGTTTGGTAGTTCAGTAGCGCTTCAAGACGCCCCTGTGAGATCTCCGGTTGGTACGGCGTATACTGGGTATACCATCCTGGGTTTTCAAAGATATTCCGCAGAATAACGGTCGGGGTGAAGGTGTCGTGATATCCCATTCCGAGATAACACTTCCGGACCGTATTTCGTGCGGCAAGTCCCTGAATACGACGGAGCGCCTCTTCTTCAGAAAGCGGTGCTGGAAACACCTCCGAAGAGAACGGTTTATCCATCTGTATCGTCTTCGGGAGAGCCACCGACAACATGGAAGAGAGCGAGTCGTACCCAAGCTGCTGCAACATGGTGCCGAGCTCCTCTCTTCGAGGACCGATATGACGCCCCTCAAAGCCTTCGTAGTGCACCGGTCCTGCGCTAGAACCTCCCTCTCTGTTCTTCATTCCTTCCAACGCTCCACTCGACTCAGTTGCTGCATCGCCCATGAAATACTCCTCTCGCCCTACTTGGCGATCTCTTGGTACGCCACGTGGTCAAAGAGGCTCTCTACCTCTTCACTCTTCACTTCAGAGAACTTCACCATCCAGCCATCTTGGTACGGTGAGGTATTCACGAGGTCAGGTTGATCATTCAGGGCGTCATTCACCGCACTCACCACTCCTGAAACCGGTGCGTAGACATCTGAAGCCGCCTTCGTTGACTCCACGACGCAGAGGGTATCTCCAGCCGCAAAGCGTGCCCCGACGGCAGGTAATTCAACAAATACGATCTCACCGAGCTCTTCTTGAGCAAACTCAGAGATCCCGATAGTGGCCCCTCCATCCTCGTGCTGAGCCCACTCATGGTCCTTGGTGTATCTTCGGTCTTCTGGAAAATCCATCGTTTCTTCTCCTCACAACGTGTAAATCTTTCTCTTACGATGCCCGATAAAATGGGGTTTTCTCAATACGACAGGCGAGTTCCTTCCCCCGTACCTGAGCCGTGAGCATCTGCCCCATCTCCCCGTGCTCTCGCTGTACCAAAGCCAAGCCCAGCGCCTTGCCCGTGAGCTTTCCCACCGTCGGAGTTTTCGTCCCACTCGTGACGACTCCGACCTCCTTCCCATCGACGAACAGCGGCGTCTCTTCCCGAACGATCCCCCGATCTTCGACGAAAAAACCAACAAGCTTTCGGAGAGCCCCCTCTTTTTTCTGTGCTTCGAGCACCGAACGGCCGATAAAGTCTCCCTTTTTGGCAGGCTTTACGATCCACCCAAGGCCGGACTCGATCGCACTCACCTCCGGGGAAAGCTCATGCCCGTGTAAGGGGTAACACACCTCCAACCGAAGGGAATCTCTCGCGCCGAGACCACACGGCAGGACGCCAAACGCTTCGCCACGCTGAAGCAGAGCGTTCCAGAGCGCTACCGCATCGGACGGTGCCACAAAGATCTCAACTCCCTGCTCACCGGTGTACCCAGTTCGGGCGATTAGCACCTCGTGCTCTTCAAAAACGCGGCTCGCAAAATGAAACGGCTCGATGGATGCAGAGAGATCCTCCTGAAAAAGCTCGTGCAGGAGCGCAAACGCCTGTGGACCCTGTACGGCGATCTGTGCATAACGATCGCTCACATTGGTCACTTCCGCACCATCTTCTTCCTGCTCTTTGAGCCACTCGAAATCACGCTCAGCGTTGGAGGCATTCACACAGAGGAGAAAGTGCTCTCCGGAATGCCGGTAAATGATGATGTCATCGATCACCCCACCCTGCTCATTCGGTAACGCCGTATACTGTGCCTGCCCATCAGAGAGTTGGGTCACGGCGTTACAGGTCACCCGATCGAGAAAGGCTTCTGTCCGAGCTCCTCGCACCTCGATCTCTCCCATATGGCTCACATCAAAGAGTCCAACCCGCTCCCGGACACAGACATGCTCCTCAACGACTCCCGCCGTGTACTGCACCGGCATCTCCCACCCGGCGAAGGGAACCATCTTTCCACCAAGAGCGACGTGCGCTTCAAAAAGCGGCGTTCGCCGAAGCTTACCCTCTGACATCTTCTCCCCTCTCATTCATTCTCTGCTCATACAACCGAAAAGTATTCTCCATGAGCTGAATAACGGTCATCGGCCCAACTCCACCCGGAACTGGGGTGATCGCACGGGTCTTCTCTGCTACCGCACCAAAATCGACATCTCCGACGAGCTTTCCCGCCTTATTGCGATTTATACCAACATCAATAACCACCGCCCCCTCCCGAATGGCATCAGCCCCAAGAAACAGCTCGCGGCCAACCGCAGCAACCACGATATCTGCTTGAGCGGTGACCGCTGCGAGGTTCTCGGTACGAGAGTGCGCAATGGTCACGGTGGCGTTTCTCTCCAAGAGGAGGAGTGCGGCAGACTTTCCGACGAGAAGTGAACGACCGACCACCACCGCGCTCTTCCCGCTCAGGTCAATCGGCTGGAGTGCAGCGGAAAGGTCGTGTTCAATGGTTTCGGGAAGCTGCTCGCTCCCCGCCTCTCCCGGTTGGTAGATTCCCTCCGAAAAAGCGAGGTCGATTAACTTCAACAGACCCGCAGGAGTACACGGCTGAGCGGCAAAGAACCCGTTTCCAGATGGCATACGACCGCCTCGGAGAAGGTATCCCTGGCTCTGCGGATGAAGACCATCGGCGTCCTTCACCGGATCGATCGCATCAATTGCCGCCATCTCATTGAGGCCATCGGGAAGGGGGAGTTGGAGCAAAATTCCGTCAACCGCATCATCGCGGTTCAGCTCGTGAATTTTCTCGGTAAGTTCTGACTGAGTGCACCCGGCAGGAAGCCGCTCTTCCCTCGTATAAAATCCGCACCGCTTGGCGACCTTCTCTTTCCGGCCGACATAGGCGAGGGAGGCGGGGTTCTCTCCCACGAGCACCACCCCAAGCCCAGGAGGTCGAGCCCCCTTCTCGACAGCTCCGGAGACCTCCGCGCGGAGCTCCCGCTCTACCTGCTCCGACAACCACCGTCCATCAAGTATCCTCGACGCCATAGCCCTCCTGCTGCTCACCACGGATACCCTACTCTCCTTTCCAGGAAAAACCAAACCTCTCGCGAGGAGGAGATCGCGGGATTTGACCTTTCCCTAAAACTCGCGATTTACTACCAACCTGAGATATTTGACCCCTTACACGAGAAAAGGAAGGCGCTATGAGAATCGGTGTACCACGAGAACGAAAGACCCTTGAAAAGCGGGTAGCGATGACTCCTGATGGAGCGAGTAAGGTGATCGCGCACGGCCATGAAGTACTGATCGAAACAGGCGCTGGTGCTGGCGCTGCTTTTCCGGATGAAGAGTACGCCGCTGTTGGATGTACGATCGTCCCCACTCTCGCCGAGGTATGGGAGCGAGCCGAACTCCTCGTAAAGGTGAAAGAACCCCACGAATCCGAGTATGAGTTTCTCCGACCAGATCTCTTCCTCTTTGACTACCTTCACCTTGCGAGCATGCCCGAGGTCGCAGAGGCACTCCTTCAGGGGGGCACCACGAGTATCGCCTATGAGCTCGTTCAGGACGCTCAGGGGCGACTCCCACTCCTTGAGCCGATGAGTGAAGTGGCTGGAAAGCTCTCGGTGCTCAACGGAGCGTATCATCTCCTCTCACAGAACGAGGGGCGCGGCATGCTCCTCGGTGGAGCACTCGGAGTAGAGCGTGCAACGGTCACCATTATTGGCGCTGGAATCGCCGGACGAGCCGCCTGCGAGATGGCTTTCGGCATGGGAGCACACGTCAATATCACTGATATCGACACCGCCAAGCTCGAAAAGATCAAGGCGGAGTTTGGGAATCAGGTCTCAACCGTATTCTCCACTCCGGCAGCACTTACCCGACTTCTGCAATCAACCGAGCTCCTGATCGGCGCCGTCTTGGTACCCGGAGCTGCTGCACCGAAGGTCATCAAGGAAGAGATGATCGCCGGGATGCCATCGGGAAGTGTCTTCGTCGATATCAGCATCGACCAGGGGGGATGCGCGGAAACAAGCCGCCCGACCGACCTTGAGAATCCGACCTTTCTCAAGCACGACGTAGCGCACTACGGGGTGTGTAACATGCCCGCCCAAACCGCACGAACCTCAACCCTCGCCCTCACCAATGCCACCCTACCGTACCTCTTAAAGCTCGCTGACGAAGGACCGCTCGCGGCTCTTCAGAAGCACACCGCACTTCGACAAGCCCTCAACACGAGGCACGGCAAACTCACCAACGCCAAGGTAGGAGAAGCGATCGGGAGGAATTCGGTAGACATCGAAGGAGCAATCGCGGCATAAAGGAGCAACTGACAGATTCTACTGGAGAGAAGACATGACTCACTTCGCATCCCGCTCAGCCCAAGTTGGAACGCTCCTCGCCCTTGCTTCATTTGGTGGATGTGGCACGGAAGAGAGGGCTCCAGACGCGGAGAAGGCTTTGGCAGAAGCACCTCTTCAGGGCGGCTCTCTTGACGAACTGGCTGCTCCAGCGGTGTCAACTGAGATGACGGCACCAACAGCAGAGAAAGTGCTGGCAGAGGCCGCCAAGCGGCTCACCGCTCTTCTGGATTCAGAGACCTTCATCGCTGGGTTCTCCCCTTACCAGGATATTCTCCGTTGGAGAGATTTTGACTCGGACGAGCAATTTGAAGTTTTGGCCGATGCGCTGGGGCGGCTCCGGCAATTCGACAGCTCTCTCGTGGACTACAGGATGGCGCGATTCAGTCTCAGTGGTCGTCGATTGGAACTGATGGCTACCGAGAACTGCCAGAACACATTGGACTTGATAGGAGGAGGATCTGCACCTCAGGTGGAGCGTCAGGATATTTCGAATCGCTGGGAAGAACTTGACTGGAAAAAAGCACTCCTCGATCGCCGAGAAGAGGAACTCAGAGACCAAGCTGAAAAGTTACGGGAGGACTTCCTCGCACTGAAAGAGACATATCTAGACGACAAGTGATCATGATCACTTTGCCGGGCTCTGCTGAATATCCTGAAATTTCAGAAGTGACCTTAAAGAGCGAGAACAACCATCGCTCAATGGGCTTACTCCACTCGATTGGAAAAAAGCGTAAGACGAGTATCGAGCGCTTCAGGCGGAGGGCTTTTCAGAGACACTCCGCAGACGAGCCAAAATTTTCCGCTATCACTATTGCTCACATACTCGTCGAGGACGTCGAAGAAAAGTCCTCCGCCTGAAGCGCGAACACCTCGCCACTTCTTCACCCCAATGCACTGTTAAGCATGGGTTCGTCGAGGGCAGTACATCTCATCTACTTTGTGCCGCTCTTATGAGACAGCTTCTCCGGTTCGTCCAACGCTGGGGTTGAATCAGGAACTCTGGTTTTAAACCCCCATAAGGCCTGCTTGTCCCTCTGAGATCTCAAGTACTCACAGATACTATCAATATCGTAGCCACATTCTCTTGCAATTTCATCCCGAATACGTCTGACCTCCTCTACAATGGGATCACGCCAGGCATCTGTATCTTTAGTCATGACTTACATCTCCCATTAACTCGTACGGAGTGCACACCTTTGGGGCTCGGTAACCGCTCTCCTCTATAATCGACTGAATCCCAGAATAGACTTCTAAATTCACGATATGTTTACAGTTCCAAGACAACAGATAGTCGATCCCATTCACGGCCGCCACTGCAACATGTAAGGCATCTTGAGCAGCCTTCTTTGGCAGCGTAGAGCGATCGAGGAAAGATTTAGCTAGGACGCTTGAAGCATCGTCTAGAATGATAGACTCAATACCTCCAAGAAATTCTACCCTGCTTCTTACCGCTGATTCATCACCTCGGATGATCTCAGCGACAACGACCTCCGAAACAAAAAAACGAAAGTGTTCCCGTCGCTGCTCCCACCACCTACGACTTAATCGCTGATGCGCGGAAACCAGAAAATCGTTACTTAGCCGATTCGTGGCATAACTTATAAAACTTGTCTCCAAGTACACTGAAGGTGGTTTCTGTCCGCTCATTTAATTCCACTATACTGCCCGTCGTACACATTTACTGCTGAAAGTTCACCTACCTCCGCCTTCTTATCGAGCAGTACTCGCACTCCCTCCGGGAGACATTTCCAAAGACATATTGCATTCAGTATACAGGAGGTTTTCAGGATGGAAAAGCACTACCACCTTTGCAGACCCACCGCTGCTCCCACCACCTAGGACACGTGCTTTCTCCGGCCTCCTCGCTTTCGGCGGTTTCCTGCTCCATTTGTATTCCGGCCAGATGAGGAGGACATAGACCTGGAAGCGGAGCGTTCTGCTCCAACGGCGGTGGCCTTCTCTGGCTCAGCCGCTTTCTCTTTCTGTTCCATCTTTTCTTTATGAGCCATCTTTTCCTTATGGGGCTGCGCGCCCTTTCTGCGGACGACCACGGGCGAGTTAATCACGAGGGTCGTGCTCTCATCTTCCCGTTCGTACGAGATATCAAACCCTCGCTCATCGATATCAAAGTATCGTTGAATAACCTCAACGAGCTCGCCACGGAACTGTGCCATCTGCTCGTTCGAGAGCCCAGTCCGGTCCTGAACGAGGACGAAGTGCAAACGGCTCTTTGCCAGCGCCTTACTCTCACTACTGCCGCCGAAGATCTTTGTTGCTAACGCTCTAAACACCGCATCCCCCTCGTATTTCCCTATCCATCTTCTCTCTCACCCCGAGGTTTACTCTCCCCCAGCGCTATAACTTGCTCTCTCTATGAACCGGTCATTCCAAGGCGTCGCCCAAGTTTTCCCCAAAAGGAATTTCCATCAAGCTGCGGGAACTCCACCGCCTCACCGCAGATTCGTCGCGCGATCCGCGAGAAGGCATCGCCAGCCCGCGATTTCTTGTTAAAGACCACCGGTTCACCGCAGTTGGCCGCGATGATAATCGCCTCATCTCGCTCGACAACACCGATCAGGTCAATACCGAGGATATCCTGCACATCCGGAATAGAAAGCATATCTCCCCGTTGCACCAGGTTCTGATCAACCCGATTGATGACGAGATGCGGCTCCACATCTCGAGAGGTGAGCAGTCCGACTACTCGGTCGGCATCCCGAATCGCCGAAACCTCTGGAGTCGTCACCACAATCGCTCGATCTGCCGCCGCACAGGCGTTCTTAAAGCCCTGCTCAATCCCCGCGGGAGAATCAACGAGTACAAAATTAAACTCGCGCCGGTACTGATCCAACGCTCGCTTTACCTCTTCTTCGCTGATGACATCTTTTTCATCAGTCTGTGATGCCGGCAGAAGATAGAGATTCGGCGTTTTCTTCGAACGAATAATCGCTTGGTTCGGCTTGCACGCCCCCTTTGCGACATCAACGAGGTTAAAAACGATCCGGTTTTCAAGCCCGAGAATCACATCGAGATTCCGAAGACCGATATCGGCATCAACCACCAAGGTCTTCTTGCCACGAAGCGCGAGCGCTGCCCCGAGGCTTGCAGTAGTGGTGGTCTTCCCCACCCCCCCTTTTCCGGAGGTCACCACGATCACTTCACCGTTTAGCGATTGTCCAGCTACGGACCCATTTCTCATACTCATACCCTCTCCCTCAGCGAAAACTGCCTCTCTTCTCTCTATATACCCTTCAGATACACGTCATGACCTCCGCACTCTCCGATTTTGATACGGTTCCACAAGAATCATATTTCCATCCACCCGCGCAAGCTCGGCGGTGGCACCGCCACGAACGGTCCGTGGTCGCGGCTTTGACTCTCCTCCGCGGGTGATAACGGACCCGATTCGGAGCTGCGTCGGTTCAAGCTCAAGCGCAAAGATGACCCTTCCCGCCCCAGTCTCGTCGTACGCACCAGCGTGAGCCACTCCGCGCAACTTCCCGAGGATAAAGATATCTCCTCCAGCGATCACCTCTGCACCAGAATTGACGTCGCCCGCTACGAGCAAGGTATGCTCACTCTCAACCCGTTGTCCAGAACGGAGCGTCCCGACCACCACTCGGGCATCAGCAACATCACCGAGCATCTCGTCATCGATCACGTCAGCCGCTTCCAAGGCATATCCGAGGTGGTCATACTGGGTCGGCGCTTCCTTCTCACTCACCGAGATATCTCCTCCCTCCCGGAAGCTCATCTCGCGCGAGCTTCCGATAACACTCCTCGTCCGAGAGGCAATCGGCGATCTCTCTTGATCACCTTCAAGCCCATCTTCCTCGCTAAATCCATCAAAAAGTCGCAATTTCCCATCTTCACTCTCGAAGTGCGGACTCCCCGCCTCATCCGATACAGATTCCTCAAAGAGAAAATCCTCATCACCCTCAGGAGCCCCACGCAACACCTCTACCTTTGAGCGGAGCTTGCTCGGAAGTGGCTTCGCTTCCACGTGAAATTCTTTCTTTAAGATTGACCGCACGCTTTCAGAGAGTCCTGCGGGTGCTTTCGCCCCCTCCTCATCACCGCCGAACCAATCGAGAAAGACTGCTGACCCCCGGAGAAATCCACTCCGCGAGATCATAAAGTCTCGCAAGGCCGCTTGCAGCGTGAGCGGCTCCACCGTGCGATCAAGCCGAACCACGAGCCCCTCTGCAATCCCCCGCGCAAACACCGGCTTCCCCGCGGTCTCTTTCTCACCACTCATAAATAACGTACCTGTACCTAGACCCCTCGGAACTTGTCGAAACTTTAACTCACTTATAGCAAACGTCAATTTCTCTCGTCAACTCTTTTCAAAGATCGCAGTATAAACCCCAACGTTGCATAAAAATTTGCCCGTAGACTGCTTTGCTCCCACAATAGCAGCACATCTTGAAACTTTGAGCGAGTTTTTAGACCTCACTGTAC
>JALEGQ010000140.1 GCA_022763385.1 bacterium
ACGCAACGGAAAGCCGTAGCAAATTCTCGCCCAAAACACCCTCTCTCCACCTCCAGTTTCCCCGCCCGGACCAATACCCCTGCCCCAAAAACCTGTTCTCTCACCCAGAACTCCAAAAACACACCCCATTCCCCCTTCAAACGATGCCTCAACGCCCTTTGCCCCTCCCTCCTCACACCAAAACCCTCCCCCCACCATCATGGGTGTCTGACACGCTTTAGGTCAGGAGTTGGAGGGCTATTTGTAGTGGCGGGAATTTTCTTTGAGGAAGGTTTCGACTTGGTTCGAAAACCACTCGGGGTACTCGATCATGGGGGCGTGGCCGCAGTTTTTTATGGTGACGAGTTTTGCGTTTGGGATAAGCTTTTCGAACTGGTGGGCAACGTCCATGGTGGTTACGGTGTCATCTTCGCCCCAGACGAGGAGGGTTGGGACTTTTATTTCCTTGAGGCGATCAGCGAGGTTGTCTTTCTTTGCACTCCGAGCTGCGTGGATGAGGTTTAGGGTGTTCATCCGACTCGAGAGGATCTTTACGATCTCATCTACCGCCTCATCGGTGACAAACTCCTGGTTGTAAAAGACCTTGGCCATGTGCTCTCGGACGAATTTTTCACCGATCCGAATGGGGAGCGTGTCTACGGAATGCTCATAGAGGCCCGAAGTGGCTGAGAGGACGAGACAGTCAACGAGCTCGGGAGCTGCGAGACAGAGACGCATCGCAACGTGTCCACCGAGTGAATTTCCACACAATACGGTGGGTCCAATATTCTGCTCTCGTATGTAGTATTCCGTGAGAGCAGCCAGTGCTTTCACTTTCACCTCTGAACGGTGACCCGTAAGGAGCGGGAAACCGAAAATTGTTGGCCGAGCAAATTTGGCCATGAGCGGAACAGTCGAATCCCAATTGGACATGGCGCCAAGTAGGCCGTGGAGAAGAATAACTTCCGGTGTATTCGGGTCTTCCCCATGACGATGGGCCACGATGGGAGGAGTTTTCCGCTTTACGAGCCATTTCGGCTCACACGCCCCGTGACGTTCCGCCGAACGGGAAACTTCATCAAAAATCGACTTTGTCATGCCTTTTTTCCAAAAACCCTTCTCATGGCACGAACGCCCACACCCAGAAGACCTATTCCGCTAGACTCATTCCGCTAGACATCTACTTCCAAACGAGGCGCATGCTCTTGAATGAGCTCATAACGGCCAGAGCTATCCTTTCCGAAGAGGGACTCAAGCATCGCCTCTGACTCTCCAAGGTCGTCTATCCGGATCTTCAACAGTTTTCGTGTCTTCGGATCGAGCGTCGTCTCCCACAGTGTTTTGCTGTTCATCTCCCCGAGCCCCTTAAACCGGGTGATGTGAGCAGCCCTTCGCTTTGTCTTTTTAAGGAGAGCATCTTTCTCCTCATCAGTATAGACCCAAGCGAGCTCTTCATTCTTACCACTTCCAAACCGAATTCTATAGAGGGGGGATAATCCTATATAAAGGTGCCCCTCCTCAATGAGAGGCCTCATAAATCGATAGAAGAAGGCCATGAGGAGGGCTGCTATGTGCATCCCATCCGCATCCGCATCGGTGAGTATTATCACTTTCCCGTACCGTAATCGAGAGAGCTGCAGAGAATCACCAACCCCACACCCAAGGGCTGAGATGAGGTTCTGGAACTCTTTGTTGGCTCCGACCTTATCCGCCGGAGCCGATATGGCGTTTAAAACCTTTCCGCGAAGAGGGAGAATCGCTTGCGTTTTTCGATCTCGCCCCTGCTTCGCGGTGCCCCCCGCAGAGTCTCCCTCCACGATAAAGAGCTCACTCTTCGCCGGACTGGTAGAAGAGCAGTCGGCGAGCTTGCCCGGAAGGTTCAACCGCCGATTGGCCCCGATCTTCCGAGAAACGTTCTGAGAGGCAGCTCGAGCCGCTGCACGCGCTTTTGAGGCGAGAATAACCCGCTCAACGATCACTGAGGCAAGGTTCGGGTTCTCGTTGAGAACGTTCTCAAAGGACCGGGTGAGCGCGTCTACCGCCCCCACGACCTCCGGATTATTCAACTTATCCTTTGTCTGTCCCTGAAACTGAAGCTGGCTAATGGCTCCCGGAACATTCACTGACAAGACACAGAGAATTCCCTCTCGGATATCCTCAGCGACGAGCTTTACCCCCCGAGGAAGGAGGTCGTGAACGGAGATATAGTTCCGGACGGCTTTGACGATTCCAGCCTTAAAGCCGTCGGCATGACTTCCTCCCGACTTCGTGTGAATGCCATTCACATACGAGAGAATTCGCTCATTGGTCCCCTCGGTCCAACAGAAAGCGGCTTCAATCCGTACGCCATCCTCCTGCTCGAGCACAAAACGCTCATTTCCTACTGGCTCGTGCTTGCTCTCCTCCAAAAGCGCAGAGAGGTACGACTGAACCCCATCTTCAAAGAGAAATTCATCCTTCGTTCCAGCGACCTGATTTTCAAAAATAAGCTTCAGCCCTTTGTTCAAAAAGGCTTTTTCCTTCAACATCTGCTCAATCTCAGCTGCTGAAAACTCCGTCACCCGAAAGATCTCTGGGTCTGGAGTGAAAAAGATCTCGGTGCCTCGCTTCCGAATCTTCCGCCCTTTCTTTACCGCGGCCTCAGACTTCCCACGGCTGAAGGACTGAGTCCACTCATAACCGTCCCGCCACACGGTCGCTCGAAAGTCAATGGAAAGTGCGTTTACAACGGACGCTCCAACACCGTGCAACCCGCCGGCTGAGGCATAGTTTCGCTCAGAAAACTTTCCTCCAGCATGGAGAGTGGTCAAGATCACTTCCAGCGCTGATTTCTTAAACTTCGGATGTTTGTCGACCGGGATTCCCCTCCCATTATCCCGAACAGAGACAGACTCTCCTCCTTTATGAAGGGTCAGATGTATCTCATCCGCGTGACCGTTCATCGCTTCATCCACGGAATTATCCAAGATCTCACGAACCAGATGGTGGAGGCCGGCTTTTTCAGTCCCTCCAATATACATTCCGGGACGACGCCGCACTGGGTCGAGCCCTTCGAGGACTTCAATGTCCTCAGCACCATACGACGGGGCTGCGCTCATACTTTCTCCTCTACTGCCTCAATTACTGCTCGAGATACTACCTTTTTTCCCCGTAGTCCTCGTCGTCCCTTCGGAAGCGATCCGAACGTCACATCTCGTACTTTTCCAGCGGACGGTGTTATCAAGATTCGCTTTGTTTTTGCAACCGCACCGACCACCTGATCTTCGTCTTTTACCCCGATCAAAATGACGCCGATCGCCGGCTGATTTCTTACCGGAATTTCTTTCTTCTTCAAGACGAGGGCGTACCCTTGTTCCGTAAAAATGGCGACTTCGGACTGAGAGTGGATTCCAGCCCGCAGCTCGTCCCCATCCCGGAGCTTCATGATACGCTTCCCGTTCTTCTTTATCGCGCCAAGCTCTTCTATCTGCAAGATATAGCCCATACCACTCGCGCTTACGAGCACCAGTTCATCACCTTCCGAGATACTCGGGGCATCCCCCACCTCGAGAAGCTTTTCTTGGGCTGCGCGACGTACCTCATCAAAGCAGGTAAAGCTCTGCACTATTCGCTCACCATCGCGAAACTTTAAGATTTTTTGGATCGGACTCCCATATCCACTCGAAGCAGGGAAAAGGTCCACCGCAACGGTGTAGAGATACCCGAGGTTGGTTACAAAAACGACGGTATCAACGGTCGAGACAGCGTGTGCCTGAAGAATCGCATCTCCTTCTCGCACTCTTGTGGTCTCCGGATCATTCGACTGACGAATCCGCTTGATCCAACCATCTTCAGTGACAATAGCGTACACATCCTCTTGGACAATAAAGTCGCTTGCATTGAGCTCAATCTCTTCGAGGTCCTTCACGATCTTAGACTTGCGCTTATCACCAAAGGCCTTATCAACCGCATCAAGATCTTTCTCTACCAACGCAAGAATCTTGCTTCGGCTTCGAAGAATACTATCGATCTGACGAATTCTCTGGACCTTTTCGTCAAGTTCTTTTCGGATGTCAGCGATGGCGGTCTTTGAGAGTTGATAAACTCGCATATCAACAACAGCGAAACTCTGAACTTCACTCAGCTTAAACCGCTTTCGAAGCTTTTGGGCTGCATCACTTCTTCCGCTGCTCCCTCGAATGATCTTTAATGCTTCATCGAGTGCATCATAAATAAGCACCAACCCTTCAAGAATATGTACCCGCTCTGCAAGATTCTTCCGTTCGAATCGGAGCCGCTTTTCGACAACTTCCTCTCGAAAGTCGAGAAAAAACTGAAGGCAATCTTTGAGCGACAGGAGCTCCGGACGACTTGATTCTCCACCCGTTGGCGTCAGGGCAGTAAAGTTCACCGGAAAATTCGACTCAAGAGCCGTATGTTTACAGAGAAAGGCCGCTGCCAGTTGGGCGTCAGCTTCCGGCGCCAGCTCAAGAACAATCCGCACTTCGTCTGTTGATTCATCCCGCACATCAACGATCTGTGGGACCTTCTTGGCGATAATCAGGTCGGCGATCTTCTCCACGAGTTGGGATTTATTGAGCGCATAGGGGATGGAGGTAATAATGAGGGCCTGCTTCCCCCTCGGCTGATCCTCCGTCTTCCACTCTCCTCTCATCCGAATGGCTCCACGACCAGTCCGGTATATCTCCGTAAGCTCCTGCTTCGAGTTCAGGATCTGACACCCGGTGGGGAAGTCGGGTCCTTTGATAGAGTTCGTGAGTTTTGCGGTCGAGATCTCTGGATCCTTGAGAAGCGCCTTCAAGCCCTTTACCAGCTCAGAGAGATTGTGGGGCGGGATACTCGTTGCCATGCCAACGGCAATTCCCGAGGCCCCGTTCATCAGGAGCTGCGGAATGCGACTCGGCAAAACTTCAGGCTCAAAGACTGTCGCGTCAAAGTTTTCTCGATAGGCTACGGTTTCTTCGTGGATCTCACCGAGCGCCTCAAGAGCAACCGGAAGGAGCTTGGACTCGGTGTACCGATAGGCAGCTGGGCTATCTCCATCAAGAGAACCAAAATTCCCCTGTCCATCGATCAGCGGATACCGAAGCGAAAAATCTTGAGCCATCCGAACAAGGGCATCATAACAGGCGGTGTCTCCGTGAGGGTGGTAGCGAGCGAGCACCTCCCCGACGACTGCTGCAGACTTTCGATGGGACCCCTCGGGTTTCAACTTGAGATTGTGAAACATGGCGTACAGGATTCGCCGCTGCACCGGCTTTAGGCCGTCTCGAACATCGGGAAGCGCCCGACCGGTCACCACACTGAGTGCGTAGGTGAGGTATCGGTCACGCGACTCCTGCTGTAGCGAGGTATCAATTTCTGCCATCTCAAGCTCCAAGAGAACACATCGGTAAACACATCGGTCCACCAGATTTGACCTCTTTCGGCCCAACTGTCAAAGGGAAGCCTGCTGAGCCTCCTAGGAGGGCTGCGACGGGCGAACTTCGCCCAAGGGGCTCTCAGATGCCGGTTCTGAGAGAGGAGACGGGGGAGAAAGGATGCTTCCGACGAGCGGAAACCCGAGAAGTACGACGAGAGCAAGCACAAGCCCAAGGATGATCAGTTCTAACGAGCGGAAGTTTCTCGGATGCATAGCCTTCTCGATTTGATACCGGGGAGATTTCTCGTTAGATTCGTGAAGGGAGATATTCGATTCAGGTTCATATGAACGAAGAGCGAGATACGACGGAGGAGGTCCGCACGGTCCTCGAGCAGGCACTCGAAGGGCGTGAGGTCTTTGTCCACCTCAACGGCGCGGCCGAAGGTGTTTCGCTCCCGGAGGATCTCGTTGGCAGCCCAAATGTAACCCTCAAACTCAGCTACTACTATCGGGGACCGCTCGTCGTCGGCGAGGAGCAGGTAGAGGCCGAACTCCTCTTTCCTGAGGGGGCGTACACCTGCAAGGTGCCACTCAGAGAGATTTGGGGGGTCACGCAGACCTCTGGAGAAAGCATCTTCTGGCCTGAACACGCCCCCCGAGAGGTACTCGAACAGATGATTCGTGGAGTTGCAGGGGAGGGGCAAGAAGAAGAAAGCGAAGATCTTCCCGCTACCACACGAGAGAAGCCAGCGCTACAGGCCGTTCCCCGCGCCGCTGAAGAAGCCAGCTCTCCGGAGGTGGAGGTCGAGAAGGAAGAAAAGTCCTCAGAAGCCGAGCCGTCCAAGAAAAAGAAGAAAGGCGGGAAGAAAAAAGCCCCTCCAACCCTCACCAGAATAAAGTGAGCTTCACTGTCGAAATTGGGGATGCTCTCCGAAAGCTCTTGGCTCATAGGGAGCGAGACGCTCTTCGGTGATGGAGCACCAGCGGTGAAGGTGTCCTGCGGTGAGGCTGAGGCGCTCATCTTCGTAATCAAAGTGAAGGGAGTGACTGACAACCGGCACGTGAAGCTCACCCTCGCCGCCTTCCCCGCTCTCGCTCACTGCTACCGCAAGCACCGCGTAAGACGAGCGCCGAAGCTCTCCGAAGTGGTCGTATGATATTCGATATATCGGAAGTCCAAGCTCTTGGTCGAAGAGCACCACC
Organism: bacterium; assembly: GCA_022763385.1. GTDB lineage: Bacteria > Bdellovibrionota_C > UBA2361 > UBA2361 > RFPC01 > RFPC01. The sequence continues at coordinate 6,545 of JALEGQ010000140.1, forward strand.
TCGTACACACTCCCACGATAGGGGTCACTTGCTCGATAGCGCACCACCTCAAGATCACGGGCAACATAATTTTCCGACCGGAGCCACTGGGCAAAAAGGACTCTCCCTCCCTCCCGTCCAGAGAAAGAGAGACGGTGAGCTGGGCGAACCGCAGCAGGAGCAGCGACTCGACAGCCACTGGCTTCTTTTTCAAGAGGCACTGATTTTTCAACGAGAAACGGCACCAGAAACCGTCCGGGTGCCCGATCCACCTCTTCCAAAACAAAGGCATCCCGTTCCCCCACCGGAGTCGCTCGCTTCAATGCCGAAAAAACGAGGAGGTCATCAAGCGACACCGCCGTCTGAAAGAGCGAGCCTTCCCGATTAATCCCGTTCATCCTCCGCTGCCGCTTCAGGTGCGGCGAGTACATCCAGACTCCATCTTCCCCCGCCTGTTGTTGCCGAATCGTTAACCAACGGAAAGTTCCATCCTGAGCACCCTCACGGTGAATCGAAACCACCTCTCGAAAGAGCTGCCCTCGGCCAACGCCCCCTCCGTCAACACTTTCCAGCTGCCCCGGAAATATTCGGTGAAGCACCCCCAAAAAGTCTCTCTGGTCGCCGTTCTGCTCCCAGGAGGTGAGGTGAAAACGGTGCTCATACTCCCCAAGCTCCGCCGACCACCGGTGGACACTCTCACTCAGCGCGGGAGCCTGAGCTCCTTGGCTCCACGATTGTTGCAATAGCTCTGGCAAACCACCCCGCTGCAATTCTACATCAGCGTCCTCGAAGATCTGCGCGAACGGTTCGGGAAGCCGCGCCACCGGCTCTTCTCGCTCTCCGAGCGCGGGCAGCTCAGCCCACACCGAAAAAGTGAACAAAAAGACCACTCCAAAGAGGACGAGCCGCAATGTGGAGGGTCGGAATACAAAAGAAAAGGGCACCACTTGAAAACCTTCTTTCACCGCGGCAAGCCATTAGCGCTACGCGTAGGGGTTCTGCTCGAGTCGGAGCATTTTTTCCATATGATCCTCATACATCTGCTCAGACCCCTTATCCATAAGATCTCGAGAACGCTGCATAAGCACCTCTTTGTCTTCGATAAAAAGCCGTGGATCGGGATCATACACCTCCGGGTGAAGCCCGGTGTCCATTCGGATTGCGTCGACAGGGCACGCTTCAACACAATACCCACAATAAATGCAGAGCAAGGTATCGATCTCATAGCGGGCGGGAAACTTCTCGACCTTTTCATCGTCGTGCTCGGCTGGTTCGATGTAGATACACTGAGCCGGACACGCCGTAGAGCAGAGGAAGCAGGAGGTGCACTTTACCGCCCCGTCATCAGCAAGGGTCAGGCGGTGCCGCCCCCTGTAACGAGGAGGGTACTCCCGGCGCTCATTGGGATACTGGATACTCGCCGCTCGCTTTACGCCGATATCGATACCGACCGTGTGGAGCAGGTGAAGGAAAAAGTTTCGGGTGAGACGGGTAAAAGTGACGCTCAGGCCCTTTACGATCTCAACCACATAGATCCGCTCCAAAAAGGTCAGCTCTTCTCTTCGCTTCATGCCTTCGCCCCTAAGAATTCCCAGAGGACAGAGTGTAGACGGAAAGTCAACAGAACGCCACACAGCGAATCCCCGCCCTGCGCCACCCTTCCGAAGAGAACGTTTGTCTTTTTTGGGCAGATTCTGCACAATAGGCGGCTTAATGTGGACGGAATGAGCCAAGAAGCTTTTAGCAAGACAGCTTGTCTGTAGGATCAGGAGAAGAACACCGGTATGGCACTAAAGATTGAAGTATTTTACTCGTTCCAGAGCCCGTACTCTTACCTCGCACTTGAGTCTATCTATGACATTGAGAAGAAGTATGACGTTGAGCTGCTCTGGCAACCCTTCTCCGCGAAGGCCTCCGGCCAGCAGATCCAGGGCGCTGCGGTAAACCCCGACAAACTCTCCTATCTCTACGAGGATACTCGTCGCTACGCTGCAGAGAACAGCATCCCGCTCGAATTCCCTGCAGAGTGGCCTCAGGAAGAATATGATCCGAGTCGGGTTACTCGGGGAGCCGTCGTTTCCGGAGACCTCGGATTCCAGATGGAATACAACTACAAGGTCTCTCACCACTGGTGGGGACTTGGCCAGGACCCGAACGACGATGAGTTCCTGAGTGAGCTGTGCGATGAGATGGATATCGACCTCGGCGAATTTCTCAGCAAGCTTTCAAACTCGGACACACGAGAGCGCGTTAAAGGTATCTATAAGCGGGGCCGAAAGCTCGGCGTTTTCGACACTCCAACCTTTGTTATCGACCAAGAACGGATCGTTGGACTCGACAAGATTCCATACCTCGAAGAGCGACTCACCCGCGGTGGCCATGGGAAGTAGGTCGTGAGCGGCGGTGACGGCGAACCAGTTCTTTCTCGAAGAGGCGTCTCTTTCCGTTGGTGAGGAGTACTCGCTTTCGGAAGGAGACTCCCACCATGCGAACGCCGTACTACGGCTTCGAGTTGGAGACACCGTTCGCATTGCTGGCCGGCACTCTGGATCTCTCTTTTTCGCCACGGTCTCCAGGCTGCCAACTCGACATGACGGGAGAGTCTCTGTCACCCTCACCGAAGAAATTGTCGGCGAAGGTCACTCACCTGCCGTCCAAGAGCTCATCTTTGCTATCTGCAAGGGGAAGAAGAACGAGCTTGCCGTTGAAAAAGCAACTGAGCTCGGCGTAGAGCGAGTCGTGTTCTGGCAGACAGAACGGAGCATCGCAAAGCTCGACAACGGAACCAAACGGGAGCGGTTGCAGAAGACGGCTGAGACCGCCGCGAAGCAGTGCAAACGACCGAGCATTCCAGAAATTCTCGTTTTTTCAGATCGCGAAAGGCTCGCCGAACACCTAAAAATCCACGAACGCACCGAGCGAATCTCTTGTTCGCTCTCGAAAAACGCGGTCCCGGTCTCCTCGCACCAGTGGGATCTCACCAAGCGAGTCACCATCGCCATCGGGCCTGAAGGTGATTTCTCTCCGAAAGAGGAAGATTGGCTTGCAGAGAACGACTTTCAGCTTGTGAGCCTTGGGGGGAATATCCTACGCTCGGAGACTGCAGCCATTGCGTCAATCGCCGTGGTGAATGCTCTGCGAGGAATGCACTCTTCATGAAATGTCCTGACTGCCACTTTACCTGCTCAGATCTCCGAGATCTCTGCCCGAAATGCACCCTCGACCTGCGTCCGTTTAAGAAGTCAGTTGGCCTTCCGGTAACCTACCCGGACCTCACCCCAGAAGAGCTCAAGAAGAAGCTCGGAACTCCGAGCTCCTCTCCGCTTACCACCCAGCTCTCAGAGCCCCAGAGAGAGCCGCGAACACTCTTTGATACCCTCCAAGGAATCTTCGGAAAGAAATCCGAAGAACCGACTCCTCCACAGCCTTCGCCCTCCCCCCCACTGAGCTCCGAGACTCAAACCACCGAGGACGAGAGAGACGACAACGAGCCAGAGGAGCTGCCGTTCGAGGTCATCTCTCCCTCCGAAGCCGTTGCCGTTGCGACATCAGCCACAGAAGAGATCTCGGAACAGGCGCCAGAGCCGACGCCAGAACCAGAATCATCCGAAAATGAATTTGATTTTACCTTTGGCGAACTCGAGGAAACTCCACCGCCCCCGGCCGATATCCCCTCAGGAGACGAAGAGGAAGTGCTCCAGAGCCCGCTCTCTTTTTCCGAAGAGGAAAAAGAAGAAAAGGAGGAGGAAGATGACGAACCGGCCGCCGAAGACCTTCCTCAAGAAACACTCCTCGTTGCTCCGAGCCCCCCTCCTGTACCATCTCCCGCTCCGAGCACCCCGAGCCCCGCGAGCTCTCCCCTGAACGAGTGGCTCAACGGCGGGCCGTTTCCAACAGGAGTGGAGCTCACCTCCTCATCGGAAGCGCGTTTTCCGAGCCTCCTTCCGCAACGCCTGAAAAAAGCTGCCGACCATTGCTCACCATCTCGCCCCACCCCACCTCCGGCTTCTGAGCTCCCTCCGGCACCGTCTGCCCCAGCACCCGAAGTGCCGGCGGCCTCTGAACCGGCACCGAAGCGGGAGCTCCGCGAGCCGCAGCGAGAATCATCGACACCAGCACCTGCACCAACATCGACGCCCGCCCCTCCTCCTCCGAATCCAGCACCACCGAACGACGAAAGAGAGGAAGCCCGGCTCCTCTTCGAAGAGCTCCTCAACGATCTCCCGGAGTTTGACGAAGATGGCTTTGAGATATCGGCGAGCTCAGCACTCCAAGAGAAGAGCGACGAAACGATCCGGCTCCTCTTTCAACTGGCAAGCGAGTCCTTTGTTGACACCTCGATTGAAGAGCGATTTCGAAATACTGGCCTCGCGAGCACTACCCGAGAGGTCGTGAGCCAAGCCGCAGAAAAACAACTCAAAAAAGCAGAAGAGGCGATGCGGGCCCCCGTTTTCGACCTTAAAACGGCCTCAGGAGGAGGTGAAGCCTCCGATATCATTCACCGAGAACCGCACTCCCTCGCTTCTCCGAAGCAACGGCTCTTCGCCTGGTGCTACGACATGCTCTGCATGTTCGGCATCGCCTTTGTCTCGGCACTCGCCTGGAGCTACTTCGAAAGCAAACCTCTTTTTCGCTACCTCCTCACCCCCGAATCCCCCTTTCATGAGATGGCGCTTACCTTCACCCTCGGAAATTTTGCCGCCACCGCAGCCCTGACCTTCCTCCTCTATCCGGCGATCTCGTATCTGAGCGCGGGCACCTCACTCGGTGAAAAATTCGTCGACTGTGCTCTTTTTGAAGTGAGCCGCAAAAAGCGCGCCTCGCTCGCGAACGCCTATACCCGTCATCTCTGCCTTCCCGTAACGACCCCCCTCACCCTGCTCGGATGCCTCCCGACCTTTCTTGGAGGGCTCTCCATCGCTGATAGACTCAGCCGAACCGCACTATGTGAACAAGACGAAGGGTAATTACAGAAAATAGAACGCATTTTGACAACGAAGCTCCTTGATTAGCACCCTGTTTTGGATAAGTCTGCCCTGAAGCAATACGGGTAGTCCTATGAATCAACACTTCTCCAGACTCTTTCCTCTCCTTCTCATCACCACCATCTGTAGCCTCCTCCCTCCCTCTCATTCTCTGCTGATAGACGCCGCTCAGGCTCAGGCGGGCACGGTCTCTTCCACCGCAACCGCAACGGCTCCACTCTTTCGAGAACGCCGCCTCGCATCGGATCGATATCTCCTCACCATCGTCCCGTTGACGAACCAGCACCTCCAAGCACTCCGGTCGGTCCCAGGGCTAAATGTTCAGAGGCGAACCGTAAACACTGCGCAGGTGGATATACACGACAACCTCGAGAGGAATCGAGAGCTTCTCTATGCCCTGCACCGGAGCAACATCGCCACTGTCGAATTTAATCGACAGGTGCTTCCCGCCCTCACCTTAAATGACCCCGAAGCAACACCGAACGTCTTTGAAGCCACCAACGTCGCCACCATTCCGAGCTCTCGCGGAGGAAGTGGCGACGGAAGAGAGACCGCATTTAACCTGACCCGTGGTTCATCACAGATTAAGATCGGATACGTTGACTTTAACAACGAACCGCAACAACGGCTGATACGCGACTTTCGTCCACATAACTACATCTTTTCTTTTATCCCGCAGCCATTTATCCCAGAACTCTATCACGCCACCGTTACCCGATCCGTACTCCACGCCATCCCGAACAACTCCATCGGCTCTGCGGGAAGTTGCCCTGACTGCACCCTTGAAGCGTTCCTCACCACCGTCCCCGACCGAGAGACCCTCCCCTTCGGAGAGTTCCTCGAACTGCTCGCGCAAACAGAACGACGCGGACTCGACATTCTCAACAACAGTTGGGGACTTGATGGCCCGTCGCGAGCCCTCAAGGTGCAACTGGAACGGCTTCACGCCCAGGGAGTGCTCATGTTTGCTGCTTCCGGGAACGATGGGGCAGAGTGGCCCTGGGCACCGGCCCTCCACGACGAAGTCGTTGCCGTTGGAGCGCTCACCTCACCATCTCTGAATCGATTTATTCACGCCCCGTTTTCTAACAAAGGGGTCGAGCTGAGCGCTGTTGGAACCGGTGTCCGTGCCCCGATCGTTGTCGATTCTCCGAACGGACCCGTTGTTCGATACCGAGGATATAGCGGCACCTCATTTGCCACCCCACAGATCGCCGGAATCGCTGGGCTCGTCATGTCCGCCATTGCGGAAGATCCACAACGGTATCCGGTCTCAGCTGCCCTCTCCCGCGAGGAACGCCGCGACTATGTTCGGCGACTGCTCCAGAGAACAGCCCGAGACATCGATGCCCGTGGGTTTGACCACCGCACGGGGTATGGCCTTGTCGATGCCCATGAAGCGCTCAAACGGCTTGAAGGAGATAATCGACCGACCCTTGCAAACGATCTCGCCATCCGATTCTCCGAATGGCTCCCGCAGGCTGGCTCGTTTCAAGCAGACCCGTGGCTTTCTGCGTTCGAATCCCGACTCTCTGCCGTCCCCTACACAGAACTCTCTCTGCACTACAGTCAACAGGGCGGGCAGTGCATCGACAACGGATATAAAATTCGTCGCCCAAAAGCCAAGATCCACCTCCTCAATCCCGACCTCCAGATCGTGAGCGCTCAAAACGCCACCATTGTTGTTGAGGTTGGCGTTGATGTCGCCGTCGAACTCGAACAGAAGATCTCCGTGTCACCGGCAAATCCTGTTGAATGTCTCTTTGGGTGGGATGCGATCTCATTTCCGGTGCGATGGAGTGACAACATCTCGGATCGTGCCTTTATTCAGCTCACCCTGGAACTCACCGCCAATGGGTATCGCCAGACAGACCTGCAACGCGCCATTCCGCAACGGGGATTCTCGTATCAGATGCCGGGAACTTCTGTCGGGGGACTCGCTGCGAAGTATCACCGATTTCTTGACGAGCTTCACCCCGCGCTGTTCGTTATTGAAGAGAGTATTATGGAGAACGTCGCACTGATGGCAGAACGAATGGTTCAAGAAACCTTGAGCTTTGCCCCACTGAACTCTTCGTCCTACACGAGATTTCGCACCGAAAATTCACCCGCCGGAGAGGTATTTCTCCCGGATCTCAGTGAGACCCACCTCCTCACCACTTTCTCTCATGACCCAAACTCGCATCGAACGCGCTCAGAATTTGGAGCAGATGTCCCTGCTTCCAGCTACCGTGCTGGGATAACCCAGGTGTCCTCACTTCTCCCTACCGGCCCCTTCCCCTCGATACAAGAGCAAGGAGACGGAGAAGCACTTATCCCAGCAAACTATTACAACACTATTCTTGAAAATATGTTTGCCCAAGGACTCTTTTCTTCTCGCTACGTTGATGAGCTCTCTCTCGACGTGTTTACCCGTACCGTAGCGGAACCAGCCGGTGTGCAGATCTCTGCTGACGTACAGGCAACAGAACCACCAACGATCACCTATGACGATGCACCCCAAACGGATGCACTTCACTTTGGAGCGGTTCACATTCCAACGAGAGTTGAAATGACCGTGATCGACTCAAACGGTGCCCCCTTTACTCGAGTACTCAACGCCGAGCTCGAGATCCCGCTCGGACGAGATCACGTCTACAAACACCATGAACGAGAGAACGACAGAGAGGGGACCTCATCCCGCTATGAGTCTCGCCTCTCTCCCGATGCTCCGTACACAACCGTCCACATCCAAGATACCGGGACGATTCTCTTTCCTAATGACATCGTAAGCCGCACTGAGGTGGAAACCTTCCTCCGAGAAACGGCGGCATACACCTTCAGCCGTACTATCGGAGCGCTCTCAAGTTGGCAAACCGCCGCAGAGAAGAAGCTCGGCTTCTTCGGTTGTCCCTTTTCGCCCGCCTTTGGAAATAACAGGCCGGTCTATATTGACGGGAAGCAAGCTTTCTCGTTTCGTGATAACCGCGACTGCTGGGATCTCGAGCTCGGGAGCTACGCTCCTCGGCAAGTGCTCCGGCATGAAAACACCGGAGGATTTTCTGCCCAAGCCATTGAATTTATCCCACGAGTCCTCGAAAACGATCCTCGCTCAGACCTTCAAAGCTTCACCGGCACCATGAACCATCCCTCGCCTGCTGGCCAACCCGCAGCCTTTGTTGAGGTACACTTTCAAGCCCTCGGAAGCAACGAAGAGGTGCACACGAGCATAAATGGAGAAAGCTTCTCTCCATTTACCGGGGCCGATCGCGAAGAGATCGTGCTCTACGAAGAGCTTTGGCAGGCTTCTGCTCCAACCACCACATCAGGAGTTCGACGCTACTCGAAGTGGGCTCCTCACCACCGCTCTCCACGCGCGAAAACCGTTGACCTCATCAACATCGCCCGAAAAACAGAGCAGAAAAACATTGCCCCCACCTGCCTCCCACGAGCCACTGTAGAATTCCGGTACGATGCCGGAGCTCCCCCACTGCTCTTCAACACCGCCTACGCCACCGATTACGAAGAAACGCCAATATTCGAGCCCACCGACACGTGGACCCCCCTCTCATCCGAGGCCTGCCAAGGAAGCGGAACAAAGGACTAAGATATCAATTGGCGCAAAGCGCTGTGACCGGTCACATACGACGCCCGAACGAGATTATCCAAGAACTTCCGTGCCTTTTCCAAAGTATCTCCACTGAACTGCTGCTCGCCGCTCGCTTTTCCGTAGAAAGAACCGAAGAACTCCATGTCCATATACCTCGAAGTCAGCCTGATGGTATCTTCCATCCCCCGAGGAATCTCATCATCAACTCTTCCTGAGGACACGAGGAAAGTTTTTTTCCTGCTAACGCCCGACCAAGGTCCTTACGCTCCGACAACAGGTCGCTCATCCGATCAATAAATGTCTTCATCTGAGCACTTACGGTGTACCAGTACACAGGACTCACAAAGCCTATGATCTGGTACTGAAGAATGGTCTCAATGGTAGTAATAAAATCATCATCGATATTCCGGTGTTCATAGTCAAAATAGGAGATATCAAGCACAGAGATATCGATTACCGGAAACTGATAAACAGCATTCATCTGCTCCAGCAAGCTCCAGGTATCCCCAGATCGTCGTGAGCTGGCGATCAGAAATATCAACTGCTTATCATGCTCCATCAGCGATTACGGTATACCACTCCCACCACAAAAAACGGGACTTCCACCCTCTAAGGGGCAAGCGCCTTCGCAAAGCACGAGGTTGGAAAATACTAACTCAGGACACCAACACCACCCCACAGACCCGTTCACTACTATCTCGATATACCCCTATCAGGGGCAAGCGTCTTTGCAAAGCAAAGCGCTGGGGTGGAAACACTGCCCGGAAGATCTCGATACGCCCCCGCCATCCCGCTCACTACCTATCTCGATATGCCCCTATCAGGGGCAAGCGTCTTTGCAAAGCAAAGCGCTGGGGTGGAAACACTGCCCAGGGACAGGATCGAACTGCCGACACGAAGATTTTCAGTCTTCTGCTCTACCGACTGAGCTACCTGGGCTTCGCCGCGTGTTGGAGGCGATACAGCGGTGTAACACTCCGAGAGGAAAATGTCCACTCTCTGCAATCAAGTATTGGTGGTTTCTCCGGTTTTCGGTAGGCTCACGGTTATGCCCTACCAGTCGAATATCGAGAAGGCTTTCCAGGAGTTTGACCAGTCGCAGCCCGCCATCCTCCTCGTGGCGTCAGATCGGGTGCGGCTTGAATATCTCGACCGCCGGGTGGTAGAGGAGATCGGCGGAGAGGGCCAAGCCTCTTCGCTCTTCTTCGGCGATTCCATGACCGTAAAAGAGGTCGACAGCATCATCACTGAGCTCTTTTCTCCGGCGCTCTTCGCATCACAGGAGATTATCCGCATCCTCCGAGCAGACGAGATGAAAAGTGCCGTACTCGATGCCTTTCTAAAGGCCCCCCTGGAAGGGCCTGCTTCCCAACGAATTATCCTTCATGCCACCCAGCTCAAAGCGAATAGCCGGCTCCGAAAGCACTTCCACAAACGGAAGGCACTCTTGGAGTTAAAGCCCATTCCCAAAAAGGGATATCCCGCCTGGACGATGAGCCACGCCGCGGCGCTCGGGGTGAAGATTCCGGGAACCGTAGCCCAGCAGCTTGTCGAGATCGGGGAAGAGAGCGCCGACCGAATTCACCAGTGCATCGAGCACCTAAAGCTTTACTGCGAAGAGGGCGCCTCTCCGACCACAAAAGATATTGCTGCGCTCTTTCATCACCATCCGGACCCCAACGAGTTTTTTCTCCTCGAACAGATCCTCACCCGACCATCCCATGAGGCAGAACGAGCGATACACGAACTCCTCTCAAATGGGAAAAATGCGTTCCTCCTTCTCAACCTCCTCGGCAGGTCGACTGCTCGACTACTCCGAATCGCAAGCCTTCTCGAGCAGAAACGCTCCCGCGCAGAGGTGATAGAGGCCATAGGAGGCTCAAGTTGGATCTTTGACAAGGATATGAAGCTCCTGAAGAAAACAGGGGTTTCAAAGCTCCTCCGGCTTCACCAAGCTATTATCTCTGCAGATAGCCGACTAAAAGGAAGATCTCTCGGCGATGAAAATATATTCTCTCACCTGGTGCACGCCGTATGAAAAAACCACTTCTTCTGCTCCCACTCCTCCTCGGCATATTGCTCGGCACCACCACACTCTCCGCTCAGCAACCACTTCTGTCCGGAAAAGCAGCCCCTTGGGAACACCTCGCCCAGTACCTCGTCGACCGCGGCATAGCCCCAGAAAAAATTCGCTCTCTTTTCCATGACTCACGAATGCCTCCCTTCTCCTTTGTCCCATACGCCGTGCGGCCCCGCGAACCCAAGCGCATTTATCAGCAGTTCCTCCACCCCAAACGGATAGTACGTGCGAAACAGTACCTAAAGACCCATCAGCCGTACTTTAAGCAAGCGGAGCACCGTCATTCGATCCCTGAAGAGCTCATCGTGGCAATCCTCCTCGTCGAAACCGACCTTGGCCGATACACCGGAAATTCCCCTATCCTTCCCCGGCTCGCCAGACTCGCAAACGCTGGCTCTCCTGAGAATTGGACCAAGAACTACCGACGACTGGCCGAGGATGAGCCCGGAACGACCAAAGAAGAGGTCTTTGAGCGGGGCCAGTACCTCTTGGAACTCTTTGGGCCTGAGGTCGAAGCCGCTCTTCGAATCGCCGAGCAGAGGGGCTACCACCCCTTCGCCATCAAGGGCTCCCATGCAGGAGCATTTGGATATGCTCAATTTCTCCCCACCTCGTTTGAGCGATTTGCCCAGGACGGAAATGGAGACGGTGTTATATCCCTATTTCAGCATCCAGATGCGATCCTCTCCATTGGCAACTTCCTCCGTTCCCATGCACCGAGTCTCCCCAAAAAGCACAAAGATACTGAACTGTTACGGAAGGCCGTGTACGCCTACAACCGGAGCGAGCCGTATGTGGACGCCGTGCTCGGGGTTGCCAACCGGGTTGGGCTGAAGCTTCCTTGGTCCCCGCCCTCATCAACCACACGGTGACGCCGTTCTTCCTTCAGAAATTTCTCTTCATTGACGACTGAGAGATAAGGCGAAAAAATCCCTGTACGCTACAGCCGAGAGCTTCTTCTCACCCGAAGAGTCTTCTCGTCTCTTGAGAGCGTCTTATTGGAGGAGGTTATCACGTGTCCGGAAAGCCAATCATTCTCGTGGTAGAAGACGACGACGATAGCCGCGCTGCGCTCTGCGCCATCCTTGAAGCACTCGGATACGACTACCTCGCCTTTGGATCAGGTCCAGAAGCCGTTGAGGGGATTCAAGGGAAGAAGCTCGATCTCGCCCTCCTCGACATCATGATGCCCGTGATGAACGGCTATGAAGTGCTCGAAAAAATTCGAGAGATGGATGATTTCGTAGAGCTCCCAATCATTATGGTAACAGCAAAGGACCAGGACGGTGAGATCCTGGAGGGATACCAGTATGGAGCTGATTACTATATTACGAAGCCGTTTACCTCGAAGCAGATAGAGTACGGCATCAAACTCTTCATCTCGTAAGCGTCCGGCTTTTGCTCGGTCTTCGCTACTGGCGCTTCCGCGCCCTCCGCGACTCTCTGCTCAACGCTTTTCCACAGGAAAAGCTACGCAGAGAGCTTCGTCAGTGGATATGGGGCCGTGCTCACTGTACCAGACGTACACCTCCGCTCGTCCCCGCACCCACAACTCTTGACTACCTCTTGGAAGGGCGTACCCTCCTATTCAGGTATTTTTGGTGGCAAAATGGCGGATCTATCAGCGCCGGGGCCTGCGGCTTCTCGTCAAGCTCCAGAGGACACAACCTCTCTCTCCTGGAGAACTCTTCACGTCGGAGCACTTGCATTAGCGAGTTTCTTGCCGAGTTGTGGTCGTGATACCGATGAGAGCAATATCTCTTCGGATCCTTCTCCTATAACGCGGGAAGTAGCTGGTTTAGGCGTTTCTCCTCAGGTGCTCGCAGCTCTTACGCGAGCAAGTGATACCTTTGGGGTTTCAATCTCTCCTGAATCCTTTGAAGAAGCACACTTCTACCCGAGCAACCGTGCGCCTCGGAGAGCCCATTTGCTCATCCATGTACGGATCGCACACTACGGTGAAGACATGAGCTCCTCGATGATGGAACAGATCGATGATCTGCGAGAGGCTCAGTTCTCAGCAATTGAGGCAGTCAGAGAAGGAACTGGAGATTCTAGTTTCTATGTCGATGGCATGACTCCTCCTCTTGCACAAGAGCTTTCGAATGAGTTTGCTCAGGCAACACGTAATGGATTGATCACTGAAAATTCATTAGAACCGGCCATCTTGCAAGCGCTTATGAGTCGTCCGCTCACCAGAAACCCGTGGATAATTTTGGCTGCTATGAATCGGATAACTCTCACCGGCTTTGAGGAACCCAATGCTCTCTCGCGCTTTAAGCAGATGGCAGAACAACCAAATGTCTCAGATCAAGAAATTATACGTGGCTTCAATGAGCGAGAGGATCAATCTCTCGATCTGGTCCTTTCTCGCGGCCAAGGAAGGTTTCGAAACGTACTCCTCGGAGCTGGTCACTCCATGAGAGGAAATCTAATGCGATATAACCGCGATCCTTCGCATCATCCCTATTCCTTACTCGTTCTTACACCTCGAGGGGTGAATAGCTTCTATTCTCAATTCACTGACTTCGCAAAAATGGATGATGCCGCTAACGGCCTAGAGTAGAGGAGGGGGCGTAGTGCTGAGCTATTCACCTGCTTTCAAAAAATGTAACAACCCGATGTAAGCACCCATAACCGTTCAGGCACCTCTCGTAAGACACTGATACCACTTGCCTTTTTGCAAACCTTCGGGGTGTCTGACACCCGTTTGGTGGAGACTTGATCAATTTTGGTGGGAATTTTAGCCTGGGCGTCTTGAAGGAGCTGTCCTGTGCGTATTCTTTCCCATGAATTTCAGCCGAGTGCTGCTCGCGGTTTTGTGGCGCTTGAGGGGGTTAATGGGGCGGGAAAATCGACTCTCCAGCAGGGGCTAGCGCGGCACTTTCAGGGCCGAGATCTTCCGGTGTGCCTCTCGAGAGAACCGGGGGGAACTCCGCTCGGTACAGAACTCCGGGGACTCCTTCTCGATGAGGCGCATACGCCGAGGACTCCGCTGGCAGAAGCGCTCCTCTTTACCGCAGACCGGGCTCAGCACGTGGAAGAGGTCATTACTCCAGCACTTGCTCGCCAGGAGCTGGTGATTCTCGACCGATTTTACTACTCAACGATCGCCTTTCAGGGGTACGGCCGGGGGCTCTCCGTTGACCTGCTCCGTGAACTCTCTCAGATCGCGCTCCAGGGGGTAACACCAGATGTCGTGATCCTCATCGACCTCGATCCGCAGGTGGGTCTTGACCGAAACTCAGAGAAAGGAGCAGAAGATGCCTTTGAGCAGGAGCAACTCTCCTTTCACAAAAAACTTCGCAACGGCTTTCTCGAACTCGCCGAGTCTGAAGCTGAGCCGTGCGTGGTGCTCGATGGAGCCCAGAGCGCCGATCACTTGCTCGCTCAGGCGATAGAGATCTGTGAACGGGTGGTGGCCACCCGATGACCGCTTCTCCCCCAAAGATCTTCGGACACCAACAAACGATCCGGGCACTTACTGAAGCCGTGAACGAGAATCGACTGCACCACACACTCCTCTTTACCGGACGAGAAGGAATTGGCAAAAAGCTCATCGCTGAGTTGCTAGCAAAGACCTTTTTCTGCCAAAACCAGGGAGCAACATGGAGCTTCGGTGGATGCGATCACTGTCACCACTGCACCCTCGTTCGCTCACGTCATATGCCAGACCTCCTCTCTTTCTCTTGCGCCGACAAGGAGAAGACCTCAACAGAGGGAGTGCGAGAGATCCTCAACTCCCTCCGACTGAAACCGTTTTCTGGAAAGTACCGATTCCTGATCTTTGATGAGGCACACCTCCTTCAGGGGCAGGCTGCAAATGTCTTGTTAAAATCTCTTGAAGAGCCCCGAGAGGGCACCTCCTTCATCCTCGTTACGGGAAAGCCACACCTGATGCTCCGAACGATTCACTCGCGGGCTCAACGGTGGGGATTTCATCGGCTCTCCGCTACAGAACTCCGGAAGGTCATAGAGCAAGACACCCTCTCAGAGGAGGCGACTTCTGCACGGGAGTCACTCTCTTCTGAACAAGAGGCAAAACTTTTTGGGTTTGCAAACGGCTCTTCGGAAGCCTACTTTCTCCTTCTGCACCAGGGTGAAGCGCTCTTTCAACGAGAGAAGAGTCTCCTCGCAATCGCCAGGGGAGATCGCGCTGCGGCGCTCGAGCTTGGATCTGAATTGAGCCAATCCAAAGAAACCCTCTCCTCAGAACTCTCCACCTTACGGTTAATCGCTCGATACCACCTCATCCACGAGGCGGAACCGAAGTGGGCTACCTTCCTGGAAGAGATGGGAGAGATGGAACACTATCTCTTAAAGAGAAATTTTGCGCCGTTGTATATACTCCAACAACTCTTTCTTCACCTCGCAGATCCGTTTCCCGAACGGTTCGTTGTTGAGCGAGAAAGCGGACTCGACGCACTCATTGTCTAACGAAACACGAGCAAAGCTGCACTAGAGAATCCCTTATGAGTACCGCCCTCCTGATCGATTCACACGCTCACCTTGACGGTGAAGATTTTTCCGAAGATCGTGATGCCGTTATAGACCGAGCGACAGCAGCAGGTGTTACCCGAATCATCAATATCGGGGCAACAGATGGATTCGAAGGAGCTGAGCGTTCGGTGAAGCTGGCAGAGCAACACGAGGGAATCTGGTGTACAGTCGGAATCCATCCACACGATGCCGCACTTCCTTCGCAGCGCGAACGTTTGGTAGAGCTTGCCAAGCATCCAAAAGTACGGGCTATCGGCGAGACGGGGCTCGACTTCTTTAAGGAGTGGAGTCCCCGGGAAGATCAACTCCGTTGGTTTCGTCTTCAGGTTGAGATCGCCCTCGAAATGAACCTTCCCCTCGTGATTCACTCCCGAGAGGCCGGACCAGAATGCCTCTCTGTATTGCAAGAGATGAACGCTGCTGAGGTAGGAGGGGTCTTTCACTGCTACGCTGAAGATGCTGCGTTTGCTGAATCACTTCGAGAGATAAACTTTCTCGTTTCTTTCACCGGGATCATCACCTTTCCGAAAGCGACAACCGCACATGAAGCCGCCCGAACGATTCCGCTCGAACAGATTATGATCGAGACCGATGCTCCCTATCTTGCTCCGGTGCCTCACCGAGGAAAGCGGTGTGAGAGCGCTCATGTCGCGTTGACAGCACGCCGGCTTGCAGAGCTTCGGGGGATCTCTTTCGAAGAGGTTGCCCGTCAAACCACGACAAACGCTGAAATGTTTTACCAACTCTCTTCACAGGACTGACGATGAATAAAAACTTGTCCACAGCGCTTCAGGTGTGCACCGCAGAACCACTCTCTTGCGGGCGATATACGGTCGACTTTGTTAATCACGGGTACCTCCTCCTTGATGGAGGCTCAATGTTTGGTGCAGTACCTCGAGCGCTCTGGGAGAGAAAGATGGCGCCTGACGAGAAGAACCGAATTCGTCTCGCAACACACTCGCTCCTGATCCGCGGCGAAGGGCGAACGATTCTCGTTGACGTGGGGTGTGGGGAGAAGTGGAACGAGAAACAACACGCCATCTTTGGTTTCTCTCCACCGCTTGCGGGAAAAAAAACGATCCCTTTTGAAGAGGTGACGGACGTCATCATTACCCACCTCCACTTTGACCATGCAGCAGGACTTACCTATACGGACCCACAAGGAGAGCTCCACCTCCGCTATCCAGACGCCAAGATCTGGATTCAAGAAGAGAACTATACCGCTGCAACACACCCCAATGTAAGAGAACGAGCGAGTTATCTCTCAAACCACGTTGCCCCCCTGAAAGATGCCAAGCTCCAGCTTCTGAACGGCCGGGAAGAGGTCTTTCCGGATATTACGGTCGATGTTTCGCACGGACACACTCGTGGACTCCAACGGATCAAGATCTCGGGAGGAGAATACCCCCTTCATTTCCCATCGGATCTCATGCCGACCTCTCACCACCTTCCGCTTCCGTACCATATGGGATTTGACATGTGTGCCGCACAGATTCTCGAGGAGAAATCTGAGTTTTTAGAGGAGGTCATCTCAGAAGGTGGGCGTATCGCCCTCCAGCACGACCCTGAGGTCCTCATCCTCCGGGTTGCCCGGAGTGATTCGGGGAGAATCGAGGGCACCAGAGAGCTCTGAGATTTTTCTCCTGTCAGGTTTCCCGAAGCGGATTCGTCAGTTAAGCTAGGAGGAATGGCCCCTGCCCCCTCAGGTGAGAGGCCCTCGTCACTGTGTTCGTGGGAGATCGTATGAGTCCGTTTGCTCCAAAAGCTGAAGAGTCCGGTTTTTTTCACACCCAGCTCGATAGTGCTATCGGGTGGTTTCGAAAGTATTCCCTCTTCCCCTACCCGTTTGTGACGGCGTGCTGCGGTATGGAGTACATGGCAGTAAGTTGCGCCCACTACGATACCGACCGGTTTGGAGCTGCGCTTCCCCGTTTTACCCCAAGACAGTCAGACCTCCTCATGGTCGTCGGCACCATCACCCACAAACTCGCCCCGGTACTCGTGCGGGTCTATGAACAGATGACCGAGCCAAAGTACGTCGTCGCCTTTGGCGCCTGCGCCTCTTCTGGGGGATTTTACGATAACTACACCACCGTAGCCGGCATCGACAAGCTGATCCCCGTTGACGCCTACATCCCCGGCTGCCCACCCCGACCAGAGACCGTTCTTGACGCCCTGATGGTGCTCCAGAAGCGCATCCACACCTCTCGCCAACCGATCATCGGCGAACACGGCGGAAAACAACCTCACCCAGAGCTTCCAGAACTCCTCGGCGACGAGATCGACACCCGCCTCGAGCAGCCGGTGTAGGCAAATGGTGCTGTAGGTAAACGGTGCATCCAGATCCACAGAGAAAAAGCTCCGGGCATGGAGCCTCGTCAGACGGGGAGCGGCTCGGGCACGAGCTCTTAG
The DNA here is from genome assembly GCA_022763385.1 of bacterium. Classification (GTDB taxonomy): domain Bacteria; phylum Bdellovibrionota_C; class UBA2361; order UBA2361; family RFPC01; genus RFPC01. Next base: position 24,090 of record JALEGQ010000140.1, read on the forward strand.
AACAGCGAGTGCGGGCGATACCACGCCTTCTTGAAGAATACCTCGACCAAAAGCCTCCGCGTATTCAGGAATTTGTTTGTGGGAATATCGTTACCACCGGCATTGGGAGCTCAGAAGCCCATGCGCGGTATCTTGCGATGCTATTAAATACCATTCCCGGGAATCAAGCTCGCTTTCAGCCGACAGTACCGGGCGAGCCCCCTGCCTCGGAAGAATACTCCTGTGTATTTTCACAAGGATTCAGCCCGAATATGCGTCGCCGAGTTGAAGCGCTCTGCGAGCACGGCTCCGGAGTCGTGATTACCGGTCTTCCACGAGAGTCAGAGGGGGCGGAGAGAAGAGAGCTCCTTGATCGATGTCACCGGAACGAAATTCCGGTCTTTCACATCCCACCAGCAGGTGAGGATGAGACCCTTATCCGTATGGTCGGACCGTGGTTTGGGTATCTCGCGGCGTATCAGATCGCCAGTCAGCTCGGCGAAGAGTTCTTTCCAGGAATTGAAAAGGAAGTACTCCTCCAGATGCTAACGGGTGCTGAGGCAAAAGCGGATTCGATATGCAACCAAGGACTCACCATTGATAAGCTCTTCAGCTCCGGTGCCACTAATATCGTTCTCACCCTCAACAGTGAGCGATGGCACGGCGAACACCTCTCCATGAAGATGCACGAAGGGCTCTTCCTCCCGAAGCCACAGGCAGAGACATTCATCACCTTCGGCCACGGTCCATTTCAGGTAATCGCAAAAAACGGCGGCACAGGAATACTACTTCGAACAACACAACAAGAAGAGGATCGTCGAGCTGCTTCGATCATCGCAAGTTTTTCTGACATCTCCACACCCCTCTTTGAAGTAATCTCGGACCTCCCCCCAGTACTTGCTCCGCTAGAGTGGGAACAGGTGATGAACTTCGTCGTACTCCGACTTATGAAAGAACGGGGAGACGCGGCCGATCAGAGAAACTTCCAAAGACCTGCCACCTACGATCTCACGGAATAGAGCGCCCACTAAAAATGATGACGATTCGACAGCCGCACCTTCACTGTAGGAATGCCCACTTCGTTCAGGGGCAACATACACTCTAACAAGACTACTTTTAATCAACTTCTTGCATCTCTTTTGCATCCAAGTACGAACATCAATTGAAATTTCCAGAAAGGTTCTGAAAGGCATAATATTTAGCATATCTACCCATTGACTCTTAGTGGGTAGCTCTACGAAAATACATCTATGCCAGCTAAGGGATATAAGAGACTCAAATCACTACTAAAAAAACCGTCATTTACGACGGCAGAAGCCAGCAAGAAGGGTGTGAGCTCTAGCCTACTCAGCTACTACGCTGAGAAAGGATATATTGAGAAGATCAGTCGCGGTGTTTACCGAGGTAACGAGTCTGAGAGAACAGAAGTTCCCTTCGAGTGGGAAGATCTGATCTCAACTGCTGCAAGCATTCCCAATGGCAAGATCTGTCTGATCTCTGCCCTTGCCCTCTATGAACTGACAGATGAGATGCCGAGGCAATTCTGGATTGCTATTCCTCATAAGCAGTATGCACCAAAGAGACCAAAAGCAAAGATTGTCAGGATGCGTGATGTAAAAACTGGAAGCACGAAGATACAGCTTGGCAATACTCATGTTCGTATTTTTGATAAAGAAAGGACCATCATAGATTCCTTTCGTTTTATCTCACAAGAAACAGCCATTAAAGCTCTTAAAGAATATCTTTCTGGCAGACATGGAAAGCCTGATCTTGTAAAACTCAGGAAGTATTCTCGTAAACTCAAAACGCCAATAGAAAAATACGTGGAAGCCTTCACTACATGAGTAAAGACCTGGAACGATCGTTAAAGGATAGAATCAAGGTGATTGCGAAGGCACAAAACCGTGCCTTTAACGATGTCTGGAAAGCACTTGCTCTCGAGCGGTTTCTCGCCCGTCTTGCACGCTCAAATAAACTTGAACGCTTTATTTTCAAGGGCGGGTTTCTGCTTGGAAAGCCTCGTCACCAGAATCTGTGGGCCATTTGTGGCTCAGGTAGAGCTCCAAGTTGGTGATATAATGCGATTTCCAGCCCCTCAAATGTGCGAAAACCG